>NZ_JBFFOE010000044.1:0-22794 GCF_041562875.1 Lutibacter sp. | reverse complement strand
ATAATATCAAAAGTATTCATATAAGAGTTTTTGTAAATATACATGAATCGATTTGTATATTTGCAGACTAACTAGAAATTTCAAATGTCAAGAGATCAAAAATTAAAGGAAGATTACGAGCAATTACTGGAGATCTTAGCAATTAAATTTGGTGAAGGAGAACAACTAAATTTAGACGCCATTATCTATTTAATTGGAGTGCAAGAATTAGGAAAAGGGAATATTGAATATAAAAAGGATGATAAAGTAAATTTAATGCATATTGCAATTTGTAGACTTTTAGAGCCTTTTGGATATTACGAATTCGATTTTTTTGATGAAGACAGTTGGCCTCATTATAAAACATTAGAAGAATTGCCAGCCTTAAAATCGGGCGAGCAAACCGTTTTAATAAAAGAGGCTATTGTATTGTATTTTAAAGAAAAAGAAGTAATTTAAGTTACCGCCATTTTGCGAATCATTGTTGAAAGTAATTTAGGAAAGAAACGTTTTGTATAAACGCCCAGTTTTTCTTTAAAACCTCCAATATAAACTTCTTGTTTTTCGTTTTTAACTGCTTTTATTAATAGTTTAACAAAGGTTTCACTTGTTAATCCATTTTTGGTAGCACCATCCATTTTGTTTTGTGGTGTTCCATTGCCAGTTAAAGCATTTAAAGAAACATTGGTTTGCACAAATCCTGGGCAAGCTAAAGTAACTTTGATATTGTTTTGGTAAACCTCTGCGCGTAAACTATCAAAAAAACCGTGTAACGCATGTTTTGAGGCTGCATACGAGGAACGAAGCGGTGTTCCTATTTTACCAACAATACTTGTAGTAATAACGAAGTGACCATTATTTTTATTTATAAAATGAGGTAAAATAGCTTTTGTTAAAGCTACAGTTCCTAAATAATTAATGTTCATAATATATTTATCAACATCAATTGATGTATCTTTTACTAATGAGCGTTGGCTAATTCCACCATTATTAAATAACACATCAATAGTTCCGAAAAGTAATAAAGCTTCTTCAACTTTTGAAGACATAGTGTTGTGATTTTCTAAATCAAGTAGTAAAATTTTCGCATTTTGTGAATTTTCACATTCCCTTTTCACCTTATTAAGTTCAATTTCATTTCTTGAAGAAAGAATTAATTTGGTGTTTTGTTTTGAAAGTTCAAGAGCTAAAGATCTTCCAATTCCAGAAGAAGCACCAGTTATCCAGACAGTTTTATTGGTAAAATTCATAAGTTGTTGTTTTACAAAAAATAAAAATAGTTACTTTTGGTCTGATTATTGAAAAACATTCAAAAAAGAGTATGCTAAAAAAACTTCTATTCATAATTGTTCTAATTTCTTGCACTGTTCAAGGGCAAACGTACGTAAAAGGAACTTTAAACCCTGCACAAAATTTTAGCTGGGTGGTTTTATATCAATTAAAAGGTGCAAAACAGCTTTACATAAAAAATGTAACCATTGTAAATGGCGAGTTTTCAATTGATTTACCTGAAAATACACCAAAAGGAATGTATCGTTTAATGTACAGTCAGCAAAATGGTGGTTTTATTGATTTTATTTATAACAATGAAAACGTAACATTAAAATTTAATCCTGAAAATCCTTTTGAAACGGTTAAATTTATTTCCTCTGATGAAAATCAACTCTATCATAAATATCTGATAGAATTTGCAAGTAAACAACAACAACTAGATTCATTGCAATTAGCATTTTTTCACTTAGAAGACAAAAAAGATAGAGATAAGATTGATAATTTATATGAAATTTCTTATTCAGCTATTCGTGCTTTTCAAACAAGATTTGAGAAAGATTCCAGAGGGAAATTAGCCAACAATTTTATTAAATCTAGCAATAAGTATTATAATTCAACTATAATTGAAACACCACAAGAATATTTAAATAGTGTAAAACAACATTTTTTTGATTTTATAAATTTTAAGGATGAAGAACTCATAAATTCTACTTTCTTAAGTGAAAAAGTAACGGACTATGTTTTTTATTTAAATGGTTCAGAAGATGCTGAGGTGCAATTTGCATTGTACAAAAATGCGGTTGATGAAGTAATGAGAAAAACACAAAATGTTAATTTGCAAAACGAAATTTTAATAACACTACTTAATAATTTCGCTCAAATTGAAAATACGGTTTTAATTGATTTTGTGATTGAAAATTTTTACAATAAACTTCCTGAAGAAGTGAAAAATAATAAGATGGTTCAAGAAATTCAAGAAAGAGTAAAACTAGCTGTTGGAAAATATGCTCCTGAAATTACATGGGAAGAAAAAGGAATCATAAAAAAACTTTTGGGATTAAATACAGCTGAAAATTATATTCTTGTTTTTTGGAGCACAGGATGTTCCCACTGTTTAGTTGAAATTCCAAAGTTGTATGAGTTTACAAAAGATAAACCAACTGTTAGTGTATTGGCTTTTGCTTTAGAAAATGATGATATTGAGTTTAAGAAGCTTACTTTAAATTTTCCAAAATGGACCAGCATTTTAGGTTTAGAGAAGTGGCAAAATACCATAGCAAGAGATTATCAAATTATAGCAACACCAACATACTTTATATTAGATAAAGACAAAAAAATAATAGCAAAACCGAACTTGTTTGAAGATGTAAAAGCCTTTTTTGAAAATTAAAAATGCAAAAAAGCATCTTCTAAATGTTCAATATCAAAAGCATTTTTATTTTTTAAAATTGCAATAATATCAAACCGTACTTCCACGTCTAAATCTTTTGAAGTTACATACTCATTAATGGCTTCCACTAATAATTGAATTTTTTTGGGATTTACAAAATCTTGTGGATTCCCAAAATAATTGGAAGAGCGTGTTTTAACTTCTACAACAGCTAAAACATCATTTTTTTGTGAAATAATATCAACTTCAGCTTTTTTAAAGCGCCAATTACGTTCTAAAATTTGATATCCATTTTTTTGAAGAAATTCAACTGCAAGTTCTTCCCCTTTTTCTCCTAATTCATTGTGTGTAGCCATTTTTTTACAATCTTTTTTACGATTTTCAGTCACTAAATTTTACTGTTGAGTGTTGTTTCCCAACCTTCATTTCAATTTCTCTACCTAAAAAAATAGCTTTATTAGTGTCCTCATGACCAGCCGGAAAACCAAACAAAATAGGAAAATGATATTCTTTTGTAGCTTCTAAAATAATTTCTTCAAATGTTTGTCCAAAAGGAGTGGAATTCTCTTTTATGTTAGAAATATCTCCAATAATTAACCCGCTACATTCTTCAAAATAACCACTGCGTTTTAAAGCATATACCATTCTGTCAATGCTATATAAATATTCTCCAATTTCTTCAATAAATAGTATTTTTTGGTTGGTGTTTATTGAAGAAACAGATCCTAGCAAGCTTTGTAAAATAGCTAGATTGCCGCCAACTAACTGACCTTTTGCTTCTCCTATTTTATTGTAGTTTGACCCCGTAATTTTATAATTAATTTCTTTTCCAAAAAGCGCTTTTTTAAAGGTTTTTACCGTTTTAATTCTATCTTTTTCTTCAACTTTCATATTCATAGGCATCATTGCATGTAAAGTTTCAAAACCTAACGTATGTATATGACTGTGTAAAACGGTAATATCTGAATATCCAATAATCCATTTTGGATGTTTT
Source organism: Lutibacter sp. (assembly GCF_041562875.1). Taxonomy (GTDB): domain Bacteria; phylum Bacteroidota; class Bacteroidia; order Flavobacteriales; family Flavobacteriaceae; genus Lutibacter. The sequence goes on along the minus strand of NZ_JBFFOE010000044.1, from coordinate 19,159 downwards.
TTGAATTCGGTAAAATCTAGATCGTCAATAATTCTAACAGTTCCATAACCACCTCTTCCACACCAAATGGCCTTTATGTTTTTTGCGTCTAAAGCACTTTGGAAATCTTCAATGCGTTCATTTTCAGTTCCTGAAAAGTGAAAATTACTTCCAAAGAGATGCTTCCCTAAAACAACATTTAAACCCCAGCTTTCAACCATTTTAACAGCTTGCTCAATTGGTTCTTGATTTTTTAAAATTCCGGCTGGAGCAACAATAGCAATGGTATCTCCTGCTTTTAAATAAGCTGGTTTTTCAAGAGGTTTAATCACTTCCAATGGCTTAGAATCTATCATATTTTGTGAATAGGAAAAAGGTATAAATAGGAGGCTAATAAATAAAATTAAAAGTCTTTGGTTTAACATAGTTTGTCTTTTTAGTAAAAATACTATTATAATATAGAATGCCAAATGTAAGACAATGAAAGATTTTATGAATAATTCAACACTTAAACAAATCTAAAAATCAACATTAATCCTTATTTTTGTGCTTTCTTAAATAAAATTCAATGAGCAATTCACAAAGATATACTATTACAGCAGCTTTACCTTACACAAATGGTCCCGTTCATATTGGGCATTTAGCAGGTGTTTATGTGCCAGCTGATATTTATGCGCGCTATTTACGTAATACAGGAAACGATGTAATTTATATTTGCGGATCAGATGAACATGGGGTGCCAATTACTATAAAAGCAAAAAAAGAAGGTGTTTCGCCTCAAGATATTGTTGATAAATATCACGCTATCATAAAAAAGTCTTTTCAAGATTTTGGAATTTCATTTGATAATTACTCAAGAACTTCTGCAAAAGTTCATCATGATACAGCTTCAGAGTTTTTCAAAAAATTATACAATGAAGGGAAGTTTATTGAAGAATCTAACGAACAATTGTATGATGAAGAAGCAAATCAGTTTTTAGCTGATCGGTTTGTTGTTGGAACATGTCCAAAATGTGGAAATGAAGAAAGTTATGGCGATCAATGTGAAAAATGTGGAACAAGTCATAATGCAACCGATTTAATAAACCCAAAATCTGCAATTACAGGAAATGTGCCAACAACCAAAGTTACAAAACATTGGTATTTGCCTCTTGATAAATATGAAAAATGGTTAAGAGAGTGGATTGTTGAAGGTCATAAAAACGATTGGAAAACAAATGTATTAGGACAAGTAAAATCTTGGTTAGATGATGGTTTAAAACCAAGAGCAGTAACCCGTGATTTAGATTGGGGAATTCCTGTGCCTGTTGAAGGTGCTGACGGAAAAGTATTGTATGTTTGGTTTGATGCGCCTATTGGCTATATTTCTTCAACAAAAGAATGGGCAGCACGTGAAGGAAAAGATTGGGAACCGTATTGGAAAGATGAAAAAACGAAGCTAATTCACTTTATAGGCAAAGATAATATTGTGTTTCATTGTATTATTTTTCCAGCCATGTTAAAAGCCGAAGGAAGTTATATTTTACCAGAAAATGTACCTGCAAATGAGTTTTTAAATTTAGAAGGAAATAAGATTTCAACTTCAAAAAATTGGGCTGTTTGGTTGCATGAATATTTGGAAGATTTTCCTGATAAACAAGATGTATTGCGTTATGCATTAACTGCTAATGCACCTGAAACAAAGGATAACGATTTTACTTGGAAAGATTTTCAAGCTAGAAATAATAATGAGTTAGTAGCTATTTTTGGAAATTTCATAAATAGAGTAGTAGTGCTAACCAATAAATATTATGATGGAATTATTCCTGAACCAAATGAATTTTCTGATGTTGATAATGAAACATTAGAAAAATTGCAAAAATTCCCATCAGTTATATCAAGCTCAATTGAGCGTTACCGTTTTAGAGAAGCTTCTCAAGAATTAATGAATTTGGCGAGATTAGGGAATAAATATTTAGCGGATGAAGAACCTTGGAAAGTTATAAAAGAAAATCCGGAACGTGTAAAAACAGTTATGTATGTTGCTTTACAAATTGCAGCAGGTTTATCAGTAGTTTGCGAGCCATTTTTACCGTTTACAGCTACTAAATTAGAAGGTATTTTGAATATTTATAAAAATATAGCTTGGGATGATATTGATAAAGTTGAAGAATTAATTGCTTCAAATCATCAAATTGGAAAAGCTGAACTATTATTTGCGAAAATTGAAGATGAAGAAATTCAAGTGCAATTAGATAAATTAGAAGCTACAAAACAAGCTAATGAAGTAGAAAATAAAGTTGTTGAACCTCAAAAAGAAACGATACAATTTGATGATTTTACGAAGTTAGATATTAGGGTTGGAACTATTTTGGAAGCAGTAAAAGTGCCAAAAACAAAAAAATTATTACAATTAAAAGTTGATGTTGGTTTAGATATTAGAACTATAGTTTCTGGAATTGCAGAAAGCTTTAAACCTGAGGATATTATTGGACAAAAAGTTACAGTTCTTGTAAATTTAGCCCCTCGAGTTTTAAAAGGAATTGAAAGTCAGGGAATGATTTTAATGACTGATACTCCTGATGGAAAACTTGCTTTTATTGAACCAGAAAATGATTCGGTAAACAATGGGGAGCAGGTGAGTTAAATAATAATCTAATTTAAATAATTGCTACTGAAATGCTTAAGAAAATTGCTATTAGTTTGGGTCTTTTATTGACTTTAAATACCTATTCACAAGAAGAGCTTATAACATTTAAAAACACTTTAAAAACCTCAACATCATTCTTAAAAGATGTTTTGCCAATTGTAAATCAGAAAAACGACGATATTTCTTTGTTTTTAGTGGATGCTAAATATATTTATGGGTATTTATTAAATGATAAATTTGAAATTACTAGTCAATTAAAATCTGAAGATAGGAGTAGAATGTTTAAAACCATTATTGGACATAGTATCAAAAATAATAATGAGTATAGAATATTTTTAACAAACAAAAGGCATGATAAGTTTTCAACAATTAACTTTTCCTACGGCACAAATGAATCAACAATAAAAGAATTTGAATTAGATAAAGAAAATGAAAAATTTGTTCAATCTGTAAGTATTCAAAATAAATTTTACCTTATTTCGATTATTAAATATACGTCAATTTTTAAGGTTTATTCTTTTGATGATGACGGGAACCATTCCATTAATATAGTCGATTTTGCAATCAATAATTTTATTGATAAGAAAGAGAAAATGGTGGTTTTGTATGATTTGATGCCTGGATTATATTCAACTAATACATTAATAGATATTAAAAAAATTGATGAAAAAACACCAAGTTCAATTGAAATTGCTTCAGAATTTGTAAAATTATATATAAGAAATAATGATGTAATTTTTTCGTTTGATCAAAATAGTAATACAACCCAAACTTTAACTTTTAATTTAAACACTTTTGAAAAGAAAGTGAATCAGTTTACAAAACCACTTGAATTAACAAATTCAAATCAAAAGAAAACAAATTCATTTATAAGCGAGGATAATATTTTTTTAATAGCCTCAACAGATGATGAATTGATTTTTAGAGCACAAAATTTTGAATCAGGTAATTTGGTTAAGGAGTATTCCGTAAATGCTAATGATACTATATATTTCAAAAATTCACCTATTATACAAGAAGGTGGAGCTTATGATTCTTATAGGGAAATGGATAAAACCAAAAAGTTTTTAAGAAAAATTACATCTGGTGATATTGGGGTTTCTGTAAATAGTTACACTAATGGATATAAAATTGTTTTAGGAGGGAAGAAAGAGATAAGAAGAGGTGGAGGCGGTATGATGCCAATGGGATTTGGGATGCCAATGGCCTCTTTTGGAGTTGTGTCGGTATTTTTTAATCCTGTAAATTTTGCTTATAATTCTTATGTGAATACAAAATCTACATATATAAATTGTCTTTTTGATCATAATCTAAATCATATAGAGGGTGATTTTCCAAAAAATGAATTTGATAAAATAAAAGAGTTTAATCAAGAAGATAGGTTTACATCTCAAATAGGAGAAACTGTCTTTAAGCATAAAAACTATTTTATTAAAGGTGTTTATTTTTCAGAATCAGAAGAATATAGATTAAGAAAATTTAGCAATTAGTTTTAAATAGATGAATATTTTAAGTTTTATAAAATCACAAACAAACCTTCCTGAAAATGGGATTAAAAATACTATTGAACTTCTAAATGAAGATTGTACCATTCCATTTATTTCAAGATATAGAAAAGAGCGTACAGGAAATTTAGATGAAGTTCAAATAGGTGATATTGTAAAATATAAATTGCAATTTGAAGAATTAGGAAAACGAAAAGTTACTATTTTAAAAGCGTTAGAAGAGCAAGAAGTTTTAACGGATGAATTAAAACTGAAAATTGAAGCTACAACAGATTTAACTACTTTAGAAGATATTTACCTTCCATTTAAGAAAAAACGCAAGACAAAAGCTGAAACCGCTCGTAAAAATGGTTTAGAACCATTGGCTAAAATAATAATGAGCCAGCGCGCTACAGATATTGAGTCTATTGCAGCAAAGTATCTAAATAATGATGTGAAAAACGAAGATGATGCATTGGAAGGCGCTCGTTTTATTATTGCAGAATGGATAAATGAACGTACCGATATTAGAAACAATATTCGTTATCAGTTAGAAAAATTTGCAAGTATTACAACTAAAGTTGTAAAAGCTACTGAAAAAGAAGAAAAAGCTCAAAAATATAGAGATTATTTTGAATGGTCAGAAAGTTTAAATCGTTGTCCATCACATAGATTTTTAGCAATTTTAAGAGCAGAAAAAGAAGGCTTTATTAAAGTAAAGGTTGAAATAGATCATGACCGTGCTTTGGAAAAAATGGAAGCTAGAATTATTAGTTCCAATAGCGATTGTTCTTTTCAAATTAAATTGGCTATTCAAGATGCATATAAACGCTTGTTATTTCCAGCGCTCTCTAATGAAATTTTAAATATTTCAAAAGAAAAAGCAGATGAAGAAGCAATTAAAGTTTTTGCAAAAAACCTACAACAATTATTGTTGGGTGCTCCTTTAGGTGAAAAAACAATATTAGCTATAGATCCAGGGTTTAGATCTGGTTGTAAAGTGGTTTGCTTAAATGCGCAAGGCGGATTAGAGTATAATGAAACCATTTATCCACATGCACCACAAAACGATACTATTGGCGCAATGAAAAAGATAAATTCGTTAGTAGATGCTTATAAAATTGAAGCAATTGCCATTGGAAATGGAACAGCATCTCGTGAAACAGAACAGTTAATTCGGAAAATGCGATTTAATAAGGATGTTGAGGTGTTTGTGGTAAGTGAAGCAGGAGCAAGTATTTATTCAGCTTCAAAAATTGCGCGTGACGAATTTCCTAATTATGATGTAACGGTTAGAGGTTCAGTTTCAATTGGCAGAAGACTAGCTGATCCATTAGCTGAATTAGTGAAAATTGATGCAAAATCTATTGGAGTTGGACAATATCAACACGATGTTGACCAAACTAAATTAAAAAATTCGTTAGATACTGTTGTGGAAAGATGTGTGAATTCTGTAGGTGTAAATATCAATACGGCAAGTGTTTCTTTGTTGAGTTATGTTTCAGGAATTGGACCAAAATTAGCAGAGAACATTGTGAATTATAGAAATGAAAATGGTGCTTTTGTTTCAAGAAGTGATATAAAGAAAGTACCTCGTTTAGGCGATAAGGCTTTTGAACAAGGCGCAGGTTTTTTACGAATTAAAAACGCCAAAAATCCCTTAGATAATTCTGCTGTACATCCCGAAAGTTATGCTGTTATTGCAAAAATGGCTAAAGACGAAAAGTGTTCTGTGTCAGATTTAATTGGAAATAAAGTAGTACTTGAGAAGATGGAGCTTCAAAAATATTGTTCAGAAACTACTGGTTTACCAACATTAAAAGATATTATTTTTGAACTAGAAAAGCCAGGGTTAGATCCTCGTGAAAAAGCTAAAGTATTTACATTTAATCAAAATATTAGAACAATAAACGATTTACACGAAGGGCAATTATTACCCGGAATTGTAAATAATATCACCAATTTTGGTTGTTTTGTTGATATTGGAATTAAAGAAAGCGGTTTAGTACATGTTTCTAATTTGGCCGATAGATTTGTGAGTGATGTAAGTTCAATAGTAACTTTACATCAACAAGTAATTGTAAAAGTTTTAGAGGTAGATATTACCAGAAAACGTATTCAATTATCTATGAATTATAAATAAAGAAAGACCGTCTATTTGGACGGCCTTCTTTTCTCTTTTTCAAAGCAAATTTCCTCATTTACTTATTCCCAAGCATCAATAATTCATTAACCACTACTTCAGTAACATATCTTTTTTCACCTTCTTTGGTTTCGTAGCTTCTAGAAGTAAGTTTGCCTTCAATCGCAATTTCTTTTCCTTTTTCTAAATATTTTTCAACTATTTCGGCGGTTTTTCCCCAGGCAACTAAGTTATGCCAATCAGTATTTGTAATTTTTTCTCCTTCAGCATTTTTATAGCTTTCATTTGTTGCTAAAGAAAATTTAGCAAGTTTGTTGCCATTTTCTAAAGTGATAATTTCAGGATTGTTTCCTAAGTTTCCAATTAACTGCACTTTGTTTCTTAACGTACTCATAAGATAAGGTTTTATTTAGGTTGAATCTCATTCGTTCAATTCAACAGTGCAAATATTGGTTTGTTTTTTAATGGTATTCGGTTGTTATTTAATTACTTTCGTATGTAAACGTTTGTAGTCGTTTGTAATTGTTTTTTTAGTATATTTGTAATGCCCCTTCATTAAAAAAGAAGAATATGATAATTGATTTTAAAAATGAAATTTGGAAATCTTATAAAGAAGATCATTGGAGTGATGATGATGAATATATGGTTTCAAATTATGGGAGAGTTAAAAAGAAAAAAGTATATAATGATGATTGGAAGTTATCTTCAACTTCATTGGTTAGTGAATATAAATCTTTTGGAATAAAGAAAAAAGGAAAGCTAAAATCAGCGGCTAGTTATGTACATAGATTAGTTGCAATTTTATTTTTAGAAAAAAAAGAGGATCAAAAATATGTAATCCATTTAGATTTTGACAAATTAAATAATGAGGTTAAAAATTTGAAGTGGGTAAATAAAACTGACCTATATTTACATCATAAAAAGAATCCAAAAAAAATTGCAAGAATAGGTCAAGTTACCTCTTCAAAATTAACAGAAGGAAGAGTTAGATTGATTAAAAAAAAGATATTTGATCCCAATAGAAGAACTCGCATGAAAATGATAGCAAAACAATTTGGGATATCTGAAATGCAATTGTATAGAATAAAATCGGGTGAAAATTGGAGCCATGTAAAAATGGAATCAGATAGTTAAATAATAATTGAGAAAGAGAATAAATTGCTATGAAAAAAAATTGCTTAGAATGCGGAGAACCTTTTAATGGACGGGTTGACAAAAAATTTTGTTCAGATTATTGTAGAAATACGTTCAATAATCAAATAAATAAAGAAAGTAAAAATTTAATTAGAAATATTAATAATAGACTTCGTAAAAATCATCACTTATTAGCAAGTTTAAACGAAACTGGTAAAACGAAAGTTACCAGAACTAAGTTACTAGATGGAAACTTTGATTTTAATTTTTTCACCTCAATTTATACTACAAAAACAGGAAATACCTATTTCTATATTTATGATCAAGGTTATTTAGTATTGGAAAACGACACTTATTTATTGATTAGAAAGGAATAATTTAAAACTTATTTTCTACTTCAGCGGCTTCCAGCATTAAATAATGTAAGTCCGTGTTTTTTATAAATGGTTTCAACAAGTCACTTCCAGGGCCAAACATGGATAATTCAACATAATCTGCGGAGTGTTGCATGCTAATCCAACCTATTGAATTGTATTGTTTTTGAATTTCGGCTAAAACTGCAAATGGTAAATGTCTGGCATTATAAAGTCCGTCTTCAGATTTTATAGCAGTATAATAACTTAAAATTAATTTAGCTTCTTCATCAGATACTGCAAAATTATTGGCATATTCAATACGCTCTTTCACTTGTGATAAAGAGGTTTCTTTTCCAAAACCATTTAAAATCCAATCATTAGTGTGTTTGTAATTTTGAACAGTATCAAAGTTATCATCTGCTTTTTTACCGTAAATAATCCCCGGATTTGCATTTCCGTGATCTGTAGTAATAATTACTAAAGTCTCTTCATCTTTTTCAGCAAAATCTATGGCTACTTTTACAGCTTCATCATGTGCAATTTGATCATAAATTAAACCAGCAATGTCATTTCCATGAGCTGCCCAATCTACTTTCCCAGCTTCAACTTGTAACACAAAACCTTCAGGATGATCTTTCATTCTATCAATGGCTTTTTGTGTCATTTCTCCAAGTGTAGGGATCTTCTCTGTAAGTTCTTTGTTACTATCTCTATCTTTTGAGTAAGGTAAACCATCATTGTAAAAAATGCCTAAAATGGGTTGGTTATTATTTGCAGCGAACATTTCACTTCTTGTTTTTACTACTTGATACCCATTATTGGCAAATTTCTGATACATGTCAACTTTATCTTTACGATATTCTGAAGAAAAATAATTATTTCCACCGCCCATCATAATATCAAAACGCTGTTCCAAATATTTTTCTGCAATTTCTTCTTGCGAATTTCTAGATTTACTATTCACACAAAAACCTGCAGGAGTTGCGTGCGTAATTGGCACGGTTGTAACGCAACCAGCCATTTTACCAGCAAATTTAAATTTTTGCCAAATAGGTAAATGATGCTCTCCATTTGGGCCAACATTTAAACCTCCATTATTAATTCTAAATCCACCACCCCAAGAGGAACTTGCTGCAGCAGAATCCGTAACCATAGAACTAGCAGAAGCCATATCCATTAAAGCGCGTGTTATTTTATTTTCTTTATATAATTGAATCCAATTACTTCCAACTCCTGTTTTTCTGGAAAGATATAAATCGGTCATATTTAAAGTTCCTGTGCTCATTCCGTCACTTACAACAATAATAATGTTTTTCGCTTTTTTATTCTTTTTTAAAGTATCAAAATCTACAGTGGCAGCACTAAGATCAAAAGGGTTTAATAAAGAAGTTCCAAGTGCGAACAATGATCCGTTTCTAAAAAATTTCCGTCTATCCATGTTAAGTTTTATAAAAAAAATATTTTTCAAAGATAGCAGAATTGAAAATTAACAATGAACTTTTTATTGCTTAATTGATAACATTTAATGAAACGTTAACCATTTGTTTTAATTAGACTAAAAAATGAGTTAATTTTAGACAATTCAATTTTGAAATATGATACCAAAAAAATACCATCAAGTTTTTTCAATTTTAATTATTGTGGCTACAGTTTATGTTAGTTTTTATTCTTTAATGCCTTCGGGAGCTGTTAAAAATCAAGTTAAAAAGACTGAATTTTCAACTGAAAGAGCATTATCTCATTTGAAAAAAATTACAAAAAAGCCTCATTTTACAGGTACTTTTGAACATAAATTAGTACGAAATTATATTGTTTCTCAGTTAAAAGAACTAGGTCTACAAGTTGAAATTCAAGAGCAAGTTGCTGTGAATAGAAAATGGAGAGCAGCCACAAACACTAAAAATATTTTAGCAAGAATAAAAGGAACTGAAAAAGGGAAAGCATTATTGCTACTATCGCACTATGATTCCAATCCACACTCTTCATTAGGAGCGAGTGATGCTGGAAGTGGCGTTGTTGTAATTTTAGAAGGAGTTAGGGCTTTTTTAGCTCAAAATCAACAACCAAAAAACGATATTATTATTTGTATTTCAGATGCTGAAGAGCTTGGTTTATTAGGAGCCAACGCATTTGTAAATTACCATCCTTGGGCGAAAGATGTAGGTTTAGTTTTAAATTTTGAGGCTCGTGGAAGTGGTGGCCCAAGTTATATATTATTAGAAACTAACGGTGGAAATAAAAAATTAATTGAAGCTTTTAGCAATGCAAATACTCCATATCCAGTAGGAAATTCTTTAATGTACAGCATTTATAAAATGTTACCTAATGATACTGATTTAACGGTATTTAGAGAAGATGGTGATATTGATGGGTATAATTTTGCTTTTATAGATGATCATTTTGATTATCATACCGAACAAGATTCCTATGAAAGATTAGATTTGAATACCTTAAATCATCAGGCGTCTTATTTAACGGCAACATTAAATTATTTTTCAAACAACCCTTTAGAGAACTTAAAATCACAAGACGATGATGTGTATTTCAATTTCCCATACTTTGGATTGGTTTTTTACCCATTTTCATGGGTAATCCCACTATTTATTATTTGTGGGGTTTTATTTTTTGCCCTCCTTATTATTGGAATTTCAAAAAAGAAGTTAACAATTCAAGGGATTTTAAAAGGGTTTGTTCCCTTTACACTTTCATTAGTAATTGCACCTTTAATAACGTTCTTTGGGTGGAAATTATTGTTAAAAATTCACCCACAATACGAAGATATTTTACACGGATTCACCTATAATGGTTATTATTATATAGCTGCATTTATAGCTATAACTTTGGCTATTTGTTTTTGGTTTTATAAAGGTTTTTTTAAAAAAAGAACTGCACAAGATTTACTAATTGCGCCCTTATTTTTCTGGTTAATAATTAATGGAGGCATTGCTTTTTATCTACAAGGATCGGCATTTTTTATAATACCAGTCATCATTTCATTGGTGATACTATCTGTATTGATATTTTTAGATTTTGAAAGAGAAAAAATAATATTTTTTACCATTTTATCAGTTCCAGTTCTGCTGATTTTTTCTCCTTTATTAAAAATGCTTCCAGTTGGTTTAGCATTAAAAATGTTGGCAATAAGTGCAATTTTCACAGTGTTGTTATTTGGGTTTTTAGTTCCTGTTTTTCAACACTATAAAAAGCATAAAAACATATCAAGATTATTTTTATTAATAGGTGTTTTAGCGTTAATTACAGCTTCATTTTATGCTTCTTATAGCATTGATAGAAAACAACCAAATAGTATTTTATACGTGATAGATGCTAATAAAAATGAAGCTTATTGGGCAAGTTATAATTTAGAAGTAGATGAATTTACAAAACAATTTTTAGGTGAAAACCCTACAAAAGGAAATTATGATGAAAACACAATAGCAAGTAAATATAATACATCCATTAAATTACATACGAAGGCTAAAGTTTTAAATTTAAAAAAGCCTTTAATAAAAATTGTTTCAGATACTATTATTAACAATGAAAGAAAAATAGGTGTAAGTATTCTGTCGCTGAGGAATGCTCATAAAATTGAGTTGCTAACGAACATCCCAATTGACTTTAAGTCTTTTAAAATAAATGAACAAGCAGTTTCAACTAAATTAGGAAGTGAAAATCTATTTTCAATAGATAATGGCACAATTATGAGTTATTATAGAACTAAAGAAAATGAAATTATTAACATAGAATTTGTGGTAGATCAAAATCAAAAAATTGATATTGATATATTGGAGACCAAATTTGATTTATTTACAAATCCAGCATTTAACATAAGATCACGGTCAGAAATAATGATGCCAATGCCATTTGTTTTAAATGATGCAACTGTGATAAAAACCAATATAAAGCTTTAAATAAATGAAAAAAATAATGTTACTTGCAATTATTGTATTCGGCATGTTTTCTTGTAGGAAAATAAATAAATCGACTGAAATGGTTGATGAAACCATTTATTTAACGCCAGAATTAAATAAAAAAAGCGCATCTTATTTATACCATTTTGCTTTTGATTGCATAGATCAGGAATATCCAAATAAATTGGGTCAAGTATTGGGAGATGCAAGCTATTTAAAAGTACCTTCAGAATTGCATCCTACTTTTTATGGTTGTTTTGATTGGCATTCATCAGTTCATGGACATTGGACTTTACTTAACATTATAAAAGAACAACCAAATTTTGAGTTTAAAGAAGCCATTCTTTTGAAGCTTCAGAAGAATATTTCCAAAGAAAATATTTTAAAAGAAATACGCTATTTTGATGATGTACATAATAAAACGTTTGAAAGAACTTATGGGTGGGCTTGGCTATTAAAAGTTGCAGAAACATTGCAAGATTGGGACACTAAAGAAGCAAATGAAATGTATGATAATTTAGAGCCTTTGGTGAAATTAATTGAAGAAAAATATATTGAGTTTTTACCAAAGTTAAAGTACCCTATAAGAGTTGGAGAACATCCAAATACTGCTTTTGGGATGTCGTTTGCTTTGGATTATGCTAAAAAATATGCACCAGAATTAGAAAAAGTAATTATTGAAAAGGCGAAAGAGTATTATATGAATGATAAGGGTTGTCCAATTACTTGGGAGCCTGGTGGGTTTGATTTTTTATCTCCTTGTTTACAAGAAGCTTCACTTATGTTAAAAGTACTTCCAAAAGATGAATATGTGCTTTGGCTAGATGCTTTTTTGCCAAATTTTAGAGAACATCCTGAGGATTATTTAGAAGTTGCAGAAGTAACAGATCGGTCTGATGGTAAATTAGCACATTTAGATGGCTTAAATTTTAGTAGAGCTTGGTGTTTATATGAAATAGGAATTGCTTTAAAAAATGATAAAATGCTGAATTTAGCGAATAAACATTTTGAGTATAGCTACAAAAAAATGGACTCTGGCGAATATGCCGGAGCCCATTGGTTAGCTTCTTTTGCTTTATATGCGATGCTAAAAAGCAATTAATTTTTACCGTATTCAGTAATTCGTATGGTATTTGCCTTCCCTCTTTTTATAACAGGCATTGAAGTAATGTTAATAGCATAATCTCCTTCATTTAAATAACCTCTTTGGTTTGCTAAATCATTAATATCTTCAATAGTTTGGTCAGTACTTACAAATTTGTCGTAAAAAACTCCTTTTACACCCCAAAGTAAATTTAGCATTGCTAAAATTCTTCGGTTTGAAGAGAAAACTAAAATGTTAGATTTTGGTCTCCAAGATGAAATTTGAAAAGCGGTATATCCAGAATCTGTTAAAGTGGTAATAACTTCTGCATTTATAGTGTTTGCCATTAAAGCAGCTTGATGACAAATAGTTTTTGAGATATAGCGCTCATTTACACAAAACATCGTTTCATCAGGGATTGAAATTAAAGGAGAATTTTCAACACTTTCAATAATTCTACGCATTTGTTTAATAACTTCAATTGGAAATTCACCAACAGATGTTTCTCCTGAAAGCATTACCGCATCAGCACCGTCCATAATTGAATTTGCAACATCATTTACTTCAGCTCTTGTTGGAACCTGACTTGTAATCATAGTTTCCATCATTTGAGTAGCAATAATTACTGGTTTGTGCGATTTTTTAGCGATAGTAACTAATCTTTTTTGAAGTAGAGGAACTTCTTCCATCGGAACTTCAACACCTAAATCACCACGCGCAACCATGATTCCATCACAATAAGGCATAATTTTTTCAATATTTTCAATTGCCTCAGGTTTTTCTATTTTAGCAATTACCGGAATTTTATGAAGCGAATTTTCTTTTATTAAGTTATTTAATTGGATTAAATCTTCGGAAGTTCTAACAAATGACAAAGCAAGCCAATCAACTTCCATTTTAATGGCAAATAAAGCATCTTCAATATCTTTTTCAGTTAAAGCAGGTAATGATATTTTAGTATTTGGAAGATTTACTCCTTTTTTAGATTTTAATTTACCTCCGCGTAAAACTTGCGTAGTTACATTGGTATTATTATCAGTTGCAGTTACCTCAAACAATAATTTTCCATCATCAACTAAAATGTGCTCACCAACCTTTACATCTTTTGGGAAGTTTTGATAAGTCATAAAGGCTTTTTCACTGTTTCCTTCACATTTTTCAGTGGTGAAAGTAAATGTGTCACCTTCTTTTAATTTCACTTTTTCGCCCATGACACCAACGCGTAATTTAGGACCTTGTAAATCAGCTAAAATAGCAACATTAAAATTACGTTTAACATTAATTTCTCTAATTATTTTGATTTTTTCTGCTACATCATCATAATCGGCATGAGAAAAATTAACCCTAAACACATTTACGCCAGACTCCATCATTTCCTCAATAATTTCTTTGGTAGCACAGGCAGGGCCAAGAGTTGCTACAATTTTAGTGCGTTTTCTGTTTTTTGTCATAATTAAAATATTAAATGATCTTTTGATTTTAGTGTGTTTGGTTCAATAGAATATGATGTGATTATTTGTTGAATTTTATTTAATTTACCAACTAAGGTTCTAACTAAATTTTGCTCATTACAGCCTTCAATTTTTAAAAAAAAATCAACTTTCTTTTTTTCAGGTATTAAATAGTGAATTGTACTATAATTACCATCAAATAACCCTTCATTTTCCTGATTTTTTACAAGTTGTGAATACTTGTTGTTTATTAAATAATAGTTTATAAAATTATTTTCGTCTTTGTATTCAAATAAAGGAAATTCAGCATTAGAATCTTTAAAATCTAAGCAATGTTTATATCTAATTAATTTTGTTTTTAAGTGTGTATTTAAAATATATGCTAACCTATAATCTTCTTCGGTTGAATGAATACCAATTAATAAATAATCATCTTCTAATTCTAATGTTAATAGTTGCATATAAAGAATGAATATTGATTTTGCAAAAATAGGGTTGTTTAAGTACAGTAACTAATAATTTTACGAAATCGTATTCGAAAAGTTATAAGTTTGAAATTTCATTTTGAAAAGCAAAATAGGCTCTTTTAGAAGCTATTTCTTCAGCTTTTTTCTTAGATGTAGCTCTTCCTTTAGCTATAATTATACCATCTAAAAAAAGTTTCACACTAAAATGTTTAACGGGATCGTTTCCAGTATCTTCATAAACTTCAAAAAGAAATTCTTTTTTTTGTTTTTGACACCATTCAATAAATATACTTTTATAGCTTGTAATTTTACCTTCTAATTTTAGAACATCAACATATGGAGTTATCACCCTTTTGTAGATGAATTTCTCACAATAATGGTAACCTCTATCTAAATAAATTGCACCAATTAATGCTTCAAATATATTTCCATGAATATCATCTCCAAATTTGGATCTTGCAACGTTACTTTTTACAAAAAGTAATAAGTTAAAGTCTCTGCCAAGCTCGTTAAGGTGCTCTCTACTTACAATTTTAGAACGCATTTGAGTTAAATAACCTTCATCTCCTGAGGGTACTTCTTGAAATAAATGGGAGGCGATAACTGCACTTAGCATGGCATCTCCAAGAAACTCTAATCGTTCGTAATTAATTTGAAGACCTGTTTTTTTATCCACTTCTTTTATAGATCGGTGGATAAATGCTTTTTTGTAAAATTGTATATTTCTAGGGGTAAACCCTAATAATTTTTTAAGTGAATAATAAAAGAACGCTTCTTTTTTAGAACGAATTTTTACTATTTTTTGAATGAATTTCATTCAGTTTTGTGTTATTAATCAAGTTTCTTAAGAAGCACACAAGCATTGTGTCCTCCAAAGCCAAATGTATTGCTCATTGCAATTTTCACATCACGTTTTTGAGCTTTGTTAAATGTAAAGTTTAATTTACTATCAATTTGATCATCATCTGTAAAATGATTTATGGTAGGAGGTACAATTCCATGTTTTATAGCGAGTATTGAAGCAATGGCTTCAACAGCTCCTGCAGCACCTAATAAATGACCAGTCATTGATTTGGTTGAATTTAAGTTTAGTTGATAAGCATGCTCACCAAAAACTTCTAATATAGCTTTAGATTCAGCAATATCACCTAAAGGAGTTGATGTTCCATGCATATTTATAGCATCCACATCTTCTGGTTTTAAGCCAGCATCTTTTAAACAATTCCTCATTACATTGATAGCTCCAAGTCCTTCAGGATGTGGTGCGGTAATGTGATAAGCATCAGCAGATAATCCACCTCCGGCTACTTCTGCATAAATTTTTGCGCCTCTTGCTTTGGCATGTTCATATTCTTCTAAAATAAGTGAACCAGCTCCTTCTCCTGAAACAAAACCATCACGGTCTTTATCAAAAGGTCTTGATGCAGTTGTTGGGCCATCATTTCTTGTAGAAAGCGCTTGTAAAGCATTAAAACCGCCAATTCCTGCAATTGTGATGGTAGCTTCAGAGCCACCAGCTACCATTACATCAGCATATCCTAAGCGAATGTAATTTAAGGCATCAATAATTGCATTTGAAGAGGAAGCACATGCAGATACTGTTGCAAAGTTTGGACCTCTAAATCCATATTTAATAGAAATTTGTCCAGGTGCAATATCAGCAATCATTTTTGGAATAAAGAAAGGGTTAAATCTTGGTGTGCCGTCACCTGAAGCAAAGTTTAAAACTTCAATTTGAAAAGTTTCTAATCCTCCAATTCCCGCACCCCAAATAACTCCAACTCTGTCTTTATCAATTTTTTCTAAATCTAATTGTGAATCGAGAATGGCTTCATCAGTAGCAACCATTGCGTACTGAGTGAATTTATCCATTTTACGAGCCTCTTTTCTGTCAATAAAATTAGTAACATCAAAGTTTTTTAATTCACATGCAAAACGAGTCTTGAACTTAGTGGCATCAAAATATGTAATTGGAGCTGCCCCGCTAACACCGTTAACAAGACCGTTCCAATATTGTTCTACATTATTACCTATTGGTGTTAACGCACCAAGTCCAGTGACTACAACTCGTTTAATTTCCATATATAGATTACTTTTTTGCGTCTTCTATATAGCTAATTGCTTGACCAACAGTACCAATGTTTTCTGCTTGATCGTCTGGAATTTGGATATCAAATTCTTTTTCGAATTCCATGATCAATTCAACAGTATCAAGTGAATCAGCTCCTAAATCATTAGTAAAGCTAGCTTCGATTGTTACTTCATTTTCGTCAACGCCTAATTTATCTACGATAATGGCTTTTACTCTTGATGCAATGTCTGACATAATTTTTGTTATTTTAAATTTAATTACTGGGCAAAAATATAAAACTTTATTGAAATGAAAATCTTTTACTTAATAAAAGATAATTAATGATTTTTAAAATTACAGAAAGTTTTTTTATTTATGCAGTAAAAGTTGTTAATTATTTGTTTTATTTGTTGAATAACTGCACTATAAAATGAAACAAATGAAACGTATTGTAATTTTGGCTTCTGGTTCAGGCACGAACGCTGAAAATATTATAAAGTATTTTAAAAATAGTCATTTAATTTCTGTTGTTCAAGTACTTTCTAACAAGAAGGATGCTAAAGTGTTGGAAAGAGCAAAACGTTTAGGGGTAAATAATAGTAGCTTTAATAGAACTGATTTTTATATGACTGATGAAGTATTAAATAATTTAAAATTAAATGCTGATTATGTTATTTTAGCAGGGTTTTTATGGAAAATTCCTTCAAATATTATTGAAGCATTTCCTAATAAAATTATTAATATTCATCCAGCGTTATTGCCAAAATATGGAGGCAAAGGAATGTATGGAATGCATGTGCACAATGCTGTTGTAGAAAATAAAGAGAAAATTTCTGGAATTACAATTCATTATGTAAATGATAATTATGATGAAGGTGCTATTATTTTTCAAAAAGGTTTTGAAGTATTAATTTCTGATTCTGCTGAAGATGTTGCTGAAAAAATTCATAGTTTAGAACAAGAAAATTTTCCTAAAATTATTGAAAAAATTATTTTAGAAAATGGCTAAAAAAAAGTTTTACGTTATTTGGAATGGTCATAAAACAGGTGTTTTTACCTCTTGGAATGTCTGTAAAAAACACATTTCAGATTTTAAAGGGGCCCAATACAAGTCATTTGCTACAAGAGAAGATGCTGAAAAAGCTTTTAAAGGTAGATATATTGATTATGTTGGGAAAGAAACCAAAAAAGAAAAATTATCTAGTGAAGAGTTAAAAAGAATAGGGAACCCAATTTTACAATCTATTTCTGTAGATGCAGCTTGTAGTGGAAACCCAGGAAGAATGGAGTATAGAGGTGTTGAAACTCAAACAAAAAAACAACTTTTTATTCAAGGACCTTTTGAACAAGGAACTAATAATATTGGTGAGTTTCTAGCTTTGGTTCATGGATTGGGTTTTTTAAAACAAAATAAAAGCAATTTACCTATTTATTCTGATTCTAAAATAGCCATTAGTTGGGTTAAAAGGGGTCAATGTAGAACAAATTTACCTAGTACATCAGAAAATAAGGTGTTGTTTGATTTGATTAAGCGAGCTGAAATCTGGCTCAAAAATAATACCTATTCAACTACAATTTTAAAATGGGAAACCAAAGCTTGGGGAGAAATTCCGGCAGATTTTGGAAGAAAATAAGTTGCTACATTAAAAATTCACTCTAAATCTAAAACATTAAAAAGAGTTTCAATTAAAGATTTTAGTTCTTCGGGTGGATTTCCGTGGTCAAATGTTTGAGATTCATAAATTAAATCACCAATAGTAATGCTTAAAGTAGCGTGTAAAGCTGCATCAACATTTCTGTCGCTTGTTGGAGGATTAAAATTTTCTATTTCTGAAAGGTTTATTTGTTCAACAATAGTTGTAATTTCCTGCCAAAATTTTGAAGTCGTTTCTTTTTCTATGCTTTTCTCAATGTCTTTATAATACAATTTAGACGAGGTAACCTTAAATTTAATTGAACTACCACGTGTAGCAGCATTGTAATTAATTACCATAGTTTCTAAATTTGTTTGCGCTTTACAGCTATTAAGAATAACAATAAAAAATATATATTTTAGAAATTTCATTTCATTTCAAATTTAGTAATTTAAAGATACAAAAAAAGGAGCTGTAAGCTCCTTTTTTAATCTTTTTACAAGGATATATTATTGTACAAAGCTTACTCTAGATCCTCCAGAAGCAAAAATTGTTCTCATTCTATCATTTTGACCTTTACTAAACATATACATACAGTTATCATCTGTGTAATCCATATAGTTCATAGTCATATCATTAGATTGGCAATTAACTGTTGGATATGATGGGCATCCATAATTTGGGCCATCTGAACTTGGAGTGTCTGTAACAAAATCGTCTTGACGACATCTACCATCTCCCCAAATATGGCGTAAGTTTAACCAGTGACCAATTTCGTGAGTTGCAGTTCTACCATGACCATATTGACCACCAGCT
>NZ_JBFFOE010000043.1:0-23059 GCF_041562875.1 Lutibacter sp. | reverse complement strand
TACCACCTCTATTTGATGGTTGGGATAAAGAAGCATTGGACAATACCATAACTGATATTGAAGGAATTAGTGATGGTGGTGCCGCATTAACAGCCTACGGTAAATTGCAATTTGAAGAAGTAAGTACTCAAGAAAGAGAAGTTATTGAAGCAGGTTTGCTAAAGTACTGTGAGTTGGATACCCTTGCAATGGTTATGATTTATGAATATTTTGTGGAGGTAATTAAGTGAAAGAATTATTAATTTATCAAAAAATCAGAGATAAAATTTAGCCTAAAGTGATCTGTTCTGAAATAGGTGACTAAAAATGATTTTTAAATACAAATGAGTGATTTGAAAGCTTTAATTCTAGAATTGGTATGTTGGAATAACATGCTGTCTGTAGATGCAATAAGAATAACACCCCCTATACAGCCCTCTTGTACAAGAGGGCGAAGGAGTAATTCCAGTGAGCTTAAATAAGCTATTAGAATAAGGAATTATTCAAAATAAATTGATATTTATCATTTAAAAAATAGCATTAATTTATTAAATTTATAAATTATTTAAAAAAATTGCAACAATCTAAATACTTTATTAGTAAATCATAATATAAAACACAACATAGAATATTGTATTTTTATCAATATAAACAGCATAATATTTTAAAATAAAATGTGTAATTACATTAGTAACACACCTTTTAAATCAAATTTTTAAATGGAGCAAAAACAAATATTCGCAGGACGATATCGTTTAGAAAATAAAATAGGCTTAGGAGGTTATTCTGAAGTATGGTTGGCTAAAGACGAAATGGCAGGTGATACAGAAGTAGCAATTAAAATATTTGCTCCAGACAAAGGTTTAGACCAAAACGGAATAAAACAATTTAGTAGAGAATATACAATTACGGCTAAATTGCAACATGCTAATTTATTAACTGCAAAACACTATGATATACATGAAGGTTCACCATATTTAGTAATGCCTTATTGTTTAAAGGGCTCACTTCAAAACGAACTTTCTAAAAAAGAAAAATTCCATGAAGAAGCAATTTTAAAAGTTTTAAAAGATGTTTCTCAAGGTTTGCACTATCTTCATAATGAAGGAATTCTTCATCAAGATATAAAACCGGATAATGTGTTGATATATAACGATGGAAGATATATGTTGACAGATTTTGGTATTTCTACACGAATGAGAAGTACACTTAAAAAAGCAACATCTACAAATAGCGCAATGACTTTGGCTTATGCGCCTCCTGAAAGATATTCGGCAAACCCTGAAAACACAAAAGAAGGAGATGTTTTTTCTTTGGGAGTAATGCTATATGAATTAGCTACTGGTGATGTCCCTTGGGATGGAAATGGTGGAATGGTATTGCTAACAGGTGCCCAAATACCTAAAATATCAAATATATATTCTAAAGAGTTACAATCTATCATTTTTGCTTGTATGAGTAAAAATAAAGAAGATAGACCAACAACTACCGATTTGTTAAATTTTACAAATATTGAAACTGTTTATAAGCCAATTATAAAAACAAATAAGGAACCTAATTCTACATCAACTAATAGTATAAGAAAAACAGTTGCGTATAAACCAGAGGAAATAACTAATGATAAAAAAACAACAAAAAAGGAAGAAGAATCGTCTAAGGGAACTGTCATATTTATAAGTATATTAGTTATTTGTGTAATGTTGTTTTTCGGGTATAATAATTTTAAAGAACAAAATGCAGAAAAATCAAGAGTAGAGCGACTCGTAGAGGAACAACTGATAGAACAACAATTAGTAGATGTTGCTGATGAGAATTTAAAAAAAGCAGCTAAACATTATGAAGACGGAAAGTATTACTATGAAAAAGAATTATATTCTAATGCCATTTCTAATTTAAACAAGGCAATATCCCTAGATTATAAATATAGTAGTGATGAATATTTTTATTGGCTAAGAGGAGTATGTTATAGTAAGACTGAAAACTATAAGGATGCAGTTCCTGATTTTACAAATGCAATCAATATTAATTCAAGTGATAAATCTTATTATGAATGGAGAGCATATTCGTATTTTATGTTAAATGAATACCAAAAAGCTATTAAAGATTACACCAAATTAATATACAAAACTACAGGTAAAGAGCAGGCTAAGTTTTATAATTGGCGAGGAGTATGTTATGGAAATTTAAATAATTTTACCGAAGCTAAAATTGATTATAGAAGGGCAGTTGATATGGATTCTAGTAATCAAGAGTATAAAAAAAATTATAATGAATTAAATTATACAGAAGGCACTTCCTCTAATAATAATGCTATTACATCTACCTTTAAAAATGAAGAAAGAAATAATTATCCTTTTTATCAATATTTAAAAAGCCCAGGCGTAATGTTTTCATCACCTTCAGCATCAAGCAGAAGAATTAAAAATTTATATAAAAATAATAGAGTAAAAGTAATTTCTGAATCGGGAGCGTATTACTGTATAGTCCATGATAATATAACCGGATTTATAAATAAATTGAGTATTGACTAATTCAAGGTGAAAATATTACTAAATAACATATAAGAAACAACTATTAAAGTATTCTTTAAATATATGCAACAAGCCCAAATATTCGCAGGACGATACCGTTTAGAAAATAAAATTGGCTCAGGAGGTTATTCTGAGGTGTGGCTGGCTAAAGATGAAATGGCAGGTGATACAGAAGTAGCTATTAAAATATTTGCTCCAGACAAAGGATTAGACCAAAACGGAATAAAACAATTTAGCAAGGAATATATTATTACAGCTAAATTACAACATACTAATTTATTAATTGCAAAACACTATGACATACATGAAGGTTCACCTTACTTAGTAATGCCATATTGTTCAAAGGGCTCACTTCAAAACGAACTTTTTGAAAAAGGAAAATTATCTGAAGGAGCAATTTTACAAGTTTTAAAAGATGTTGTTCAAGGTTTACATTATCTTCATAATAAAGGGATTCTTCATCAAGATATTAAACCTGACAATATTCTTATCAATGATGATGATAGATATATGTTGACCGATTTTGGTATTTCTACACGAATGAGAAGTACACTTAAAAAAGCAACATCTACAAATAGCGCAATGACTTTGGCTTATGCGCCTCCTGAAAGATATTCGGCAAACCCTGAAAACACAAAAGCAGGGGATGTATTTTCTTTAGGAGTTATGTTATATGAATTAGCAACTGGAGATGTTCCTTGGGGAGGTGATGGTGGAGTAATGCTTATAAAAGGTGCTGAAATTCCAAAAATACCCAACACATATACTAAAGGATTTCAAGATTTAGTCTTTGCTTGTATGAGTAAGGATAAAGAGGAGCGGCCTACTACTACCAATTTATTGAATTTCACAAAAATTAAATCAGACTCTAAGGGTACTAAAGAATCAATAAAAACACCTAAATATGAAACAAAAACAACCCCGCTTAGGAAAACAGCGCCTTATGTGCCAAGTAAAGCGGATCTAAAACCAGATGTAATAATATCATCTAATGTTCCATTAATAGTATTTGGAATTTTACTTGTTGCTTTATTCGTTGCTATGGGGTATAGTGTTGAAGGTAATGAGACATATGAAAAACAAACTTTTGAAAAACAAGTCATAGAAGAACAAGTAGTACAAGAACAAAAAGTAGTCGAACAAGATGTTTCTGATCAAAATCTCAAAAATGCAGCTAAACATTATGAAAACGGAAAGTTTTATTATGAAAAAGAACTATATGCTACAGCTATTTCTGAATTAAATAAAGCAATATCTTTAGATTCCAAATATACTAGGGATAAATCTTATTATGATTTGAGAGCACGTACTTACTACTCATTAAAAGAATATCAAAAAGCTATTGAAGATTACAATAAATTAATAACTATGACAAGTGGAGTAGAGCAAGCTAAATATTATAATTTGCGAGGTGTATGTTATTCTTATTTAAATAATTTTGATGCTGCAAAAAATGATTATAAAATTGCATTAAATCTTGATTCAAGTAACGAACAATATAAAAGCAATTATGAAGCATTAAACACTACAAAAAACACTTCTACTTTTAATGACAATTCAAATAAGGGGCAAGATGAGAATAATAAAAAAGCAACTCAGTATTTTAATAGCGGAAAATCATATTATGAAAATAAAAATTATGCCTCAGCAATAAATTCTTTAAATCAGGCAATAAAATTAAATCCTACATATTATGATAATAAAGAATTTTATAAAATAAGAGCTTTTTGTTATTATTCAATATTTCAGTATAGCAATGCTGTTCCTGATTATACAAAATTAATAAATCTTTCTTCTGGTGAGGAAAAATCTAATTATCATCTACAGAGAAGTATTTGTTATGCCTATATGAATAAGACTGATAAATCAGAAGAGGATTTAAAGGCTATAGGTTTGCTAAATAATAGTGACAATATTAGTGATAATTCAACCGAACAAAAAACACTTAAATATCCATTTAAAACTCGATTGAAACATGATTCTGATTTGCAGTTAAATGCAGACTTAAATAGTAAAATAATAAAATCACTAAAAAAAGGAACAAGAGTAAATGTAATTGATTCTTTTGAGTCATTTTATAAAATAGAATATAATGATAAAATAGGCTACATATACAAATTAAGTGTTGATGGTCTTTTTAATAAGTAATTATTAAAATTAACTTAATAATAAGTGTCGTATTTATATCCATAAAAAAAATACCTTAGTAAAGTAAAATAATGCACATTTTAAATTATATTTTCTAATGAATCAAATAAAAATAGGAAGAAGTAGTGCCTGTGATGTTGTAATAGCAGATGCTAATTCCCAGGTTAGTAGATTACATGCTATTATAGAAATAAGAAACAATCAGTATTATATTATAGATCAGAGCACTAACGGGACTTTTATAAATGGAATTGCAATACCGAATAATTCAACTTTACCTATAAATAATGGAGATATTATTTCTTTAGCAGATGAAGTTACTGTGAGTTGGTTAGATATCACTCACTTACTTCCATTACAAAATAAAAGAGAGACAGAAGTTTTTAAAAAAGAAAATAATGCCCATACATTTAGCAATCCAACAATAATATATGCTAGTTGGGGCAGCAGATTAGGTGCGTACATTTTAGATTGTTTTTTTATAGGAATAATATTCGCTATCCTTTTTTTGGGAGTTGGAGTGTATTTTGCGATTGATAACAATAATTTACTCGAAGATTTAATACTATACACTTATGGGATATTATTTATTATAATATGGCTTTATTATGCCATTTTAGAGAGTGGCAGTAATCAAGGCACCTGGGGAAAGCAAATTGTAAAAATAAAAGTGGTTGATGTAAGCACCAATACTCCTATTACATTTGCGCATTCAACAGGAAGATTTTTTTCTAGATTAATTATTGGGTTTATTCCTTTATTTAATTTATTGGATTATTTAGCACCTCTTTGGACAATCAAAAAACAAACTTGGCACGATAACATGTCATCTTGCGCAGTAATAGAAAAACACTAACATAACTTAAATAAATATGTCAAAAGCCACAAAAGCATTAGTCACAGGAATGAGAGTATTAGGAGGAGCTAAAATGCCAACCTACACTATCGAATTTTTAACAGATTCATTAAAACACAAAAAAGGTACACACACTACCATAGTAGTTCCTTATATAGAGCTAGGTAGAGATAAAAATTGTGCTATTTACTTTGGTGATGATAATGAAACAGTTAGTAGAAAACATGCAGCTATTGAACGTACAACGGATGGTGTTTTATTAAAAAATTTATCGGTAACAAATCAAACCCTAATAAATGGGAATCCAGTAAAAAGACAATTCTACTTAAACAATGGTGATGAATTTCAATTATCATTAGAAGGTCCAAAAATGAGGTACAATGCTACAGATAGTGGAAGTGCTAAAATTGGAATGACACAACGTATGGGGTTAGTAATGAATCAGGCAATAAGGCCTTATAAAACATTTGCGATATCTTTATTAGCAGTATTGTTGTTAGCTATATCAGGAGGTGGCTATACTATTTATGGACTTACAAATGATTTAGGAAAGGCTACTGATAAATTATCAAATCTCTCATCAGCTCTTAAAGGACAGAATGGTGTTATTGATAGTATTAAAACCAATAATAATGCTATTATATTAAAAAACACTAAAAAACTAGATAGCATTAATATTAAATATAAAAAGGAACTTGATGATATTAAGAAAAAAAATAATCAAGAGCTTAATAAAATAAAAAAAGCCGTTGCGCCTAACCTTTCAAAAGCCGAAAAAGATGCAATTTATTATATTCAAGCAAGTTATGTAAATGTCGCATACAAAGGTGAAAAAGAAAAAGTTGAGCTTAATTTCTCGGGGAGTGGGTTCTTGTTAAATGATGGGAAATTTGTAACAGCTCGGCATATAGTTCAGCCTTGGAGGTACCTAAATGATAATTCTGAAAAAATAATGTATCTATTAAATATGTTAGAACAAAATGGCGCAAAATTAGAGATAGAATTTAATGTACGATCAACTAAAGGTGATTACACAATAAGTAGCTCTTATTTTGTATTTAATGACCATAAAGATGAGCTTATAGATGAAATAATAGACGGCCAAGATATAAAATTAAAGTATGCAAGTATAGATAATACGGATTGGGCTTATGCCGAAATAAAAGAAAAAGCAACCTTAATTGCTTCAAAAGAAAGAGCTGAAAAATTAAATGCATTAACAACAATAATAACAGCTGGCTATCCTTTCTCTGTAGGTGCTGGGTTTAGCGGTAATGTGTCACCAATAATAGGGAAAGCTAGTGTAGGTAAAGATGGCTTAGAAGGAGGTATGATTCTTTTAACAGATACATCTATTCAAAAAGGAAATTCAGGTGGGCCGGCATTCATTGTTAACGAAAAGGGAAATTATGCTGTTATTGGAATTATATCTGCAATTGTAGGGTCTGAATTAGGAATGTTAGTTCCTATAAGTGAAATTTATAAATAATTAAATTGGGAAAATCATGAATAAAATAATTGGAATTATAAGTTTGTTGTTTTTAACAATTTCAGTAAACGGTCAAAGTAATTTATCTTTGCAAGATGTTCTTGGAAGCAAAAATTATATAATGGAAGCAACTAAAGATGGCTTTGTTTTGGTTCAGCAAGAGTATGTTTTAAGAGATGAAAACAATGAGCTTTTTGGGAAAGATGGAAATTCTTACTATGGTCAAAACTTTTATTTAGGCATACTTATTAATAATATGCTTTATGTGAGAAATGATAGTAAACCTTGGGAAGTGGATATTAATTTTCCTAAAGAAATAGATAGTCTAAAGCCCGAATTGAGCAAAATAGCTTATAGAATTGTCAATGATACACTTTCAGAATTTATTAATATTAAAAATATTAACAAAGTTGAAAATAAAAACATATACCCATTAAACTCAGGTAGTTCATTTGAAATAGCTGAAGATGTGAATTTTAATGACAAATTAATTTTTATTTATGTTACAAATAATGATAAAAAATTAACTCAATTTTCATCATTTGAATTAAGACGTGCTAATTTTAATGAAATATATAATACTAAAGAAAACTGTCTAATTCAAAATAAAATGAGTCTTGATATGATTGGTGGCGCATTCTTTCTGCCTGTAATTTCTTTGGGTAAAATAGAATATAAATTAGTAGCTTCAATAAATAAAGTAGCAGATAATTGGGAAATTTCACCTGTTAACACAAAGCAAACCATCATAAAAAAGAAACAAGGTTTAACACCTATTAATTAAAAATATTTAAAATATGAAAATTCAAATATTTGGAAACACAATTATAGGTAAAGTTAGAGATCATAATGAAGATGCTTTTGTTTTTAGTAAAAATCTTACAGAACAAGAATTTGTTTTTAATCCGAACGACAACGTCACATTTGAAGTAACTGAATTAGGAAGTATTATGTGTGTTGCTGATGGTATGGGAGGCACTAACGCTGGAGAAGTAGCTTCTTATGAAGCTATACAATTTATCAAAAATTATTTTTCTGACAAAGCTAATTTTGAAGGAAAGGAAACAGAAGTTGTACTTGTTGAAGCAATATTAAAAACAAATGACCATCTAATAAATTATATAAAATCCAATCCTGAAAGCAAAGGGATGGGTACAACAATGGTATTATCATTAATTAAAAATGACTCATTATCAGTTGCCTGGACAGGTGACAGTAGATGCTATATTTTGAATCCTAGTAATGATGATGTTTTATATCCTTTTACAGATGATCACTCAATGGTTTGGGATTTGGTACAGGCAAAACAAATGTCACCAGAACAAGCAAGAGTGCATCCAAACTCTAATATTATTACACAAAGTTTAGGGGACTCTGTTAACAAACCAAACCCTTCATTTAAAAGCACTTCTTTAAAAAAAGGAGATCGTGTAATTTTATGCAGTGACGGTTTAAATGGAATGATAAGTGACGAAAAAATTGAAGATATTCTTAGTCAAAGATCTAATGCAAAAGAACTTTGCAAAATACTTATAAATGAAGCAAATAAAGCTGGTGGAGAGGATAACATAACTGTAATTGTATCAAAAATACTTGAAGTAGATAATAGTACAGCAAATATAGCAGCTCCAATTAAAACAAGAGGTATTGTTAAAAATACGTCAAAGAAATTAAATTTATATATAATTTCTATTGCATTAGTAATTCTTGGATTAATACTTGGATTGATTTTAGGTTACTTTATTTTTAAAGACAAATCGGATTCTACTCCAACTATTGAAATTCCAATAATAGAAGGAACACAACTTGAATCAAAAAATACAGCAGATGAGATCCCAATAATGGACAATGAAAAAATTAATAAAAAAGATGAAGAAACTAAATTGATTCCTAAAGTCAATGAGACTGGTTTAAGTCCTAAAAAGGATAATGATAGCAAACAAACATTACCTGTAAAACCTATTGACAAAAATAAAGAAATTTCTAAAGACACTTTACGAAAAAACGAAAAGCCATCAGCTATTTCAACCCAAAGTGATAAAAAAGGAATTACAAAAATTAATATGAGAGATACATCTTCTGTAAAAACTCCTAACACAATTAGTCCAATAGCAAAATTAGATAGTTCAAAAACAAATAAAAATAATCAAAAAATAGATAAAAAGTTATGAAAAGATGTAACGAGTGTGGTTGGTCAAATAATCCAGCAGATAGTTATAAATGTATCAAATGTGGTTCACCTTTAGATGAAACTTCACAAGAAAGAATCTCTTTTCAAGGAGTTGAAAAAAAAGAATCTGACAGTGATTTAAAAAAAACAATCATTGGAAGAAAATCTGATAAACAAGCATTAGACGGAACTAACCCAACATTAAAAAAAGAAGATTTACAAGAAAGTAGTTGTCAATATTGTAACTATCCATTGCGTGCAGGCTCTTTAAGTTGCCCAAATTGTGGCAGTTCTGTTAATATGACAAATGAACCAATAAATAAAACCTTAATGTTTGGAGATACAGGTTTTAACAATTTGAACACTGAAACCTTTGCAATAAGTTTATCAGATCAAAGCGGAAATAAATTTGAATTTGATATTCAAAATCAAGAAAAACAAATTGGCCGTAGTGAATTAGATGAAAACAACAAATCAATTTCAAGTTCTCATGCACAGTTCTCTGTAGTAAATGGTAAACTTAACCTTGAGGACATAAGTTCTAACGCAATGACTTTTGTACAAGTAAAAGATAAAACAGAACTGAACGATGGAGATGTTGTTATTCTTGGTAACCAAATGTATAAATTGAAATTTATTGTTAAATAATAATTAGAAATGGAAACACCCCAAAGAATAAGTTTTTCAATTAATGAGCAAATTTCATTTTGTGGTTCTTATTTTACCGTTAAAGGCTTTTTAGGTGAAGGCGGATTTGGTACAGTTTATAAAGTTTCCGATGCAAATGATAATGAATTTGCATTAAAAATCTCCAAATTATGGGAGTTAATGCCTCAAGAAAGAGAAGAGATGTTAACTAGAATAAAACAAGAATATGAGATAGGCAATCGTATTACGTCTAGGTACCTTGTTAAATATCATAAATTTGGATTGTTGAGGGGAAATCCATCTATATTAATGGACTATTGCTCAGGTGGTAGTTTAAATTCAGAAGTAGGTAAAGAATGGTCTGACCAGGAGCTTGTTGTATTAAGTAAACAAATACTTAAAGGTATTAAGGCACTACATGATGACGGAATAATTCATCGAGATATTAAACCCGAGAATATACTATTTAACCAAAATGGCGATGCTGTAGTTGTTGATTTTGGAATTTCAGCTTCCCTAAAAAAACGACATACTATAAGAAATTTTAGAGATCACGTTAAAAATGTCTGGCTTACAGGGGTTTATTCACCTCCTGAACAAGGCGACTTTAGTAAGGCTTTCAAAATAATGGGTCCTACAAATGATATTTTTGCTTATGGAGTTGTTCTTTTTGAATTAATATCTAAAGGCAAATATCCGCATGGCACACTACAAAATTTTGTAGATAATATGGAGGACTATGAAGAAAAGAAACGAAATGGAATATGGCAAAGGAATTTAATTCAAGAGAGTTTTGTTTCTAATTTATGGGAGTCAATAATAAATAAGTGTCTTTATGGAAATCCACTATTACGTTATACGTCTGTAAAAGAACTAATGGACGACATAGAATTAAAGTTAAACCAAAATGATTTTGCTACTTCATATAAAGAAAACACTAATTCTGGTGAAAATTTTAAAGATACAGGTTACAAATGGGTGTTTAGACTTATGAATGGAGATGCTATAGGGCAAGAGTTTAATTTATCTGAAATTGCCAAAAATAAAAGCAAACAATTACTTACAATTGGATGGTATGACAGTAATAATCCATCAATCAACGATATTGGTTTAGTTGAAGTGTATACCCAATATATTTCAGGTAAACATGCTACTCTAGAAATTGAAGAAAATGGATTTAGGCAAAAATGGTATATTAGAGATGGTCAGTTTTATAATAAAAATGACATCATAGGGTTTCATAATTCAAAGAATGGAATAATAGTGAATGGTAGAAAAATTAAACATAGCATACAATTGAAGCATAATGATATATTAATTTTTGGAGACACTACTATTAAAATATATGTAGATTAGAAAAACAACTTAGGAGTTATCTAAGCTGTTTTAAACTTACATGGTTTTTTATATCTATTTGAATCTTGTAAAGTAAAAATAAATACACCTATGGGAATAATCAACAAGGATTAATATGTAGTCTTTAGATGCAATAAGAATTAAGCCCCCTAAACAACCCCCTAAAAATCAAAAAACCGTTGATAATCAAACGATTATCAACGGTTTTAGTACAAGAGGCGGGACTTGAACCCGCACGAGCCTTACAGCTCACTGGATTTTAAGTCCAGCGTGTCTACCAATTCCACCACTCCTGCATTGGTATTTTATATTGTAGAGCGAAAGACGGGATTTGAACCCGCGACCCCCACCTTGGCAAGGTGATGCTCTACCCCTGAGCTACTTTCGCAGTCATATTTTTTTAAGAACTTACATTTGATAATCTAAATGCGAGTGCAAATTTAAAATAATTAAACTAATTGCAAAGACTTTTTTTAAATTTATTTCATAAATTTATTTAATCCACTAGCTATAAGGTTGTAATTCTCTAATAATAAAATATATTTGCAGTGATTTTAATCAAATTTAATGCAAGTAACGTCAAATTCAAGTAGTATAAAGGTGAGTATTTCAGCAATATTTAGTGATTTTAAGCAATTAACAAAAGTTGGATTGTCATTAAGCGTTGTGTTTTCTTCATTAGCTGGGTATTTATTGGCTGTTGATAAAATTCAGCTATCAATACTGGTTATGTTAGCTATTGGTGGCTATTTAATGGTTGGAGCATCAAATGCCTTTAATCAAATTATTGAAAAAGATACCGATGCTTTAATGAAGCGAACGATGAACAGACCTCTACCAACAGGTAGAATGCATGTGTCAATGGCATTAGTTATTGCAATTTCTTTTACGATTATAGGATTGGCAATTTTATACAGTATAAACCCTAAGAGTGCTTTATTTGGAGCTATTTCCATCTTTTTATATACAAGTATTTATACACCTTTAAAATCAGTTACTCCATTATCCGTTTTTGTAGGTGCAATTCCAGGTGCAATTCCATTTATGTTAGGTTGGGTAGCTGCTACTGATGATTTTTCTATAGAACCTGGAATGCTATTTTTAATTCAGTTTTTTTGGCAATTCCCTCATTTTTGGGCAATTGCTTGGTTGCAATATGATGAATATAAAAAAGCGGGTTTTAATTTAATGCCCATGGGACAAAAAAACAAGAAAGCTGTAATTCAAATTATCATTTATACAGTTTGCTTAATCATAGTTTCCGTAATACCTGTTTTAAAATTAACGGGAAGTTTTTATATTTACCCAATAACAGCAGTTATTTTAGTATTTTTAGGAAGTATCATGTTGTTTTATGCTGTGAAATTATATAAAAATCAAACAAATAAAGAAGCACGACAATTGATGCTGTCAAGTGTTTTATATATAACCCTAATACAAGTAATTTACGTTGTAGATAAATTTTTACATTAAAATGGAAAACACATTAGAACAAGAATACAAGCAAGCCAAAAGAAAATCAGCTAAACCAATGCTTTGGGTTTCAATGATTAGTATGACAATGCTATTTGCGGGTTTAACAAGTGCCTATGTTGTAAGTCGTAATCGAGGTGATTGGGTTTCATTTGATCTGCCACCAGCATTTTATACAAGTACAATTTTAATAGTAATAAGTAGTATTACTTTTATGTTAGCCAAATTTTTTATTAAAAAGGACAACAGACAACTTACCACCTTATTTTTAGTTTCAACATTAATTTTAGGAGTTGGGTTTGTGTATTTTCAGTTTGAAGGATTTAAAGAATTAATTAATTCAGGGTTGTTTTTTGCAGGAGAAAAAAGCACAGTGAAATCTTCATTTATATACGGAATTACATTAGCACATTTAGCACATATTGCAGCAGGATTAATTGTACTTCTTGTGGTGTTTTATAATCATCTCGTTAAGAGATATACTTCTTTAAATTTCTTAGGATTAGAACTAGGTGCAATTTTTTGGCATTTTGTGGATATTTTATGGATTTACTTGTTTTTATTTTTCTATTTTATTAGATAATAAAAAATATGTACTTTTGGCAGAACTAAACTAAAAATCAAAAACAATACTTTTATGGAATCAACTATTGCTACAGACGCTAATAGAGATAATTGGGGTGGAGGAACAGACAAACCATTAGGCGCAAGCTATGGCAAAATGATGATGTGGTTCTTCATTTTATCTGATGCACTTACATTTTCAGGTTTTCTAGGCGCATACGGTTTCATGCGTTTTAAATTTATTGACTCTTGGCCAATTGCCGATGAAGTTTTTACGCATTTTCCATTTTTACACGGGGTGCATGCTCCAATGTATTATGTAGCATTAATGACCTTTATTTTGATATTTTCATCGGTAACTATGGTATTAGCCGTTGATGCTGGTCATCAAATGAATAAAGCCAAAGTAACCTTTTATATGTTTTTAACTATTATTGGAGGTGTTATATTCTTAGGCTCACAAGCTTGGGAATGGAAAAACTTTATAGGAGGTTCTTATGGTGCAGTTCAATTGAATGATGGAAAAATTATTCAATTTGTAGATGCTTCTGGTGAACAAATTACATTAGAAAGTTTTGCAAAACCTTTAGATTCTGAAAGAACTCAACATATTAAAAGTAAAGGATTGTGGTTTGTTGAAGAAGCAGCTTTACCAGCAATAACTTTAAATGAAGTGATAGAAGGTTTTAAAGCACATCCAGAAATTACCATTAGAACGGAGCAAGTAAACCCTGAATTAAAAGAAAAAACGATTATTCCACGTGCGAATGCTATGGCATATTTAAATGAAAGTAAAGCGGTGGTTGTAGGTGCTAATTTACAAGTAAACGAATATGGGAAATCATTATTTGCAGATTTCTTTTTCTTCATTACAGGTTTCCATGGTTTTCACGTACTTTCAGGAGTTATCATAAATATTATCATATTTTTTAATGTTATTATAGGAACTTACGAAAGAAGAAATAGTTATGAAATGGTTGAAAAAGTTGGGTTGTATTGGCACTTTGTAGATTTAGTTTGGGTATTTGTATTTACATTCTTCTACTTAGTTTAATTCAAAAAAGAAATAAAAATGGCACACGCAAAAGAACATACATCGCACACAAAATTAATTTGGAAAGTATTTGGAATACTTTCATTAATAACCTTAGTTGAAGTTGTTTTAGGAATTATAAAACCGGAATCTCTTCATTTAACTCACTTTTTAGGAACAAGCATCCTAAATATTATATTTTTAGTTTTAACGTTGGTAAAAGCATATTACATCACTTGGTTTTTTATGCATATGGCCGATGAAAAAAAGAATTTAAGAAGAGCTGTTGTTTGGACGTCCATTTTCTTAATTTGTTATTTAGCCACTTTATTGTTAATTGAAGGAAGTTATATACACGATGTTTTAGGGCCGCTAACTAAGTGGAACTACTAAAACAATAAAATATATTGATTGAAGAAGGTGGTTTTTAACCACCTTTTTTTTATTTTTACAAAAAACAAGTATGAAAAAATTTTGGGTACTTTTTAGCTTATTTATTTTACCATTGGTATTTTATATATTTTTATCAAAAGGAATATATAAATATTCAAATTTGCCAATACTCACTGAAAAAGTAATTGATGTAAAAGATTTTACTTCAAATGGAAATAGTTCTTTTGCAAATAACCTTACTGTTGTTTGTTTTTTAGGAAGTGATATAAAAGAAGCAAAAGCAAGTTTATTTAATTTAAATCAAACGGTTTATAAGCGTTATTATCAAAAACCATTTTTTCAAATGTTTGCCTTACTTCCTAAGGAAAGTGAAAGTGAATATAAAGCGGTAATTGAAGAACTTTCAGTATTTACGGATATTAAAAATTGGCATTTTGTGTATACAAATTCAGAAAATATTCAATCACTTTTTAATAGCTTTGACACTCCCTTCCAATTGAATGAAAATTTGTATTCAGAAAATGCATATATAATAGACATGGAATTGCGATTGCGAGGCAGAAAAGATGATGAAGATACTGAAGGTGGAAAGTTGTATGGTTATAATATGAAATCTGTTTCTACGTTAAAAAATAAAATGAAAGATGATATTGATGTTATTTATTATCAATTAAAAAAATCTGCTGAAAAACAAAAAAGAAGAAAAAGAGAAATTTAATTATACTGAAATGAAGAAATATAGTTATGTAGGTATTGCCTTTATCATTTTAATCTTTGGAATTTATGCAATTCCTAAAATTGTAAATAAGCTTAAAACGCCTAAATTAGTTGTAATTAATAAACTGCCTTCGTTTGAATTTTTGAACCAAGATGGGAAATTAATTTCAAATTCATTTTATAATGGTAAAGTTTTTGTAGTAGAATTTTTCTTTACAACATGTCCAACTATTTGTCCTAGAATGACAGAGAGTATGGTTACTATTCAAAACGAATTTTATGCCCATCAAGATTTTGGAATTGTTTCTTTTAGCATCAATCCAAAACATGATACTCCTGAAGTTTTAAAGCAATATGCAAAAGACCACGGAGCAACTTTAAAAAATTGGAATTTTTTGACAGGTGAGCAAGATGCTATTTATGAATTAGCAAATACTGGTTTTACACTTTTTGCAGGTGAAAATAGCGATGCAGAAGGAGGTTTTGAACATTCAGGAATGTTTGCTTTAATTGATAAAGAAGGAAATATTCGTTCAAGATTAGATGAATTTGGAAATCCTATTGCTTTTTATGATGGGTTAGATCCAAATGGTGTAAAAATGATTAAAGAAGATATTGCAATACTTTTAAAAGAATAATGATAAAAGAAACCCAAAAATATAATAAATGGATTGTTATTTTATCCATTACAATTCCAGTAGTAGTAGCTGTTTTATTTGGTGTAAAAATTGATGCGAAATTACCTGTTTTTTTGCCTCCAATTTATGCAAGCATCAATGCATTAACTTCAATAGTTTTAATAGTTTCATTTTGGGCTATTAAAAATAAAAAAGTAAAATTGCACGAAAAGTTAATGAAAATTGCAATTGCATTTTCAGTAGTATTTTTAGTGTTGTATGTTGCGTATCATATGACTTCAAATTCTACAAAATTTGGAGGAGAAGGAAGTATAAGAATAGTGTATTTTGTTATTTTAATTTCACATATTTTATTGTCTATTGCAGTCATTCCATTTGTATTAATTACATATGTTAGAGCTATTACCAATAATATTGAACTGCATAAAAAAATAGCAAAATTTACGTTTCCTCTTTGGTTATATGTTGCTATTAGTGGAGTGATAGTTTATTTAATGATTTCACCGTATTATTAATAATGAAAAAATTAGTAGTTATTATATTAATATTTAGTACACATTTTTTAAATGCACAATGCGCCATGTGTAAAGCCGTTGTTGAAAGTGGTGATATTTCACAAGCTGAAGGCTTAAACACTGGGATACTTTATTTAATGATTTTTCCTTATCTTTTAGTGGGTGCTTTATTTTATTTTATAATTAAAAGTAGAAGAAAGAACAAAATTTAACATTTCTATAAGAGACTAAGAGTGTAACAAATAATAATTTTAGTCGTCATATAACAATATCAGCTTAACTATAAACTCAATTCTATATAATGAGAACAAAAATTGTTACAATTTTAGCATTTGTATTTTTTATAACTACCAATGCACAAGATAAAAAATGGACACTTCAAGAATGTGTTGAATATGCATTAGATAATAATATTTCAATAAAACAAAACATATTAAATATTGAAATAAGTGAGGAAAACGTAACCAATGCTAAAGGTAATTTTTTACCAAATTTAAACGCATCAACAGGCGGTAGTTTATCTTTTGGATCATTAATAGATCCTGTTTTAAATACTCGCATATCATCAACAACTAACTTTGGAGGTTCTTTTGGGGTTAATTCAGGATTAACGGTTTTTAACGGGTATAGAAATTTAAACACATTTAAGCAAGCTAAATTAGGTGTTGAAGGTAGCAAGCTTGATTTAGAAAAAATTCAGGATGATATTTCTTTATATGTGGTAAATACTTATTTAAATGTGTTATTTGCTAAAGAAAATTTGAATGTTGCAAATGTTCAATCTGAAATTAGTAAAAAACAAATTGAAAACGCGAAGGCAAAATTTGAAGCAGGAGTAAAGCCAAAAGGTGATTTGTTAAATGCGCAATCAACTGCCGCCGCTGATGAGCAAGCTGTAATTTCCTTTGAAAACACTTTGAATTTAGCTTTATTAGACTTAGCTCAATTATTACAAGTTGAACCAGTTGGTTTTGATGTTGAAGTTATTGAAGTAGAATCACCTTCAATTGCGTTATTATATAAAAATCCAAGTGAAGTTTACCAAAAAGCGTTAATAAACAGACCTGAAATAAAAAGAGCTGAATTAGATATTGAATCTGCTGATTTGTCTGTTGAAATTGCAAAAGGAGCCTATTTACCTTCAGTTAGTGCGGGTGCTAATGTTGGAACAAGATATGGATTTAATCTTAAAAATAATTCTCATGTACCATTTTTGACTCAACTTGATAATTTATTAGGATATGGAGTTAGTTTTAATGTAAATATTCCTATTTTTAACAGAGGCCAAACGAAATCTAATGTAAATAGACAAAAAATTAATTATGAGATTTCAAAATTTA
Organism: Lutibacter sp.; assembly: GCF_041562875.1. Lineage (GTDB taxonomy): Bacteria > Bacteroidota > Bacteroidia > Flavobacteriales > Flavobacteriaceae > Lutibacter. The sequence continues at coordinate 5,209 of NZ_JBFFOE010000043.1, read as the reverse complement.
GTTTAGAGAATCAAAAATTACAACTACAACAAACAATTCAAAAAGCATATTATGATGCCAAAGCTGCTTCAAAAACGTATGAATCAGCAGAGAAATCTCTGATTGCACAAAATGAGGCTTTTAAAAATGCGCAGGATAGTTATAATTTAGGAGCAATGACACAGTTTGACTTTGATCAAGTAAGGAGTCGTTTTGTAAATGCAGAAGGTGCAATAATTAGAGCGAAATATGATTATGTATTTAAAACCAAAGTACTGAAATTCTATTTTGGAGAATCTATTTTACTTGATTAGTTGTTGAAAACATATTTTAAAAAAACATCCAACCTAAAAGTTGGATGTTTTTTTTTAGCTATCAAATTAAGTATCTTTGCCTTTTAAAATTTTAACTTTGGGATATATATTAAATATAGAAACTGCCACAAAAAACTGCTCGGTGAGTATTTCAAAAGAAGGTAAAACTATTGCCTTAAAGGAACTAAATAGAGGTGAATATTCTCATGCTGAAAAATTACATGAGTTTATAAAGCAAGTTACGGATGAAGTAGGTATTGAGTTATCAGATATAGAAGCTGTAGCTGTTAGTAAAGGGCCTGGTTCTTATACGGGTTTAAGAATTGGTGTTTCGGCCGCAAAAGGCTTGTGTTTCGCGTTAGATATTCCATTAATTTCGGTAAATACGTTACAAGTTTTAGCAGTATCAATTTCAATTTCTGAAGGTGTTATTATTCCTTTGTTAGACGCTAGAAGAATGGAAGTTTATAGCAGTGTATTTAACTCAAAAAACGAATCTCTTAGAGAAGTGAAAGCTGAAATAATTTCTGAAGACTCTTTTAAAGAGTATTTAAATAGCCAAAAAGTTTATTTTGTAGGTGATGGTATTGAAAAATGTAAAGGTATTATTACCCATGAAAATGCAATGTTTATAGATGATAAATTACCTTCGGCTAATGAAATGGCTTCGCTTTCTTTTGAAAAGCTCAAAAAAAACGACATCGAAGATGTCGCTTATTTTGAACCTTTTTACTTAAAAGATTTTGTAGCAATAAAACCTAAATAAATTATTTTTGAATTAACACTCTGTGCGGGAAAGGAATTTCTATACCGGCTTTATCAAGAGCAACTTTTCCTTCTTCTACTAAGTTGTTATACACACTCCAATAATTTTCTGTAAGTACAAACGATTTTAAAGTTAAATTTACAGCACTGTCAGCCAAGCTATCTAAATGCACAACAGGTGCTGGATCTTTCAAAACATCTTTATTTTTGGAAGCTTCTTCAAGTAACACAGCTCTTGCCTTTTTAATATCCTCACCATATCCAATACTAAAGGTTAAATCAACTCTTAAGGTAGGCTCATCAGTATGATTTACCAAGGTTCCGTTAGATAAAATACCGTTGGGAATTATAATGGTTTTATTTTGAGCCGTTACCATTTTGGTAAATAAAATTTGAATTTCTTTAACTGTTCCTCTTTGTCCCTGAGCTTCTATATTGTCACCAATTTTAAAAGGTTTAAAAATAATAATAAGGGTACCTCCAGCAAAATTTGACAGTGAGCCCTGTAATGCCAAACCAATTGCTAAACCAGCAGCTCCTAATAATGCAATAAAAGAGGTGGTTTCAACCCCCAACTGCGAAATGGCAATAATAAAAACAAGAATTTTAAAAATATAACCTATAACATCTCCCAAAAATTTTTGAAGCGTTAATTCTACTTTTCGCTTTTCCATTAACGCCCTAATTACGTTAACCATTTTTTTTGCAATCCACATTCCTACAATAAATATAATAATTGCAATAACTAAATTGGCAGCATTCTTAATAATTAAATCCACTGCTAAATCTAAGTACTTTTGATAATCCATATAATTTTATTTTTTTAGCAAAATTAAGATTATTCCTAAAATAGCAGGAATAGATTGAATAAAAAATATTTTAATTTTTGTTGTTGTATACCAACCATACATGCCTGCTATGGTTACACATATTAGAAAAAAAAGCGCAATTGAAACAAAGTTATTTTCATTAATAATTGCCCAAATAAGTCCTGCAGCTAAAAAACCATTATACAATCCTTGGTTTTGTGCCAGTGTTTTAGAAATTTTGGCTTCTTCTAATTTCAATCCAAAAGCTTTAAGTCCTCTTGGTTTATCCCAGTAAAACATTTCTAAAATCATAAAGTAAATATGTTCAAAAGCGACTAATGCAACAAAAAACACTTGTAAAAATTTCATTCTTAAAATTTAATTTTTAATTGATTTAATGCTTTTTTAGCATCGCTTACAGGAAGTTGACAAGCGCCATCTACACAAATGTAAATAAGAGTTTCATTTTCATTAAAACGTCCTTCCATTAAAGGTAAATTACTTTTTTTAACACTTCCGGCAATTAGTTTATTTGGATTATAGCTTTTGTTTATTTCATTAAGTTTATCAAAAGCATGTTCACCAGAAATAGCTATTTCATAGTAATCACCAGTAAAATCGGCCATAAGTTGTAGCCAATTTGAGTAACCTGAAGCATATTTTTGGGTTCTTTCTTTAACATTATGAAGCATTTGTTTACTTACTTTTAAATAATAACTGTTAGAATAATAATGACTTAATTTAAACAAGTTTCTAGCCATGATAGAGTTTGATGCAGGTATTACATTGTCTTCAATTTCTATTTTACGGGTAATTAAATTAGGATCTTCATCTGAAGTAAAATAAAACAATCCACTTTCTGTATCGTAAAAATGATCAAAAGTATAATCTGTTAATTGTTTGGCTGTATGTAACCATAGTTCATTAAAAGTGGCTTCATATAAAGCTATGTATGCATCAATTACTGTAGCATAATCTTCTAAATAACCGTTAATAGTACTTTTGTTATTTTTATAATTATGATTTAAATTGCCGTTTTCTTGTAATTGTTTGGTGTAAATAAATGTTGCGTTTTTTAAGGCAACGTCTAAAAAATGGGGATCATTAAAAACCGTAGAAGCATTTATATAACCTTTTAGCATTAATGCATTCCATGAAGTTAAAGATTTATCATCTAATCGTGGTTTTTCTTTTTTATTTCTTTCTTTCAATAATATTTTTTGCCAATGAAGAATTTTTTCTTCTAATGCTGAAATTGAAATTGAATGTTTTTTTGAAATTTCAGAAGTAGTACCTTTTCTAATAAGCACGTAATTATCATGTTCCCAAAACCCATAATGATTCACATTGTAATAGTCTGAAAATAACTCAAAATCAGTTCCCAAAATAGAATTTAATTCTTCTTTTGTCCAAACATAATAAGCACCTTCTTCTAAGGTACCTTTTTTATTAATGCTGTCTGCATCTAAAGATGAATAAAAAGCACCTTCACTAGTAGTTAATTCACGTTCAATAAATTGGAGTGTTTGGTACACTGTACTTTTATACAATTCATTTTTTGTTGCCTGATAGGCTTCCGCATATAAACTTACTAATTGCCCATTGTCATATAACATTTTTTCAAAATGGGGTACATGCCATTTTGTGTCTACAGAATAACGAGAAAATCCACCACCAATTTGATCGTAAATTCCACCAAAAGCCATATTGCTTAGTGATGTATTTACGTAGTTGAGTATTTCAGTATCTTCAGCTTGTATTGCGTAGCGCAACAAAAACTGGTAGTTGTTAGGCATTGGAAATTTAGGAACTCCTCTTCTTCCACCTAAATCAAAATCCATAGCTTGTTTCCATTCATTTACTGCTTGGTTTAAATCGGATACTTTAAAATCTTTAGGATTGTTATTTTTGGGAATAATATCTGAATTTTTAATGCCTTCTGTTAGCTTTTCGGCATATTCAATTGCTTTTTCAGGTGTTTCAGCATATAATTTAGCCAATTGATTTAGCGCGTTTATCCAATTTTCTTTTGGAAAATAAGTACCACCCCAAATTGGTCTTCCATCCGGTAATGCTATGCAATTTAAAGGCCAACCACCTCTTCCTGTAATTAATTGAACGGCATTCATATATACTTGGTCAACATCAGGGCGTTCTTCTCTATCTACTTTAATATTGATAAAATGTTGATTCATAACTGCTGCAACTTCTTCATCTTCAAAACATTCGTGTTCCATTACGTGACACCAATGACACGAGGAATAGCCAATTGAAATAAGTAGTAATTTGTTTTCTTTTTTAGCAAGTTCAAGTGTTTCTTTATTCCAAGCGTGCCAATCTACCGGATTGTGTGCGTGTTGCAATAAATAAGGACTTGTTTCTTTAATTAAACTGTTAGTGTATTTATGTGTTGACATTTTTTTTTCGGTTTGGCTTGTACAGCTGGTTATTGAAATAAACAAGAAAAGGTATGTTAAACGATTCATTTACTCGTATTTTTTTGATAAATATAAGAGAATAATCAATGAAATGAAGCGCTAATTTATGGAAATAATGAATTAGTAAGGTTGTATTTGTGAAAAGGAGCACTAAATTAAATTAAAAAGAAGGAGAGACAGTATATAAATTGAGGAGTAAAAAAAATAAGTCGGTCAACAAAATTAATAAGTTGGTTAACTTATTTTAAAAGTCGGCCAACAAAAAAAATAAGTCGGCCAACTTATTTTAAAAGATGCCCAACTTATTTTTAAAAATAAGGCACAAAAAAAGGAGGTAAGCACACTTACCTCCTTTTTTAATATAAAAGTCAACTAGTTTATGAAACTTTCTCGTACTTCACTGAAGCCAATAAATTTCTAAACTCACGGGCGGGTCTAAATCGCACATTCAAACTTTTTATTTTTGCTACTGAAAATTCATCAGCAGTTGCAACACCTTCAGCAGACAAAGTGGATCTGAAAGTCCCAAAATCGCCCAGTTTAATTATTTTTCCGTTTACAATTTCATCAGGAATAATTTGTAACAAACCTTCAAGAACAGCCATAGTATCCATCATACTAACCGTACTTTCTCTACTAATTCGTTTTGCAAAATCACGTAAGGTTAATTCTTCCTGTGCTTGTTTAATTGGGTATAATTTATTTGGCGCTGCAATATCAGTTGGATTTACACGCTCTTTTAATGAATATTTTATCATTATAATTTTTTTAAAATTTTAAGATGTTGAAAGACTTTTATAGACGTCTTTCTTAGCACTTCGTTTTTTGAGCACACCTTTAGGTTGTAAATAAAAAAACCACGTTTTTGGTTTCTTCTCAAACTGCTATATGCAGTGTGGGTGTG
>NZ_JBFFOE010000042.1:0-24809 GCF_041562875.1 Lutibacter sp. | reverse complement strand
TTCACCCAACAACAGTGCAATTCCTAGGTTAAAAACCAGTGTAAACAAGGTAATTATCAAAATAACCACCAATCTTGATATTAATGAGGGTACTACAATTATGGTTGTTTTTAATAATTTTAGTTTAGAAAGCTCATAGGTTGTTTTACCGTATGCTTCAACTTTTTCAAATAATGATTCAATTAAACTATCCGGGTAATTCATTTTATATAGCTTTTATATTGTTAACCATGTTATATAAAAAGGGTGTTTTAAAAAGTATCATATTGCTTTAAAACACCCTTAACTTATTAAATTTTGTTATTCCTTTTTTGATTTAACAGTATCGGTTACTTTTTCTGCCATTTCTTCTGCTTTGTTTTTGGCTTTTTTAACTGTTTCATCTGTATCTTCTTTTACATTTTCATATTTTTCTTTAATGTTTTCAAAGATTTCTTGTAATTTTTCCTTTAATTCATCAGCATAATCATCTCCTTTTTTTACGATTTTTTTTCGTGTTTTAACTCCTTTATCGGGTGCGAATAAAATACCCAATGTAGCTCCAGCGGCTGCTCCTGCTAATACGCCTAATAAAATTTTACCATTCCCCATAATTTGATGTTTTAATTGATGTTTATTATTTTGTCTTTTAGTTTTTTGTTAATGATTTTAAAGAATTTTTCTTCCTTGAATAATTCTAAATATTACTGCTATAAGAGCTATTACTATTAAGATATGTATTAAGCCTCCTAAATTGTAACCTAAGAATCCAATTGCCCAAAGAATAACTAAAATTACTGCGATGGTATAAAGTAAATTTCCCATAATTTTTAATTTATTGTTGTTGTATTTATTGATTATTATTAGTTGAAAAAGTTTCCAAATGCTGTTCCAAGTTCATCCATATCCTTACCAAATTCTACTTTGAAATTTTCCCACTGCTCTTTACTTTCAGCTTTAAAAGTGTCAATTTTCTTTTTTAAATCACTATTCTTTTGTTCTAGAACAGTAATTTCCTTTGCGTAAGCAATTTGAGCGTCTTTTTTCTCAAGTGCTATTCTCGCTTTAAATTCCATGATACTTTTGTTGTTAGTAGCAATTTTATCTTCCGTTTCTTTACGGTATTTTTCAACATCAGCTAAATATTCCTGATTAGCATTATATAGGTCTTCATTGGCTTGTTGCACATTTTTTTCTGCATTATCTACCTTTTCGGCAGAAGTATTACAACTTGTTAAGATTGCGCCTGTTATAAACGTGAAGGCAGCCAGTATTAAAATTGATTTTTTCATATTGATAGTTTTTAATTGGTTATATTTAATAAAAATGAGATGATCTGCTAAAATTATAATTGAGAAATGAGTTTTTGTATTTCCTCTTTTGTTTTACCAAGTCTAATTTGAAGCCTTATTAACATTTCATTTTGTTTACCTTCTGTGAGTAGCAAATCACTGTCTGTTAGCATGGCAAATTTTTGTTTTAATTTCACTTTTGTCTCGTCCCAGTTTCCTTTTAATTTAGTTAACTTTTTCATAATTCTCTTAATCTTTTTAGTGAATTTATTTTTACACAGCAAAGGTGAGGCTCTTTACTATTTAAGGTATTACATAACTTTTTAAATAAGTTGCATAATTCACACTTTAACTACAATTAAAGTGTGAATGCAAATTTGTTTTTATACTAAAAAGCCTACAATTTTTTTGTTAATTGAATAAAAAAAATGGTTATAGTAATGGTTAATTATTTATTACTATAGAAGTGAAGCATTGTTATAGTATAGGTCTGATAAGTTCATTAGTTAAGCCCATACAAAACAAAATAAGCCATCTGAAAAGATGGCTTATTTTTAGGTTTAATAGTTTAGACTTAATTTGGGCCAACAACAGTATTGGTGTCAAGAATAACAGCGGTTCCTGCTAAAGCTCTTCCTTTGAATGTTGCACTAGTTTGAAAAGTAATACCTGTCCATGACAATATAATACCTTCAAAATGAGATGTAGCTCCAAATACGGCTTCACCAGCTACTTGCCAGAAAATATTTTTAGCTTGTGCACCTCCTGCAAGTGTAACTTTTACATTTGCACTTATGTTAAGGTTATCTGAAATCTGGAAAATCCAGACATCGTTTGGTCCACCAGAAATAGTCACATCAGTTGGTAAAGTAACCGAACTTGTGAATTTATACAAGCCAGGGGTAAGTGTTTTACCACCAAGATTTCCAGTTCCCAAATTAAGAAAATCAGCTGTAGGACGGCCAGCTGCATCTGTGTAAGCTGTAATCATATTTTCAACAGCTGTTGTAAGGTTGATAGGAGTTGGGTCAGCCATGTTGGCTGCATATACTTTTCCTGTAATTTTCGGGTCTGTTGCATATCCAGTAAAATCTGTTAATTCAAACCCTGTTATATATGATGTAGCTGCCGGACTTAATCCTAAATCTCCTGTAATATCTGAATATGGGACGTTAGTAATAGCTGTTTTGGCAAGAATCACATAATTACCTGCTGTTCCAAGATTTACAATTGCCTGATTTGCTGAGGCAATTATTGTTGTGAAACTCCATTCTATGTCAGATGCTAATGCATTGCCAGCTATATCTTTTGCTCCATTCGTAATCAAAACAGTATATATTGTATTGGCAGCCAACGCATTTGTTGGATTGAATATTGCGGTTTTCCCAGAATAACTTATTGCGCCTGGTATAACGGTATTTCCTTGTTTAAATGTGAATGTAGAAGCATTGATTGTTGATGCATCCATTATCTTATTAAAAATAACTGAAATTAAAGCGACGCGTTCAACATTTGTAGCATTGTTAAGTGGAGATATTGAATTTATTAGAGGCGCTTCTTCAGTAGAAAAACTCCATTCTTTATCAGCAGCAAGTGCATTTCCAGCTAAATCTTTTGCGTCTTTTGTTAGCAAAGCAATATATGTAGTACCCGCATCCATTACATTTGTAGGTGTAAATGTTGCTGTTGTTCCAGTATAATTTACTGTACCAGGTACTACTGTATTTCCTTGTTTTAAGGTAAATGTTAAATCATTAATTGTTGTGGCATCCATTTTCTCACTGAAGTCTACTGCAATTAACTTGTTTTGTGCAACATTGGTGTCATTGTCAAGAGGGAATGTTGAATTTATAATTGGTAAAGTATTGTCAGGCACAACTACAGTTGTAAAACTATAGGTATAATTATTTTCCAATGCTTCGCCTATAGTATTCTTAATTCCAGTTGAAATTGTAACAGTATAAGTAGTGTTTTGTTTAAGAGGCACAGAAGGCACGAAGGATGCAGTTGAACCGGTGTAAGAAACTGTTCCTGCAATGTTAGTGTCTCCTTGTTTTACAGTAAATGTTGATGTATTTATTGTTGAAGGATTCATAGTATCACTAAAAGTAGCGGTAATGATTGCTGAGAGTGCTACATTCGTTGCGTTGTCTGCAGGTTCATTAATACTTACAGTTGGTGAAGGACTAACGTTGGTGTTCTCATCTTCTGAGCATCCAGCCAGTAAAACAACCGCTGCCATTGCAAAGGTTGATAAAATAGTTTTAAATTTCATATTAGGGTATATTAGTTATTGTGTAAAATTATCACAGAGTAAAGGTGCGTCAATTTATGATTTTATATGTTACACAACTTTAGCTATAAGTTACATTATTCACACATTAAATAAATTTAATCCGAACGACTTACTTGATTTATCAACTAATTATGAGAAGCGCTACACAATTTTTAGAATCAAATTATGTAATTCACATATTTTGATCCTTAACTACTAAAATGCTTTAGGCTATAGAAATTGTATGAAATATCTCAAATTGAAAGAAATACGAATGAAAGCTTTTACTAAATAAAACAGCATAACTTTTTTAAAAAGTTATGCTGTTTTTAAAATATATAAAATGCATTGTTTTTTATTACCAGTAAGATTTGGTATTTAAAAATTTTACACTTATTTGTTGTCTATTTTTTTTTGTTCATAGTAACGATTACAATTCCTCCAACCAACAATATTACACCAATAATTGGCGACCATTGCACTGGATGATTTTCTTCAACACTTATTTCCATCGGACCGAAGTCAACTACTTTTTCAGTGGTTGCATAATTGAAACCAGTATAAATAATCATTAGTATTCCTAATATAACAACTACAATTCCTAAAGTTTTTGTTTTCATGATTTTATATTTTTTTAAGATTTAAATTTACGAGATTAAATATTAATAGATATTTTATATTTTTTTATCAATTTTTATAGCTGCTGTATAGCTAACTATTAGCTTGTTGTGCAGGAAATTGATTTATGCTTCGTCTTTTGTTTTGCTTATTAGGTTAATACCTGCAGTAAAAAACACGATACCTAGTATGCCAAAAACAACCAATGTTTTAATGGCGTAGTTGCTATTGGAACTATTTACAAATAAAATGGCAGTATAAATAAGACCACCAATTCCAAGGGCGGTAAGTAATGCACCAAAGATTCTTTTTAAATTCATTTTTTTGGTTTTAAGATTTGTTATAGAATAAAATTTCAATATTAATAAGTTGAAGCAGATTCAATTTCGTTCTTATATTTTTCATATTTATCATCGTGAGTCAATATATGATTTGTCCACCAATTTTCTATAAACGAAATAATCTCTTTAGGATCTGGGGGATTATTGTTTGATAAATTAACATTAAACATCGCAACTTTGTAAATATAATCTCTATGATAGCTTTTATGTTCACTTAGTAATGGATATGACATTTTCCTCATATATTCCTCTTCCTTTTTAAAGTGATTTAAACTATAATCTGTCATTTTTGTAAGAATTTCAGCAAATTCTTCTCTGTCTTTTTTATATTCAATTAATTCAACCAAATTGTTGAAAATATCGAGTAATTTATTGTGATCATAATCTACATCTTCGTTACCAATTGATAACTTATGTGTCCAAACTATTTTTTTTACATTGTCCATAATAATGAAATTTTAATTAAATTTTCATCAAATGTGTCCCAACTACATTTATCAAATTCAATATTAGTATAACACGCTTCACTGTCTTTTTATGAAACGGTAAAAAAAACATTGGAAATTTAGGCTGTTGACCAGACTAAATAACCAATGTTTTTGTCTTTAATTATTTAGCTGTTAGAATTGGAATTTAAGTCCTAATGCAATATCAGAACCATAATTATTTTTGTAATAACCATTCCCACCAAATTCAGGTCTGAAATCTAAAGAGATTAACAATGGAATATCAAAATTATACTCAATTCCTATGTCACCTGCGGCAAATGCAAATGTATCGCTATAATGCTCCTGGTTATAATCATAACCATAAGTACCTACTCCACCACCTACACCAACATACCAGTTGAAACCACTATCGATGTTCATTACCCATTGGTATAAAGCAGCTAACTTGATAGCATCATCATCATAACCGTTATTATTGAAGTCTTTTCTGTTTCTCCAGCCTAAATCAAGTTCAAGTCTATTGTTGCCTCCCAAAGCTCTTTGGTAAGTGATTTCAGTTCCGAAACCACCACTGTCTCCTAAGCGTAAACCTAATGCATTTTTAGAGATTTCTTGAGCTTGTGTGGTAAATGCTAATCCAATTAGAATAATTCCAGATAAAATTAATTTTTTCATTTTTTTTTAAATTTTAAATTTATTTCTTGCTTTTTATTGCCCTTCTCAATTAACCTAACAGTTATCAGATTTGTTTAACCAAGCAAGCCGTTTTTAAAGTGGGTTCTGATCTCCACTATTTTTTATACTTTATGCAAATTTTTATCAAATAAATCACTGCTTAAACTACGGTGTAAAGTTGAGTAATTTCGGCAAGCTGTGTGTTACATAATTTCAGAAAGAAGTTATATAATTCACACATTACACAAATTGAATATACTTATAAAACACAAAAGCCCATTTAAATTAGAAACGGACTCTTGTGTTTTATAAGTAGGGTTATTATTGTTGTAAATGTAATATTTTCGGCATTTGGAATAGTATAGACGGGCACTATTTATTATTGACCATTACATTCTTTCCATATACCAGTTCAATTGTTTTTCAATTTTTTTGAATTCGAAGATGGCGGTAATAATTTTTTGAAGACGCATAAATGCTGTTTCGCTTTTTACCACATAATCAAATGCACCATGATGCATACAACTTATGGCAATGTCAATTTTATCTTGTGATGATAACATGACCACAGGAATAGTTGGATTTGCGGCTTTAATTTTGTCTAAAGTTTCTATTCCGTTCATTGCGTTTTTGTTTACACCATCCAAGTAATAATCCAATATAATTATATCTGGGTTATGTGATAAGTTTGCTATGCACAATTCACCTGTTGGGTAAGTTTCTATATCAAAATCTCCATGTTCTAGAAATTCAATTTCCATTAATTTTAAATATAAGGCATCATCATCAACCAGGAAAAGTTTTATTTTATTCTCGTTAGCCATTATTTATTATTTTTAAATATATTAAAATCTTCTTCTAATTCACTGCATGCCTGCATACAAATTTCTTCAAGCTTTAGTACCATTTCTGATATGTTATTTGTTTGTTGTTGCGTGCTTGCATATTCCTGAATTTCTCTTGCCATTTTTTCATAATCGGCACTAATCCCCATAATTGAAAAGGAAGGAATCATTTTATGGACGGTTGCCTGCAATAATTTCCAATCTTTATCAAATAAACTTTGTTTCATGGTGCCAATTAAAGGTGGCGTTTGTTCCAAATAAAGCGAAATCATTTCCATCATTAATACCCTATTGGATTTGGTTCGTTCATTTAAATAATTTAAGTTGGTACATTTAATTTTTACAATTTTAGCCAATTCTCGTACATCGGGTTCTATTGTAACTGATGACTTTTTCAAAAATCCTACCATTTTGCTGTACAATAACCTGTCATCAACAGGCTTTGCTATGTAATCATTCATACCAACAGCTTTACATTTAGCTAAATCAACAGTTGTAACATCAGCTGTTAAAGCGATGATTGGAACCTTGGATTTCATTTTGTTCCTAATGTATTCAGTAGCTTCAAATCCGTTCATTTCCGGCATCTGTAAATCCATCAATATAAGATCGTATATTTTGGTTTCCATTTTTTCAATGGCTATTTTTCCATTGCCTGCAATATCACATTCAAATCCAAAATCGTCCAATATTGTTCTCATAAGTAATTGATTAAGCGGAATGTCCTCAACTACCAATACTTTTGTATTTTTTATATCAGTATCTAATTCCATAAATTGCGATTCAGTTTCAACTTCAGCTTTTGTTTTTAGAAAACTTAATATAAAGAAAAAAGTAGAGCCTTCATTAACTTTACTTGTTACACGTATGCTTCCTCCTTGTGGTTCTATTAATTGTTTAACAATAGCTAAACCCAATCCAGTCCCTCCATACAAACGCGATGTGCCACTTGATGCCTGTTGAAAGTTTTCAAAAATACTTTCTATTTTATTTTCCGGTATTCCAATTCCAGTATCAGAAACGAAAAATTCGACAGTCACTTCTTTATCATCTTCCGAAAGTAATTTGGCACCTACCGTGATTTTTCCTTTTGTAGTAAACTTAACTGCATTACTTACCAAATTCATGATAATTTGGTGTAATCTTACAGGGTCTCCAACCAAAACTCCAGGTATTCTATCGTCGTATTCTTTTACTAATTTTAAATTCTTTTCTCGAATTTTGGTTTCGAACAAATGAAGCATCGCCGATATGGATAAAGACATTTTAAACGGTATTTGTTCAAATGTCATTTTTCCTGCATCTACTTTTGCCAAATCAAGGATATCGTTGATAAGCACAATGAGTGCATCTCCACTTATTTTTATAGCTTTTAAATATTCTTTTTGTTTTGCAGTCAACGCTGTTTTCAACACCACTTTTGTGAAGCCGATAATTGCGTTCATTGGAGTACGAATTTCATGACTCATATTCGACAAAAATTGCTGTTTCGCTTTCATAGCATTTTCTGCAATTATGGTCGCTTTTTCAGCCTTAATTTTTGCGTCTTCAGCAATAGCTGTTGCCATTTCTGCAAATATTATAGCTTCGTTTAATTCTGTTGCAATCCTTTTTTGCTCAGTAACATCTCTGGCCACAATAACAATGCCATCAACATTTCCATCATCATCTTTATAAACGGATCCGTTAAATAATACATCGGTAAGCTTGCCGTTTTTATGGCGAAGCGTCAATGGAGAATTGGTAACAGAACCATTTGCGAATACATCTTGATATACAGCTCGCGCTTTTTGAGGTTCGGTAAAATAATCTAAAAATTCAGTATCTGTCAATTCTTCCCGTGTTAGCCCAGTAATATTTGTTAAAGCCTCATTCATATCTGTAATCTTACCTGCTCGGCTAATGGTAACTAAAGGGTCAAGGCTCGCTTCAATAAGACTTAAAGAATATTGAGAATCTAATTTTATATCTAGATTTGAAGCTTCAAGTTCTTTATTTGTTATTCCTTGCTTTATGGCCTCAATGTTTTGTAAAGCAAGTTCTTCATTAGCAAGAACCAACTCGGCGGCTCTTTTTTCTTTTACCTTTGTTTGAAACACGAGTTCTTCGTTAGCAATAACCAACTCAGCTGCTCGTTTCTCTTTCTCTTTATTTTGGAAAGCAAGTTCTTCATTTGCTATGACTAACTCAGCAGCACGTTTTTCTTTTACTTTATTTTGATATTCAAGTTTTCCGTTGGCAATCACCAATTCAGCAGCACGTTTTTCTTTTTCATTATTTTGAAAGGCCAGTTCTTGATTGGCAATAACTAGTTCTGCCGACCGTTTTTCTTTCTCATTATTTTGAAATGCCAGTTCTTCGTTGGCAATAACTAGCTCAGCTGCCCTTTTTTCTTTTTCATCGTTTTGAAATGCCAGTTCTTCATTGGCAATCACCAATTCAGCTGCTCGTTTTTCTTTTACTTCATTTTGAAATGCCAGTTCTTCATTGGCAATCACTAATTCAGCTGCCCTTTTTTCTTTTTCATCATTTTGAAAAGCAAGTTCTTTATTGGCAATAGCCAACTCTTCTGCCCGTTTTCCCTTCTCATCGTTTTGAAAGGCCAATTCTTTGTTGGCAATAACTAACTCTTCTGCCCGTTTTCCTTTTTCGTCGTTTTGAAAAGCCAGTTCTTTATTGGCAATAGCCAATTCATCTGCCCTTTTTCCTTTTTCATCGTTTTGAAAAGCCAATTCTTTGTTGGCTATGGCCAATTCATCTGCCCGTTTTTCTTTTTCATCGTTTTGAAAAGCCAATTCTTTGTTGGCAATGGCCAACTCATCTGCCCGTTTTCCTTTCTCATTGTTTTGAAAAGCCAATTCTTCGTTGGCAATGATTAACTCTTCTGCCCTTTTTCCTTTCTCCTTATTTTGAAATGCCAGTTCTACATTGGCTTTTCTTAAATCTTTTGCCCATTTTTGTTCAGTAACATCTCGGGCTGCCGCAAAAACGCCAAGAACATTTCCGGCATCATCTTTATAAATGGAAGCATTGTAGGACACATCCGTTAATTTTCCGTTTGTATGTTTAATTGTTAGTGGATAATCTACCACAAAACCTTTCTTAAAAACCTTAAGATAACCTTCTTGTGCTTTTTTTGGATCTGTAAAATAATCAGAGAAGTTAGTATTTATCAATTTTTTTCTAGAAACACCTGTAACTTTTATAGATGCTTCGTTAACATCCGTAATCTTTCCTTCAGGACTAATGGTAACTAAGGGATCTAAACTTGCTTCAATCAAACTACGGGCATATTGTGAAGATTGTTTTTGCTCCGTAATATCTCTGGCTGCCGCAAAAACTCCAAGTACATTGCCTTTGTTATCTTTGTAAACTGAAGCATTGTATAAGACATCTGTAAGGTTGCCATTTTTATGTTTTATTGTTAGCGGATAATCTGACACAAAACCTTTTTCAAAAACCTGACGATAACCTTCCTGTGCTTTTTTTGAATCCGTAAAATAATCAGAGAAGTTCGTATTTATAAGTTTTTTTCTTGAAATCCCAGTTGCTTTTATGGATGCCTCGTTAACGTCTGTTATCTTTCCTTCCAAGCTAATGGTAACAAATGGATCTAAGCTTGCTTCTATTAAGCTTCTAGCGTAATTTGTATTTTTGATTGTTTGTGATTCCATTTATGTTTTTATAGCTTTATAAAAGTGGGTGATTTTAATTGTTGCTTTAAGCATTTTACTCATCGCTAATCTGGTTTCCAATTTCTTCAATCGGACTTCTTCTTTTATTTTTCATTTTTTTAAAATGGGAAGGGGAGAGCCCTGTAACTTTTTTAAACTGATTGGATAAATGCGCCACACTGCTGTAGTTCATTTTCCAGGCAATTTCTGTAATGTTTAATTCCCCATAAATAATTAATTCTTTGATGCGTTCAATTTTATGGACAATTATGAATTGCTCAATAGTGGTTCCTTGTACTTCTGAAAATAAATTTGCCAGATAGGTGTAATCATGATTTAATTTTTCACTTAAAAAATCTGAAAAATTTATTTTAATGGCTTCTTCTGAATGGTGAACCATTTCAATAATCACATTTTTTATTTTTTCAATCAACATGGCCCTTTTGTCATCCATCAATTCCAACCCAGAATTGAAAAGCTCTAATTTTAGGTGGAAACGCTGCTCCTCATTTATATTTTCCATGATGTCAACTTCACCTAAATCTACCACAACAAAATGAAGTTTAAGTTTTCTTAGAGCATCTTTCACCGCCATTTTACAACGGTTGCTCACCATGTATTTAATGTATAGTTTCAAATTTTGAATATTTTTTTACAAGGTACGCTAAAGACTTCATAATGGTACTTTTTTTATTAAACATAAATTTTTAGACTAAGATACTTACACTTAAATACTTCTAAAATAAGCAAAAATACTTATCCTAAATTAGTTGGGTCATCATTTTTTTTTACATGCTTAAAACAGGTATATATATATACCTGTTTTATAATTATCGCTATTACTTAGCATTTTTAATGCTGTTAATGAGAAAAGACGTTGGCGTTTATTATTTCGGGATTTTCATTCAAATAAACACCGTCATCTTTATATGTCACAATCAATCAAAAAATTATTAAAATTATAAATATTGTTTTAGGATAGATTGTTTTTTATGTTAAGTCTAATGGTTTTTGCCTTTATGTTTACTGTTGGATTTACCCTTAGATTTATTGTTTCCGTTTCCGGGTCTGCTGCCGTTTGTATTTTGATGCTCACCGCGATATCCTTTAGCATATTTTCTTTTATGCTCTTTATAATAAGTGTAAGGAGCTTTTCCACGATAATCTGACATCACTACTTTATAGCCATTATACAAATCGTAATTTCTATATTTTTTTGGAAGTTGTTTCCTGTGAACCCAAGAGTTTCCTGAGTAATAAATAAAATTAGAAGATTGCACATCATAATAAGCTTCTACATCAGGTAAGTAGTAATAACGCACATTTGAATAACCTGAAGGACCCCATTGTGGAGGCGTTCCAATGTTTAAATTTACAGAAAGTTGCGCCTGAGCTTCACTTGCGAAAATTAATCCGATACCTAGTATTAAATATTTTAATGCTTTCATATTTTTATGTTTTACATTGTTAATGTACTCTTTAAAAGAGATATACAAAGTTGCGGACATTAAAGCATAAATGTGTTACATAACTTTAGACAAAAGTTGTATAATTCACACATTTATTTTGTTGTTTGATCGTTGAATTGAGGAATCGCGGAATCATTTAGTAATAACTACCAACTGCGACTGAAAACTGAAAACTTTTTTAAATTGCTTAATTCCCTTGCATAATAGCTTTAAACCAATCACAAATTTGAATGTTTTTTGTAGTTTTTCCTTTTTCAACTTTAAAAATCAGTAAAGAATGGTCATTGCATTCAACGGTCAGTCCGCAAGGAACTGCGTGGGTGTAGCCGCCGTTTGCAATTGATGTTTCATTGTTAAGGTCGGTTGAAACTTCCTGAACCGTGTAAGCAAATGCTATATAATTTCCTTCCGGTATTTTTTTAAATTTAAAAGGCTTCTGATTTTCTTTAATGTCCAAAGAATATATTTTACTAGTTTCCTGGTTTTTCAGATAAACGTTCATTGCAGGAATATAGTCTGAAGGATAGCATACATTTCCTCTAACAGTTCCGCTTGTACTGCTGCAACTTGACAATAAAATTACCGATAAAAACAAAAGTATAAAAGGGGTTTTCATTGTTATAAAATTTAGTATTGAAATGTATTATTTTTTTGTTAAATGTACTCAATTAAACGAGACGTAAATTTATTTGTGCCCTTAATTTTATAACTTTATCTAAAAGCGAAAACACCCTTCATTTAATTGTAAAAATTCAAAAAAAGTAATAAATATCATACTTTGAATTGACCTACATCATTTTATACTTGTGAAAATATACGTCTCTTTGTATCAATGAGATACGTTTGAATTAATTAAATATTTAATATGATGAAAGCTTTAAAATTTATAGTGCTTATTATTTTAGCGCTGTTAACATCTTGTGTTAGTCAGAAAAAATATACCGATTTACAAAATCAATCTAATCGTTATGAGAATAGTCTAAAATTATGTGAAAACAATCAAATAATTTTGGAAACTAATTTAGCCAACGAAATAAATAAAGTAAATAAATTAGAAAATCAATTAGATTACTTTAAAAGTACCAATACCAACTTATTAGAACGCCTTTCAGATCTATCTGTAGTTAGCAAAGCCGGTGCAGAAAGCATTAAAAAATCGTTGGAGGCATTAAATGAACAAAATATTTACATTAAAAATTTAACGTCTTCAATGCAAAGAAAAGATTCATTGAATTTGGTATTAGTAATGAATTTAAAAAGATCTTTAGCTGATTTTGATGATGAGGATATCGCTATTGAAGTAAAAAAAGGTGTGGTTTATGTTTCTATTTCAGATAAAATGCTGTTTAAATCAGGTAGCTATAAGATTAGTGAACGAGCAAAAAATGTAATTGGTAAAATAGCCAAAATTATTAATGATCATAACCAGTTAGATATTTTGGTAGAAGGACATACGGATAATGTTCCTATTTCCACAGAATGTATGTTAGATAATTGGGATTTAAGTGTAAAAAGAGCAACTTCAGTTGTTCGGTTAATGCAAACTGAATTTGGAGTACAACCTGAAAGAATGACAGCAGGTGGAAGATCAGAATACATTTCAAAAGAAACAAATGAAACTAGCGAAGGACGAGCAATTAACAGAAGAACTGAGATTATTATTTTACCTAAACTTGATCAATTTTTTAATTTGTTAGAACCTCCAAAAGTTACTGTTAGTGAATAACTTTTAAAGTTGATATAATGAAAACTATAACATTTATTATCATTGTTTTAATTAGTGTTTCTGGTTGTGGACAAAACATTAGCCAATTGTACGAAAAAACCAATGAAGCTGTAGTTTTAATAAAAACTTCAAAACCAGAAATTATGGGTCAAGGTTACCCAAAATTGTTAGTAAATGTAAATGGAATTGGTTCAGGTTTTGTTATCTCTGAAGATGGTGAAATTATGACAGCATCCCATGTAGTTCAAACAGCCGAGAATATAATTGTGAAATTTTCTGATGGAGAAGAAATTTTTGCTAGGGTATTATATTCTTACCCTTCAGCTGATGTGGCTTTAATTAAGCTAATTTCACCTAAAAGTACACCTTTAAAAACTGTTAAATTAAGTAATTCAGATGAAGTTAAAATTGGAGATCAAATTTTTGTAATTGGAGCCCCTTTTGGTTTAGGCCATTCACTTACTGTTGGTTATGTTAGTGGAAAGTATACCAGAAAACATATTGAAAGTGGTTTTGTATCTACAGAATTTATACAAACCGATGCTGCTATTAATAAAGGAAGTTCAGGTGCTCCAATGTTTAATATGAAAGGAGAAGTAATAGGTGTGTCCAGTTTTATTTTAAGTAATTCTGATGGTTTTCAAGGTTTGGGTTTTGCCGCTACTTCTAATATTGCGTATAAATTATTGTGTGAAGATAAAGCTATTTGGACAGGTATTGAATCTTATTTAATCTCAGATTATTTAGCAGAAATATTTAATTTACCTCAAAAATCTGGATTACTCATACAAAAAGTAGCAAGTCTCTCTTTAGGTGATTATTTAGGTTTAAAAGGAGGTGAATACAAAATGAGTATTGAAGGAGAAGAATTAATAGTAGGAGGAGATATATTACTTTCCTTAGAAAATATTCCTTTAACAAACGAAGATAATTTACATAAATCTTGGTTATTAATGCAACAATTAAAGTCTGGAGATTCTTTAAAAATTAAAATTTTAAGAAAAGGGAAAATTATAGAAATTACTAGAGCTATTCCCTAAAGCGAAGAAATTACACAACTTTTAGTGACAGAATGATTTATAATAAAAAGATATAAAAGGTGTAAATATCTTTTAGATATTTAATTTAATACATATACTAAAAATGAATACTGGTTTAGTACTTTCAGGTGGAGGGGTTAGAGGTATTGCACACATTGGTGTTATAAAAGCTTTGGAAGAAAATAATATTCATCCAAATTTTATAGCAGGTACAAGTGCCGGAGCTGTTGTAGGGGCACTATATGCAGGTGGTTGTAGCTGGAAAGAAATACTTAATTTTTTTGATAAGCTAGATTTATTTACAATAAGTAAATACGCCATAAATAAACCAGGTTTTATAGATACAGAAAAATTTTACAATAACTTTAAACCGTTTTTGCCATTAGATGATTTTAAAATGCTCAAAAAAAAATTGTTCATTACGGCAACTAATTTATTAGATGGTACCTTAAAAGTATTTACTGAGGGTGAATTAATTAAACCAATTTTGGCTTCTGCAGCTTTCCCGGGAGTATTTACACCTATAAAAATTGATAATACGTACTATATAGATGGAGGTACCATAAATAATTTTCCAGTAGAACTTATTTCAATGCATTGTGATCAAATAATTGGCGTATATGTAAATCCTTTTGAAGAAGTTGAAAATGATTATTTTAAACATTCTTATACTATTTTAGAACGTGCTTTAAGTATAAAATCAGCAAATGATTCTTTTTCAAAATTTGATACTTGTGATTTATTAATTACACCAAAAGAATTAGGTAATTATGGAACATTTCATATGAAACATGCAACTGAAATATTTGACTTAGGTTATAAGGAAGCGATTGAAACTTTTAAAGGAGAAAATGGTATTCAATTTTTAATTAAATATAATAACCCTACAGAAGTAAAATATTCATAATATAATTTTAAAGAATTATCTATAAAAATAGTATTTATTAAAAAAATAGCTTGGGAAAACCCAAGCCATTTTTTAATAAATGTTAGCAATTCCCCTTTTTTATAAGTTAAGAAATCTCAATTACTTTTGGTTTTAACTTTTTAGCTTCTTCTTTTTTGGCTATGCTAAATTTTAAAATTCCATTATCATATTTAGCTTTTATTTTTTCTCCAGAAACGCTTTCAGGTAATTGCAAAGATCTTTCAAAAGAAGAGTAACTAAATTCTTTGCGAGTGTAGTTTTCATCCTTTTCTTCTTTAGACTCTTCTCTTTTAGCTGTAATATTTAAACAGCCATCATCAATAGTAACTTCAAAGTCTTTTTTGTTATAGCCTGGCGCAGCTAATTCAATTTCAAATTCATCTTTTTTTTCTTTAATGTTTAAGGCAGGTTCATTAATTTTTTTTAACCAAAATCTATCATTAAATAAATTATTGGTGTTAAAATCTAAAAAATCTGGTGCTAACAAATTTTCTAATGGGCTTTTTCTAAATTTTACTAGTGACATAGTTTTATGGTTTTAAATTAGACATTATTTATAGTATCAAATTTATTTTGAAAACAAGTCTTATGAAATGATATCTCTCATTTTGAAGTATGATAGTATTCAGTTCCAACCCAAAGTGCAGATTTAATTAAATTGGTTTAAAAAGATACTTTTTAAGTAAAGTGCATACATAAAAACAGGAAGCCTTGGCTTCCTGTTTTCTGAAAAATTTAAAAAAATTTATTAAATTAAAATAATTTCTTATGTCATTTCCTATGAAACAAAACTAAAACTATTTTGAATCAATAAACATCATTAAATTCTTCATTTTAACCTTTGCTATTTTTCAATAACACCGGTTTATTTTTTAGAAACAGGAAGTTTCACCTTCCTGTTTCTTGAAGAATTTAAAAAAAACTTATCAAGTTTAAAATAATTTCTTATGTCATTTCCTATGAAATAAAACTAAAATTATTTTGAATCAATAAACAATTTTTAAGTTCTTCATTTGAACCATCATTATTTTTCAATAACAATGGTTTGTTTTTTAGAAACAGGAAGTCGAAACTTCCTGTTTCACGAAAAGGTTAAATTTGATTTATCACTTTCAAATAATCTTTCATATTGATAATTATCGCTAAAACAATACTAAAACTATTTTAAGTTAATAAACATCATTAAACTCTCCATTTAAACCTATGCTATTTTTCAATAACAACGGTTTATTTTTTTAGAAACAGGAAGTTTTACCTTCCTGTTTCATTATGAAAGGGTTTTTGTAACTTTTTGATATTGAAATAATTTTTTAAGAATTTTTACAACTAAAAATTAGTATAAAATTAAACCACCAGAAAGTATCTAAACCGCTTCATTATAATCTGAATTGTTACTAAACAGTGCAGATTACTATTTTAAAGATATTTTGTAAGCTATTAAATCAAAGAACTTTTATTTTAGAATGTAAAATTATGCGCTTTTTTAAAATTTTAAAATGATAAGCATCATTATAGCATATGATTGTTATCATTTTGGTTAATTAAAATATTACAATTCCATAACCCATATTTAGTAAGAAAATTCCTACTAAAAAAAGTAGCATATAAATTAGTTGGACAAATTTAATATTAATATAATCAAACCATTTGATGGCTCTTTTTGGAATAATAAATAAGATTAATCCTTCAAATAGAGCAACCCATCCAATAAGAGTTATAATAAGTCTCCAATCTCCTTCCCAAATATTATGAAATAAAATATTTAACAAACCAATAATAATTGCCATAAAGGATGCGAGAATAGTAAATTTTTCATCACTTAAATCTTTAATTATTTGCAATATTCGTTTTGGGTTAAAACTTAATATTAAAAAGAAAATTATTAAATACCAACCCCAAAACTTTGCTAAAAAAACAGATATATTTTCCATAATGATACATTTAATATTTATTCATGCAACACTAAAAAAGGAGTTTCAATGTGGTAACTAATTTCTTCAACAGTTGGTTTGAATAAAATTCGTTGAAAAAGGTTTAAATTTTTTGCAACCATTATAATCATATTAATATCTCTACTTTCAATAAAGCATTGCACACCTTCTTCTATATTTTTATTTGTAATTCTATGAAAGCTATGTTTTTCATCCATAAAAAAGTTGCTTAAAAATTCTTTATTCTCTAGTTGGGAATCTGTAAGTACTTCATCTTTTTTAGCTACATGCAATATTCTGATAGTAGCATCATACATTTTAGCTAACTCAGTAATACTATCTAAAATTTTTGGTTGGTAAAAAATATTATAATCTGTTGGGAAAGCAATTTCTTTAGGAATAGTATACACTGCTTTTTCAGGAACTATTAGTACGGGGTGTTTTACTTTTGTAATTAAATCTCCCGTATTACTACCCACAATTACTTCACTTAAACCAGAAGCACCTTTGGTTCCCATAATAATAAGATCTATATTTTTTTCTTCAATATGTGTTTTTACAGCACTTATAAAACTATCATAACTTGAAAGTGTATAGAAATGATGTTTAGAGTTTTTAGGTAGTTTATTAATTTTTTGCATTAATTTGTTTAATGCATCTTTTGCTTGCTCTAAAATTGTTTTTTCAAGAATATCTGATGTAGGTATTATTGGGTAATCTCCAGTGGTATAATAAGGGATTAATGTGACGTGTAATAAATAAAAATTGCAAGTAGTTTTTTTGTAAAGTTCTAAAGCGTATTTTATGGCATTCCACGAATTTTCTGAAAAGTCGGTTGGAAGTAATACATTTTTCATTGGACTAATTAAATTAATGTTATATTCAAAATTAGTCTTGATAATTCTAGTTTGAAATGATATATATCAATTGAATAAATAATCTTAAAAATAAGGTTAATTAACTTTTTTTAATTTATCCATATTTAATATTTTAATATTTCTACCTTCTAAATCAATAATACCTTCTCTTTTGAAATCGGAAATAGTTCTTATAAAAGTTTCAGTTGCAATACCTGCAATACTTGCAAGATCGCTTCTTGATATATGAATACTTTCACCTTGCCGGACACTAATTTTTTCAGTAAATTGTAAAATGGTATTTGCTGTTTTTTTACGTACAGAACTATATGCCATTTCAATTAAATTTTCTTTTATTTCTGTTACACTATCAGAAAGGTGGTCTATTAATTGAAGTGTTACTTCATGATTATTAAGCAAAATATTTTTTAATTCATTTTTTGCGAGTCGTAAAATCTTTGTGTTCTCAATTGCCGTAGCTGTTTCTTGATAAGGAATATTATGCGAAAATGATGTGATGCCAAAAAAATCATCATCTTTATGCAATGCTGTAATTAGTTCTTTTCCTTGTGTGTCACTTTTATAGGTTTTTACAACACCTGAATGCACTAAATAAACAAAATTTGAGTTTCCGCCTTCATTATAAATAATTTCACCTGGATTAAAGGAATATTCTTCAAAAGTCTCAATGAAATAATTTTTAAGATGGTCTAATGTTTTTAGTTGGTCTACAATAGTTGTTTCATTAGTGCTAAATTCTTTTGTTTTAGTATCTTTGAGAATAGCAACTTTTGCCAATCTACTTTCAATAGCACTAAATAATTCAGATTCGTCAAAGGGCTTTGTAATATAATCATCAGCGCCTAAATTCATTCCTTTTCTAATGTCTTCATGGCTAATTTTTGCAGATATAAAAATAAATGGAATATGTTTGGTGTCTTCTTCTTTTGAAAGAATTTGAAGCACGCCATACCCATTTAATTCAGGCATCATAATATCACAAATAATAATATTGGGCAAATGTTTTTTAGCTTCAGCAACTCCAATTTTACCATTTGATGCGGTAATTACAGTGTAATTTGCTAGTTCTAACAGTTCTGCTGTATTTTCCCTAACAAAAAGATCATCTTCTATTAATAAAATCTTTTTCATAATTTTTTATTTAATGGTAATTTAATAATAAATATAGATCCTTTATGTTCTATGCTTTCAAAAGTAATGGAACCTCCTAAGTTTTCTAAATGGGATTTTACAATATTTAAACCTATACCTGTTCCTTGAATATTTAGTACATTTTCAGCTCTAAAGTAACGGTTAAATATAAATTTTTGGTCATTTTTAGGTATTCCAATGCCTTCATCAATAAATTTAAAAATAGTACTCTCTGAATCCTGATAAATCTCTATGTCAATTGTGGTGTTTTCTAATGAATATTTTATGGCATTGTATAATAAATAGGATAGTATAAGTTCTAAAATTTTCTCATCTTGGTGTAATACATAATCATTAGTATCTGTAGAAATGTTAATTTTTTGTCCATTTTTTAAAAGCATATTAGCATTATAAACCACCTCATTCACAATTTTGCTTAAATTAAATGTGGTGAATTTATAATTAACATTGCTAGATTCTATACTTTCTATGGATAAGAAATCATTTAAAATATTGTTAAGATAATGTACTTTTTGTGTAATTGTTTCTATATGCTTATCTCTTTTATCTTGTTGATTGCTTAATTTATATTTATCTAATAACATAGAAGAAGTTAAAATACCGCTTAATGGTGTTTTAAACTCATGAGATACTAATGATAAAAATTTAGTTTTTAAACTGTTGAGTTCTTGCTCTTTTTGTAAGGCTTTTTTAATTTTAGCTTCACCTTCAATTCTTTTTTTTATTTCTCTTTTTAAATTAATATTAACTTCTTTTAATTGTTTAATTGTGTTTTTTAATTCGGCTGTTTTTTCTTTTATAGTTTTTTCTAATTTAGTATTGAGATTTTTAATTTTTTTGTCTGCTTCTTTACGATTTGTGATGTCAATAATTAGTGCAATAACAAATAATTTTTTATCAATTTCAAATGGATTTAAACTAATCTCTAAGGGGAATTTTTTGTTGTTTTTAGCAATTCCATATAAGTTAAGCTCATAATTTATATTTTGTATCGTTTTATTTTTTAGAAAGTTTGAAAAATGGGTTTTATGATTAGATTGGTATTTTAAAGGGACTAGTATGTTTAAATGTTGATTTACTAATTCTTCTTT
Organism: Lutibacter sp.; assembly: GCF_041562875.1. Classification (GTDB taxonomy): domain Bacteria; phylum Bacteroidota; class Bacteroidia; order Flavobacteriales; family Flavobacteriaceae; genus Lutibacter. The sequence goes on along the minus strand of NZ_JBFFOE010000042.1, from coordinate 4,446 downwards.
CTCATAACCAAAAATTTGTTCAGCAACAGAATTGGAAGCAATTATAAGTTGTTGGTCATTAGCTATAATTGCGCCTTCAGGAATGGCTTCAAAAAGTAGGTTGAAAATATGTTGATTGCTAAAAGACATAAAATTAATTTCATGGATGAGGCAAAATTCAATACCAACATAAATATAGTTAAAAAATTGATATACAACAGTTAAAAAACGGATAAATTGATTGAATAAATTGATATTTATCACTTGAATTGTTGATTATGATTAGTAATTTTAATGAGAATTAAGTTGATAATAACATATTTGAAATACAATATTACAGATGTTGACATTTAAAAATTTTAATATTGCTGATTGGTTTTCTTTTTATAGAATTGCTGCTTCTCCATTTTTATTAATTTTAATTTGGTTAGGTGAGCGAGAGATTTTCACTTGGTTTTTATTGGTTAGTTATTGTACAGATATGATTGATGGATTTTTGGCGAGATCTTTAAAAATTACAAGTGCTAGAGGTTCACAATTAGATTCTTTTGGAGACCAAATTACATTTATAATTGGGTTAATTGGATTATTGGTTTTTAAATATGATTTTATGCAAGAAAACTATCTTTTAATATTAATTGCTTTTGTTCCTTATAGTATTCAAATGCTTCTTGCATTTAGAAAATATGGAAAAGCAACTGCTTTTCATACTTATTTAGCTAAATTATCTGCAATTATACAAGGTATATTTATACTTTGGCTATTATTTTTTAATCCCATTTATTGGTTGTTTTACACAATGATTGTGTTGGGTTTATTGGAAACAATAGAAGAAATTATACTTATTTTTATGTATGATAAATGGGTTGCAGGTGTAAAAGGTATTTATTGGGCACTTAGAGATAAACGTAGACTTGTAACTAAAAAATAATGGATCTATGCTATGCGACCCTTCTCATTTTTTAAAATTATCCTTTTATGTTTGGCAATTTTAGTTGTTGATGTTGTTACTTTCTATTGGTTATTATCTATCACTCAACTAATTACTTCGTCAGTCATTAAAAACAGTATTTATATTGCTTTCTGGGTTTTTACTATTGGACTTATTACTGGCATTATTTTATTAAAAAGTAGGTTAGCTACAATGAATACCTATCGAAAACAATGGCTCATATCTTCTTTTTACGGACTTTCAGTTTCTTCTTTTGTTCCAAAATTAATTTTTGCATCAGTAGTTTCAATATTATATTTTACAAATTATGTATTTTCTGAGAAGGAATCATTAATTATAATTTCAATTATTGGTTTGTTTTCAGGTTTTCTTCCATTTTTTATTATTGTGTATGGTATTTTTAGAACACTTTACAGATTTAAAATCCGTTATTTAAAAATTAAATTTGAAGGATTACCTAAAAATTTTGAAGGGCTTCGAATTATTCATATATCAGATCTTCATTTGGGTAGCTTTAACTTTCGTTATCATATTTTAGATAGAGCTATAAAATTGATTAATAATGTAGCACCAGATTTTATTTTTTTTACAGGAGATTTGGTTAATAACTATGCATGGGAATTAAAAGGTTGGGATAAAGTATTAAAACAATTATCGGCTAAAAAGGGTAAATATGCAGTTTTAGGAAATCATGATTATGGAGATTATAGTAAATGGAAATCTTTAAAAATGAAGAAATCTAATTTTGAACTGATTAAGTATTTTTATAAAAAAATAGATTTTAAATTATTATTAAATGAAGCTGATATTGTTGAAATTGATGGAGAAAAGATTGCTATTTTAGGAGTTGAAAATTGGGGAAATCCTCCATTTAAACAATATGGCGATTTGCAAAAATCATTAAAGAATGTTGATAATATTCCTTTTAAAATATTGTTGTCTCATGACCCATCTCATTGGAAGGAAGAAGTAGTTGAAAGTACAAATATTGCATTAACTCTTTCTGGTCATACACACGGAATGCAAGCAGGCATTGATTTAAAAAATAAAAATTGGAGTCCCATTCAATATAAATACAAGCATTGGGCTGGATTGTATAAAAATCACAAACAATGTTTATATGTAACCCGAGGTTTGGGTTGGATTGGATTCCCAGGAAGATTAGGAATGCGCCCTGAGATTACATTTATTGAGCTTTATAAATAATTTTAAATAAAATTAGTATTTAGTAGAAATTACTTTATGAAAATTATTATTGATAACGGTCATACCATACATAAATTATAATCTTTAAATTAATATAGTTTTAAATTTTATCTTAAAATGTTACGTTTTAATTTTTTTTTAAAAAGTTTTAGTGTTGTTATACTATTCGTTTTTTTAGTATTTGATACGCATAAAAATGGTGAAGTAAATTATAATAACCAAAAAATAATTTTTAGTAAAAACTCTTTAAATATTATTTCAGTTTTAAAAAATGTGAAGGTAAAAGATTATTTTCGTTATATTGATTCTCTTGTAAATTTGCACAATTTAAAAGCTAATTATACGATAACTGAACATATTTTGGTACGTGCTAACCATTGGATAATTGACACATTAGAGAATACAGATTATTATAGAATGATAAAAAAAGACTCTTTTGTGTACAACCAAAAAGAAATGATTGTGTTACCTAAAGGAAGTAACATCTCAATTCCAGATTCAACAGCAACTTCTAATATTCTGAATGCAATGCATAAAACAATGGTAGCTATTAATATCCCTGAATTTAAGCTTCGTATTTTCCAAGACTCAATGCTTCTTTATGAATTTCCGATAAGAGTAGGCAGAAATGAAAAAAAATATTTAAAAATGGGAAACAGAGTCACAGATTTAAAAACCATTACAGGAAATGGGAAAATTGTAAATCACAACAAGAACCCTAATTATTACAATCCAGTAAATGGTCGCCAATATTATTTAACAAGAAGAGATGATTATAAAGTTACCAAATTACCTCAAATACCTTTTATTGAAACTGAAATTGAAGGCATTAGAAACGGGCAATTAATACATCCAACAACGAACCCCAATACACTAAATAAATCATATTCTAATGGATGTATTGGGACTAGTGAGGCTGATGCTTGGATTATTTATTATTATGCACCAATTGGTACAAAAATTAACATTTCATACAATTTAAATAGTACAAACGAAAATGGAGAAACGGTTATGTTAAAAGATATTTATGGTTATAATTTAGAGTAGTATTGTTAAAAATAGCAATAAGTAAGATTAAAATCCCACTTTATTTTTTATGATAGGTATTTCCCATTGAATCATCTTTTTTAAAAACTCATCTACTTTTTCAATAATTAGTTTTTCATCAATATTTTCAGGAGTATAAATTACCAAACCGTCATCACTAGAAGAATCACTACTATTTTCAAGAATTGGAAATAGCATAAATATGTTTACATCTCCACTGTAAGATTGAGAGAAAATTAATGCACCTCCCTGAATAAACTGATAAGTAGGTATTTGATTGGTTTTTTCAATTAAATCTGGAGGAAAAGAATCAAATGTTATATTTACAGCTTCATTAGTATTAATCCAACTAAGTTCCTGAACTCGCCAGCCAATATCATATTTTTCTACAATTGAGTTTAATGTTTTTAGCAATAAATTTTTTGTTTTAGTTTTCCAAATAATTTTTTTCTCTACAACAGCTTCAATAGATCTTTTATAATCATTTATGTGTTCTTCTAAATGCTCAATTTTCATGTTACATTTTTTAAATTTGTACTCATTTAATAAAAGTGGCAGTTGTGAATTGGGATATTATAATTATTTACATTTAAAAAAGTTAAGTGTTTAATAGGATCTTCTACTGTTAAGGTTTTTTCGTTTTGTAGTGGTTTCACTATGATACTTTCTAATATTATCACCATAATAATCATTAATCCTAATTTTTCTGCTTCGTTTTAAATCATAACCTTTAAATCTGGCAGGCAATGCATTAACTGTAATCCAAGCTCCATTATCTAAATAGATATAATTTCTAAGCGATAAATCATAATAAAATTGGTAATCAGGGAAGTACATATAGCGTACATTTTCAACTCTGTTTGGATAAAACCATGGTGGAGGAGGCGTTCCTAGTCTTGAAGAAAAAACTACAGGACCACAACTTTCAAGTATTAAAAATAGGATACTTAAAAGTAAAATTGGTAAGAAATTAAACTTTTTCATCTCTTTAGTATTTAGTGTATACAATTTACCATTATGTAAAAATGATTGAAATGATTTATATCAATTGTGATTTATATTTAATTTTTCTTTTTTGCATCCTTAGCCTTTTGTCTTTCTAATTTTTTAAAGTAACCTCTAAATAGAAAGTTATGTTTTAAAGCTTCTAAGTTTTCGTTTAAACGAATACTTCCTTCTTTTATGTTTTTAACTGTTTCATCTATATCTTTTACAAGTATGGTATCATTAATCATATAATTTAAAGTTCCTTCTCCATTTTT
>NZ_JBFFOE010000041.1:0-25154 GCF_041562875.1 Lutibacter sp. | reverse complement strand
TTTACCTTCCATTATGGATGGTTTGCTATCAATTTTTGAATGGTATCAAATGGAAAATACTTATAAAATAAATTCATTTAACACTCCAAAAGAAGAACTTTTTAGGATTATAAAAAATCGAGCAAAAAAACTTAAAAACCATTTTGGATATTCAGTCCCTCCTTATCCTGAAGAACTTTTAAATATGTCTGGATATATGAATATGGATATGCAACAACCTGAAAAAGCAAAAATGCATTTTGAACAAGCTATTGAATATTATCCAAATAGCCCAAATGCTTACGACTCAATGGCAGATTATTATGAATCCCAAAATGATTATATAAACGCTATTAAATATGTTTCAAAAGCTTATGATTTAAGCGGAAATAAATCTTATAAAGAAAGACTTATAAAGCTTCAAACAGAAAATTAATTTTATATGCTCTTTTTCATTATTTTTGTAATCTATGAAAACGAAAAGAGCATTTATTTTACTAAACGGTTCAGCACCAAGTGACCTCCCTAATTTATCACAATACGATATTGTTTGTGCTATAGATGGTGCTTACAATTATTTTGAATCAAATAATATTATCCCCGATTTGGTGACTGGAGATTTTGATTCTATCCGTAACATTCCAACAACTGTAGAAGTTATAAATACACCCAATCAGGAATATACCGACTTTGAAAAAGCATTACAAATATTAAAACACCGTGGTTTTTATGATATTGATGTGTATGGAGGAAGTGGAAAAGAGCACGATCATTTTTTAGGAAATATAAGTACTGCTTTACAGTGGAAAATTGGCTTAAACATCACTTTTTTTGATGATTTTGGAAAATATTTTTTTATTGAAGAAAGTATCTTTTTAACAAATATAATTGGAAAAAATATTTCATTAATTCCGCTTCCAATTGCTAGCGGCGTGCTTACAGAAGGTTTGTTGTATCCTCTTATAAATGAAACGCTAACCTTTGGGCAACGTATTGGAACTAGAAATAAAGCTACTAAAAACGAAGTTGAAATTACTGTTGAAAAAGGCGATTTACTTATTTATATTAGTCATAGTTAAAACGCTGAAAATTGAATAGAAAACTAAAACTTATTTGGGATTTTAGAGGTTCCAATTCTCAAAAAACTGCTGAACACCATTGCATTCACTTAAAAGAATTTGCTGCCATTGAAAAATTACATTTTTATAAAGTAGATTTTTCAATACTTTCTGAAATGCACACAATAGCATTTATAATTGTTGATGAAGTTGATATGAAAATATTTAGAGATACTTTAAAACCTCATAGAGGTCAATTAGCTGAATAGTTTAAATAGATGGAATTTGTAAAATTTGTCATCCTAAAACAAGTTCAGGATGACATTTATCTTCACTTTAAAACTAACTTCCAACCGAATTAGCCACAATCCAACCACTTGTCCAAGCATTTTGAAAATTAAAGCCGCCCGTAATAGCATCAATATTTAAAACTTCCCCTGCAAAAAACAGGTTTTTATGCAATTTACTTTCAAAACATTTAAAATTGATTTCTTTTAAATCAATTCCTCCAGCCGTTACAAATTCATCTTTAAACGTGCTTTTTCCATTTACTTTAAAAGTACACTGAGTTAGTTGTTTTGCTAAATCTTCCAATTGCTTATTATTTAATTGTGCCCATTGTGAATCTGAAGATATTTGAGCAGCTAGCACCAGTTTTTCCCATAAACGTTTTGAAATTTCTTCAAAAACGGAACGTAAAATAACTTGTTTTTTAGAATGTTCTTTTTTGGCTAATTTTAATGTTTCTAAAACAGTTTCAGTTTTTTTCGATAACCAATTTACTTCAATTTCAAACTGATACTCTTTTTCAAATAATTCCAAAGCTCCCCAAGCTGATAATTTTAAAATTCCAGGTCCACTTAAACCCCAATGTGTAATTAACAATGGTCCTTGCTCCTTTAATTTTGAGTTTAAAACTTTTACTGAAGCCATTGGCACAGAAGTTCCCGGGATATCTTTCAATCTGCTATCTTCAATATTGAAGGTAAATAATGAAGGAATGGGTTGAATAATTGTATGCCCTAATTCCGAAACCATTTGCCACACTTTTGAATTGCTTCCTGAAGCAACCAACAAATAATCAGCTATAAATTCATTAGAATTCGTTTTTACTATAAATTTATCGTCACTTTTTTTAATAGTATCAACTCTTGTACTCATTTTTAAAATTACCCCTGCGTTTTTAGCACTTTCTAAAAAGCAATCTATAATAGTTTGTGAAGAATTCGATGCTGGAAAAACCCGATTGTCATCTTCAATTTTTAAAGAAACACCTCTGTTTTCAAACCATTCCATTGTATCACCTGTCATAAATTGATGAAAAGGTCCACGCAATTCTTTTTTTCCTCTTGGATAAAACTCTACCAATTCATTTGGTGTAAAACAAGCATGAGTTACATTACAACGTCCTCCTCCACTTACTTTTACTTTTTGCAACACATTATTACTTCCTTCTAAAATCATGACTTCTAAATCAGGATTTAATTCTGCTGCATTTATAGCAGCAAAAAAACCTGCTGCACCACCTCCAATTATTACAAATTTTTTCTTCATTATAAAATTAAATCTTGATAAGGAATTACTGTTTCAAATCCTTTTTTATTAAAATAAATGATAGTATCTTCATTTCCTGTAGCTAAAATAAAATCGCCTCCCCAAGCACCTAAGCTTTTTGTTTGTCCGAAATAATCTGAAAATAATTGTTCTTGAACCATTTTTAATTGAACTGTTTTTGAAACAATTTGCTCGTGCTCAGTTATTAATTTTTCAAAATCTATTAAATTTTCACAAATTAAAAATTCATCTGTTAATCTTGAAATTTGTGCTATTTCTGAAGTTAAATTTCCTTTTAATTTTTTAAAACGCTGAATTCCTTCTCTGCTATTTTGCTTTTTGTTTAAATACACAAAATACAATTGATCTTTAAATATTGGATTGAATTCTACTTTTTCAATAATTGGGTCAAATCCGTTTTTTATGTATAAAATTGGTGAATTACTTTGTGCACAAGCAATATCGTAACCGCTTCCACCAAAGGTGTTTTCCAATAATTTATAGGGATTAATTTTAGCCCAATTTGCAATATTATTAATTAAAGTTGATGAAGTTCCCAATCCCCAGTTTTTAGGAAATGTAAGATTTGTTTTCACTGAAAACCCTTTTTCTGAATTTAAAAAAGAAGGATTCAATTTTTTAGCTTCTATTAGTATTTTATTTAAATTTTCAGCTAGTTTATCATTTCCTCCATCTTCTTCTGCTTCAAAAGTAGCACTCGCCAATCGTAATTTTGGTAAATCAAAAATTGCTTCTAACCAACATTCACCTTCATTTGTAAAACTATTCCAAATTAATTGTGGTTCATTAATTGGTTCAACCACCAAATCTTGTCCACAAGTTGTAGGAACAGACAACGATTTTGCACCTTCAAGTACAAAATATTCGCCTGTGAGTAATAATTTTCCGTTGCTGTAAAATTTTTTCAATTCTTATTTTTTTTATTTTGTCATTCCTGCGAGGGCAGGAATCTATGCCAATCTAACAAATTTACTTTCTCATTCTGGATTCCTGCTTGCTCAGGAATGACATTCTATTTCTCCTGAACTAACTTATTATAAGCCTCAACAACTGCATTGTGTGTAATGGTTTTATGCTCAAAATAATCAATTAAAAAAGTTTTTTCTTCGTCACTTGCGCCTAACTGTTTAATAATATTTGTTAAGTGCATTTTCATATGCCCTTTTTGGATTCCAGTAGTTGTTAATGCTCGTAAAGCTGCAAAATTTTGTGCCAAACCTGCAACTGCAATTAGTTGCATTAATTCTTTTGCTGAAGGATTTCCTAATAGTTTTAATGATAATTTAGATAACGGATGTAAAGATGTTAATCCACCAACAGTTCCTACAGCTAACGGAATTTCAATCCAAAATTTAAAAAAACCATTTTCTATGGATGCATTTGTTAAACTCTTGTATTTTCCACTTCTCGAGGCGTATGCGTGAGCACCAGCTTCAATAGCTCTAAAATCGTTTCCTGTTGCAATAACCACAGCATCAACTCCATTCATAATTCCTTTATTATGTGTCACTGCTCTGTGTGGCTCTGCATTTGCAATTTGAATAGCTTGCACAAATTTTTGAGCTAATAGTTCTGAATTTTCAGCATAAAGTTCTTCAACTTTGCAACTTACTTCTGCATGAACTAAACATTCCGGAACGTAATTAGATAAAATACACATGACTATTTGAATATCTTCTTTTTCAAAATCCTTGGCAATTGCTTCCAAACAAGAATTTATAAAATTAGCGCCCATACTATCAGCCGTTTCAAAAGTAACATGCAATTGGTAATAGTTTTCTAATTCAGTAGTTTTATCGCGCAATTCAATTTCTAAAATACCTCCTCCGCGCTTACGCATATTTCGAGTAATGCCTTCAGTAACTTTATAAAAATTGTCTTTTTTTGAGTTAAAATAATTCTCAAGTCCTGTTTTATCGCCTTCATACATAAAATGTACTTGACCAATTTTTGTGGTTGAAATTACTTTTGCTTTGAATCCACCACGTGTACTCCAAAATTTAGCAACTAATGATGCTGCTGCAACTACTGAACTTTCTTCAATAGTCATTGGAATTGCATATTCTTTCCCATTAATTACAAAATTTGGTGCAATTCCAAAGGGTAAATAAAAATTAGAAATGGTATTTTCAATAAAATCATCATGCAAATCTTGAAGCAAAGGATTTGAGTTCCAATATTGCATTAAAACTTGTTTTACTTTACTATCATCATTAAAAAATGTTGATACTAACCAGTTTACCTTTTCTAACTTTGAAAATTTTGAAAACCCATCAACAGTTTTTCTCATTTTTTTTAAAATTTTTATATAGATGCAAAGATAAATTAATAAAAATAAAATACTACAGATTACATATATTGTTAATTTTATGATATAATTCAGCTCTGTTTTGCTAAATTTTTCTTAAACTTGACAATTATTTTAAGATATCATAATTTATGAAGAAATTACTCCTTTTATTTATAGCAATAACTTCCTTAGCTACTGCTCAAAAAAAAGAAATTGTTATAGAAGAAATTTGGGATGGTACATTTAGAACCGAGCGAATGAATTCGTTAAATTCAATGAATGGTAATTTTTATACGCTACAAAATTTCAATAGAGAATCACAAAGCACTTCAGTTCATAAATATAGCTATGCTACTTTAGAAAAAGTTGAAACTATTGTTGATAGTAAAGATTTAGAAGATTTAAAATATTTTGAAAGCTATGTATTTAATAGCAATGAAACCAAGTTAATTTTAGGTGTTGATGAAGAACCTATTTATCGCCATTCTAGTTTAGGTGTTTTTTACGTGTATGATATTCCCTCAAAATCACTGCAACTTATTGATGAAGAAAAAATACAAGAACCTACTTTTTCTCCTGACAGTAAAAAAATAGCATATGCTAAAAACAATAATCTTTTTGTTAAAAATTTAGAAACCAATGAAGTTATTCAAATAACTTTTGATGGGAAAAAGAATAACATTATTAATGGAATTTGCGACTGGGTTTATGAAGAAGAATTTGCATTTGTAAGAGCTTTTGAATGGAGTAACGACAGCAAAAATATCGCTTTTTTACGTTTTGATGAAACCGAAGTTCCAACTTTTTCTATGGATATTGTTGGAACAGCATTATATCCATCGCAACAAGTTTTTAAATACCCAAAAGCTGGAGAAAAAAATGCAGTAGTAACACTTCATGTTTACAGTGTAGAAGCAATTAAAACTTCAAAAATTAATATTGGAGAATACGAATATATTCCAAGAATAAGATGGACCAATGATGCAACTATTTTATGTGCGACAACTTTAAATCGTCATCAAAATAATTTGAATTTGTATTTTATAAATGCTACTGATTTTACTTCAAAAGTAGTTTTAAATGAAACCGATAACGCGTATATAGATATTCACGATAATTTAACTTTTTTAGAAGATAATAGCTTTATTTGGACAAGTGAAAAAGATGGATTTAATCATATTTACTACTATTCAAAAGAAGGGAAACTCATAAATCAAGCTACTAAAGGAAACTGGGAAGTGACTGATTTTTATGGAGTTAACGAAAAAACTAACACTATTTATTACCAATCCGTTGAAGATGGCTCAATTAATAGAACCATTTATTCTATTAAACTAAATGGGAAAAACAAAAAACGTTTAACAAATACTTCTGGAACTAATGATGCTTCTTTTAGTAAAAACTTAAACTATTTTATCAATACTTTTTCTGATGCAAATACACCTCCAATTTACACACTTTATGATGGTGATGGAAATTTATTAAAAGAAGTTTTGAATAATAACGAGCTTTCAAAAAATCTAGAAAATTATAAGCTAGTTAAAAAAGAATTCTTTACGCTTTCAACCAAAAATGGAGAATTTAATGCTTGGATATTAAAACCAACTAATTTTGATTCAAACAAAGAATATCCGCTATTTATGACACAATATTCTGGACCAGGATCACAATCTGTTAGTAATTCTTGGAATGGTGCAAATGATTATTGGTATCAACATTTAACTGATCAAGGTTATATTGTTGTGTGTGTTGATGGCAGAGGAACTGGCTTCAAAGGAGCTGATTTTAAAAAAGTTACTTATAAAGAATTAGGAAAATATGAGGTTTTAGATCAAATTGAAGCTGCAAAAGAATTAGGAAAAAGATCTTATATTGATTCAAATGAAATAGGCATTTGGGGCTGGAGCTATGGAGGATTTATGTCTAGTAACTGTTTGCTAAAAGGAAACGATGTTTTTAAAATGGCAATTGCGGTTGCTCCAGTAACAAGCTGGCGTTTTTACGATTCTGTTTATACAGAACGTTATATGCAAACTCCTCAAGAAAACCCTAGTGGATATGATGAAAATTCACCATTAAATTTCGCTAATTTATTAAATGGAAAATTTTTATTGGTACATGGTAGTGGCGATGATAATGTTCATTTTCAAAACTCTATGAGAATGTCTAATGCTTTAATTGAGGCAAACAAACCTTTTGATCAAGCTATCTACCCAGATAGAACTCACGGAATTTATAGAGGTAAAAATACAAGGTTACATTTATACAATAAAATGACTACTTTTATCAAAGAAAATTTAGGTAAAAAAGAAAGTAAACTAGAATTAATAAAAAACTAATTAAATATTTATAACCAATACTAATTTCAATAAAATTAATATTATGACTGACAATACTTTAAAAATAAGTCCACAAAATAAAGAATTATTTGGACACCCAATTGGATTATATTTCCTTTTCTTTTCAGAAATGTGGGAGCGTTTTTCTTATTATGGGATGCGAGCAATTTTAACATTATACATGGTTCATGAGCACAATGCGGCATTTAACCCAGGGTTAGGATGGTCAACTGGTAGAGCATTATCGCTTTATGGTACGTATACAATGTTAGTTTATGTTGCCTCTATTCCTGGAGGTTATATTGCCGATAAATTTATTGGCCAAAAGAAAGCCGTGTTATATGGAGGTTTAATATTAATTATAGGACAATCCATATTAGCTATTTCAGCTTTGTGGGCATTTTATTCAGGGTTAGGATTAATTATTTTGGGAGTTGGTCTATTAAAACCAAATATTTCAACTATGGTTGGTGGATTATACAAAAAAGGTGATATCCGTAGAGATAAAGGATTCACTATTTTCTATATTGGAATTAATCTAGGAGCTTTCCTATCAGCTTTAATAGTTGGTTATGTAGGTGAAAAAATTGGATGGCATTATGGTTTCGGTTTAGCTGGAATTGGTATGACCTTGGGTATGATTGTGTACTATATGGGTATGCCTTATTTAGCTCACGTTGGTAACTTTATTGGTAAAGATGGTTCAGACGAAGATAAAGCTGCTATGAATAAACCATTAACTTCAATTGAAAAAGATAGAGTTAAGGTACTTTTAATTTCATTTTTAATTGTAATTGTATTTTGGGGAGCTTTTGAGCAAGCAGGTGGTTTATTAAACATTTATACGCAATCAAAAACTGACAGAATGCTTGATTTCACTTTACCATTAATTGGTAGTGAAGTTCCTGCATCTTGGTTTCAATCTTTAAATGCATTATTTATTATCTTCTTAGGAACTGCAGTTGCCTCTTGGTGGGCTAAACGCAAACTAAAAGGAAAAGAAGCTTCTTCATTGTTTAAAATGGCAATTGGTACTGTTATTATGGGTACTGGTTTCTTTTTTATGACCGCAGCAACTGCACAATTTGAAGCTGAAGGTTCTTCAGCAATGTATTGGTTAGTACTTGCATATTTATTCCATACTGTTGGTGAATTAAGTATGTCGCCAGTAGCATTGTCTTTTATTACCAAATTAGCTCCAGTAAAATACGCCTCTATTATGATGGGTGTTTATTTTGCAATGACTGGCTTAGGTAACAAAGTTGCGGGACTATTAGGTGAATCAGCTGAAGGATTAGGAGATTATGCAGTATTTACTGGAATTGCAGTATTTACAATAATATTTGGAATTTTAATAGTTGCATTATTAAAACCTTTAAAACGTCTTACACACGGTGCTGAGGATGATGAGCATCTATAAATTGAACTGAAATTCAAAATAAATTATTTACTAGTATATGTTTTCAAAATAAAAAAATAACTCAAAAAAGCTCAAGAAATATGTACTTGAGCTTTTTTATAATTTAACAAATCTTAATTAAAAATTAATACAATGAGTACAGAAAACAAATCATTTTTTGGAGTTATGAAGTCTTATAACAAGAACTTCTGGGTAGCAAGTGGAATGGAATTATTTGAGCGTTGGGCTTGGTATGGTTTATTTGCTGTTCTTGCATTATACCTTACTGGTTCTACCGACGAAGGAGGATTAGGTTTTACGCATATTGAAAAAGGACAAATAATGGGTATTGTAACTGCAATACTATATTTATTACCAATGATTACAGGCGTAATAGCTGATAAAATAGGATATAAACTCTCTCTTATTATTGCATATGTTTTATTAGGTACTGGTTACTATGTTATGGGAGAAGTTTCAAGTTATTCTTCTGTATTTTTAGTCTTTCTATGGGTTGCTGTTGGTGCTGCAATGTTTAAACCAGTAGCTTCTGCAATTATCACAAAAAATACAGATGAATCTAATTCAACATTAGGTTTTGGTATTTTTTATATGATGGTAAATATTGGAGGATTTATTGGTCCTGCATTCTCTTCTACTTTAAGAACACAATTTGGATGGAAAATAGTATTTCTTCAAGCAGCGATAGTAATCGCAATCAACTTACTTATTTTATTATTTTTTTTTAAGGAAGAAGATAGAGTAAAAAAGACTGAAACAATTGGTGAAGCTATTTTAAGTTCTTTTAAAAACATTGTTGAAGCAGTTAAAGATACTCGACTTTCAGTATTATTAATTATTATGGTTGGATTTTGGACAATGTTCAATCAATTATTTTACACACTCCCAACATTTATAGAAGATTGGGTAAATACAAAGGCTTTACATGACTCTATTGCTCAAGTTTCTCCTTGGATTGCAAGTGCAATGAGTGGAGGAGGAGATTCTGTAAATCCTGAAATGTTGATAAATTTAGATGCAGGTTCAATTATATTATTTCAATTAATTGTTTCATTTTTTGTTTTAAAAATGCGCCATGTAAGTGCAATGATAACAGGTTTCATTATTGCATCAATCGGTATTGGAATCACCTTCTATACTGGAAATGGACTTTATACAATATTAGGAATCATGATTTTTGCAATTGGTGAAATGATGACCAATCCAACATTTTCTTCTTTTATTGCATTGATTTCCCCTAAAGGAAAAGAGGCTTTATATATGGGTACATATTTTTTACCAATTTTCTTAGGAAATCTTTTAACTACATTAATTTCTGGAAATCTTTACCAAGCGTGGTCTGATAAATTAAGTTTATTACAATCCGAAATGGGAAAAAGAGCTATTGAAATGCCAGAAGTAACTAAAGAATTTACCAAAAATGATTACTTTGCTTTAGCTTCTGAAAAATTAGAAATGACACAAGTACAAATGACACAACTTGTTTGGGACACATACAACCCAAATAAAATTTGGTATGTTATTGTTGCAATAGGTATTGTAACTATTTTGGCATTAACTATTTATGACAGAATGGTAATTAGACCTAAGGAAGCAAACGGAAATTAAACTATTTTGGAAGAATACGATTTTAAACATATTTTATGTTCAAAATCGTATTCTTCTTTTAATTTAAAAAATTATAATTTATGTCAGATTATACTCAAGAAGAAGATCAGCAACAAATATTAGGACATCCTGTAGGATTATTTGTACTGTTTTTCACAGAAATGTGGGAACGTTTCAGTTACTATGGAATGCGTGCACTACTTATTTTGTTTCTTGTTGCTAAAATAGATGATGATGGTTGGGGATGGACAAGAACTGAAGCTTATGCATTATTTGGTTGGTACGTTATGCTCGTTTATTTACTACCATTATTAGGTGGGTGGTTAGCTGATAATAAATGGGGACATGTTAAAACAGTAATTGTTGGAGCCATTATAATTACGATGGGACATGCTGCCATGGCAATTTCTGATTTACATATTGGCATCGATTTAAAATTTGTTTTTTACTTAGGATTATTACTTATTGTTGTAGGAACAGGTTTATTTAAACCAAATATGTCATCAATTGTAGGTAAAATGTACCCACCACAAAGTGATAAAAAGGATGGAGCTTACACTATTTTTTATATGGGAGTAAATTCTGGTGCCTTTATTGGAACTCTTTTAGTAGGCTGGATAGGTGAAACTTTCAGCTGGACTTGGGGATTTGGATTAGCTGGTATTTTTATGTTATTTGGATTGCTTCAATTTTATTTTGCCAGAAGCGTATTTGGAAAGGCGGCTTCTCAACCTAAATTAAAAGGTGCTGTAGTACCAATTGAAGATGAAGGTAAAGATGTACCTTTTACAAGTAGAGATTTATCACTTGCCGGTATTGGAGGTTTTTTTGCTATCTCTTGGATTGTTGATGGTTTATATTCAGTGGTAAGCAGAGGAAGTCATTTTTTAATCGAAAATTTATTTTCTTTTGAAGCCTTTGGAAAAGTTATCCAAGTAGACATGTCTAGCTTATTTTTCTTATTGTCTTTAATCATATTTATTACTTTGGGTGTAACAAGATTAAAAAGGTTTCAACCTATTGAAAGAGACAGATTGAAGGTTGTATTCATCATCGCATTTTTTGTAATTTTCTTTTGGGCTAGTTTTGAACAAGCTGGTACAACAATGAATATATTTGCTAAGGATTATACGAACAGAACCTTAATAGGTAATTGGGGATTGTTCTATAAAATAATTGATTTTATTCTTTCAATTGCTCCAATGTTAGTATTAACTTGGGTAATTTATAAATTAGGAAAAGCAATTATTAAAAAATTTCCTTTAACTATTTTATTTACTAGTATTAGTTTCATAATTATATGGATATTGGTAATTATAAGAGTTTATGATAAAATTACAGCTGATGCAACTCTTGTCGATACTTCTTGGTTTCAAATACTAAACCCAGTATTTATTATATCCTTAGCGCCTTTATATTCAATGTTCTGGAAAAAATACACATTCTCAGGACCACAAAAATTCTTTATTGGTTTAACATTGTTATCTGCCGGATTTGGTATGTTAGCTATTGGTTCAATGGGTATTGAACCTGGAGCACAAACTGCTTCGGTTAGCATGGTTTGGCTATTATTAGCATTCCTATTACATACAATGGGAGAATTATCAGTATCTCCAGTTGGGTTATCATATGTAAGTAAATTAGCTCCAGCTAGAATGCTTGCTTTCCTATTTGGAATTTGGTACGTATTTACAGGAATGGCAGGAAAACTTGCATCAATAATGGCTGAATATTCTGACGGAATAGCTGAAAGTGTAGGTTTATCAGGATTCTTTTTAATATTTACAATTATTCCATTTGTGGCTGGACTTGTAATTTTAAGTCTGAATAAACCATTAAAAAGAATGATGCACGGCATAGATAAATAGAAAATATGTGAACAATTAAAATTACAAAGTCTCTATTTATAGGGACTTTGTAATTTTGGTATTATATTTGCGACCAACGCATTGATTATAATTATAAAAATAGATTTAAACTTATGAAAAAAGTATTGATTTTAATGCTAACACTTTTTAGCATTTCACTTACAGCACAAGAAATAAATTGGATGACGCTTGAAAAAGCTATTAAAGCACAGAAAACAACACCAAAAAAAATATTTATTGATGCATACACAGTTTGGTGTGGACCTTGTAAAATGTTAGACAAAAACACATTTCATAATAAAGATGTTGCTGAGTACGTTAACAAAAATTACTATGCTGTAAAATTTAACGCTGAAGGTAATGAAACCATTAACTATAAAGGTGTGAAATATACAAATCCAAATTTTAATCCTAATACTTCTGGCAGAAATAGTTCTCATCAGTTATCTGGTGTTTTTGGAATAAGAGCATATCCAACTTTATTGTATTTAGATGAAGAAGCTAATTTGATAGCTCCAATAACAGGATACAAAACACCCAGTCAATTAGAACTTTACTTAAAGTTTTTTAATTCCTCTGATGTAAAAAATATTACCAAAGAATCTTGGGAAAGTTATACTGCTAATTTTACACCTGAATTTAAAGACTAAATAGAACATTATTTTAAAATAAAAGCTCCTTTTTGCATGGTACTGTAAAAAGGGGTTTTGTTTTTTAAACAAGTTTGCTCCCATTTTGCAACAAAACTTTTATAATTAGAGCCATCAGCAATTAATAATTTTGGCTGAAGTGCTTTTAGCATTCTTTCTAAATTAATTTTAGGAGATTCTTGTAAAATTATGATAGAAGGTTTAATTGATTTAAATTCATAAACCCCCAAACTATCAACCACTAAAATAATTTCATTTTTGAACTTATAAACATTTTTAGTTTTAATTGCTTGAAACTTATCTCCTATTCCTGTACTAATTAAATATGGTTTTAAGGCATAATCATTTAAACTCAAAGAATCTGATGAATTCAACATGAAATGAGCTCCCTCTCTATTTCCTATAATACTTTTTTTAGACTGGTTAAACACAATTAATTCATTGGTTGATTGCAACTTATGTTTTTCAAAAATGAAAATTGATTGAATAAATAATATAGAAATTAACATAAAAACAAAACGATAAAAAACTTTCTTTTCTATCCATTTTATAGTTATAAATATGAATGCATAGAAAGCTAACATTAGTATTAATGAAAATGAAATATTTTGAATAATAAAAAATTCTTGGTTAGAAATCCATTCCACAAAACGATTCATTAATTGAATGATAGAACTATAAGAATCTCCTAAAAACTGCGGTAAGATATTGAGAGTAGCTAATATAATAATTAGTATTCCTGCTATTAAAATAATTCCCAAAAAAGGAATTATCACCAAATTAGACAGAAAAAATAACCCCGGAAACTGATGAAAATAAAATAAACTTAATGGTAAAACCCCTAGTTGAGCCGCAATTGAAACTGTAAATAATAGCCATATTTTATCTGGAAACCAATAGTTGGATTTCCATAAATTGTATAATTTTGGTTGAATCCAAACTATTGAAAAAACAGCTAAATAACTTAACTGGAAGCCAACTTCAAACAAATAAAATGGATTAAATAACAGCAAAAAGAACATGGAAATTACCAAAGTATTGTAAACATTAGAACGCTGAACCAATTGAATACCTATTGTTAAAGCAGTAAACATAGAAACTGCTCTCACTACGGAAGCTGATAAGCCAGCAATAATAGCATATGCCCAAAGTAAAAGTATAATGAAAAATGTAGCTATTAATTTTCCATTTTTAAAATAATGAAATGGTTTAAACACAAATAGTAGCAACAATAAAATTATACCAATGTGCAATCCTGAAACGGCTAAAATATGCACAGCACCAGCACCTGAATAAGTTTCTAACAAATCACTTGATATTGTATTTCTTTGCCCTAATAATAACGCATTTATCACCGCCAATTCATCATCTTTAAACCCATTATTTTTTAATGAAGTATTTATGCTTTCTCTTATTTTAGAAGCAATCCCATCTAAAGTATAGCTATTATTTTGAAGTATTAAAAAAGACGATTTCTTAAGCTGTATTTGATGATAAATTTGCTGATTTTGAAGATATTTTTTATAATTAAAAGCATACGGATTTTGTGGTTCGTTTACATTTAGAAACTCAGTTTTAACAACTAAATTATCACCCACATGTAATGGATTTTCAATACTATCTATTTCGATAGCCACTAAAATTCTTCCAATAGTATTTTTGTTATTTAACTGAAGTACTTTTGCTTCATATTTATTAGAATAGGCAGTTGGTTTTAATACTTTTTGTATCTCAATGTTTATAGGTAAAAGTTTATTGACTGTAAATTCAGATGAATTCGCATAATGCATTTTTTCATTTAATTGATTTTTATATGTTATTGAACTTATCCCAATAAAAAAAGAAGTTAAAAAAACTAAGATGGTAAAAATTATAGAAGGTTGAAATTGTTTGTTAGCTCTAACAAATTGAAACCCTAATAATAGCAATAAAAGACCAACAATTATAACTAATTGAATGGGTAGAAAATTATAATACTTCCCTACTAAAATTCCGAGTATTAAAAAAAATGTAAATTGTACTGGAACAAACTTTAAAAACTTTCTCATAGCATGCTAAAGCTACTAAAAATATTGAATGAAACACCTTTAAACCAATATTTTAAAAAATTGCAATGTAATAATTGTTACCAACTGACTTTTATCATTATTGTGCTATTCAATGTGCTTTAGTTTTGTATTATAAATAAATATAAAATCATGAGAAAATTAATTTTCAGTAGCATAGCAATATTTAGCATTGTATTTAATACAATTGGTCAAGACTTAGCTCCTTATATTAAAATTGGAGAAAGTACTGAGACTATTCAACAAGTTTCAGATAAAGTTGTTGAAGCTTTAAAATCTAATTCGTTTACAATTTTAGGAGACTACAATCCTTCAAATAAAAGTACTTTAAAAGTTATTGCTTTTACAAGAACAGATTTAAAAAATACGGTAGTTAAAGTAACAGACAGAGGTGCGCTTGCTGCAGCATTTAAGGTGGGTTTAGAACAAAAAGGTGGGAAAATACTAATTTCTTATACCAATCCTGACTATATTTTAAGAGCTTATTTAGGTGATAATTATAATACATTTAAAGGAACATTTCAAAAATTTAGTGCTGATTTAAAAACTACGTTTTCAACAATTGGAAATGAGTTTACTCCTTTTGGAGGAACCCTTAAAGCAGATAAATTAAAAGGATATCATTACAAAATAATGATGCCTTACTTTAGTGATCCTATTGAACTTAATGAATTTTCTTCATTTGAAGAAGGCTTAAAAGTAATTGAGAACAACTTAAAAGCAAAAAAAGGTCAAACTGTTGAAGTTTATAAAATAGTTTACAAAAATGAAAAAGTAGCTGTATTTGGCATTGGTTTACAAAGTAAAGAAAATGGTGAATCTGTCTTTTTACCAAAAATAGGAGAAGCGCACGTTGCAGCATTGCCTTATGAAATTATTTTACAAGGGAAAAAAGCAACAATGCTTCACGGAAAATATAGAATAGCTTTACATTGGCCAGAATTAACTATGGGAACTTTTATGAAAATTATGAGTACTCCTGGAGATATTGAAGATACTTTAGAAGGACTTTGTAAATAGATTACATCTTTAAAAAATCATATTTTAAAAACGCTAAAACAATTAAATGTTTTGGCGTTTTTTTAATTTACTCCCATATTTATAACCAAACTTTAAATTTTTAACGAATTTAAACACAGCAATATACACCCGTAAATTTTATAAAAAATTATTCATACCCAATTGAAAAAAAGATTAACTTTATATGTAAATTAACAAAAAAATCGCTAAACTATGAATGAACTTTTAAAAGAAGATATTGAACCTCCCCTTGCGCAGGATTTATCTAAAACAGAACTGATTTTTAAAACTGGAACTACTGAAGGAAAATTATTCAAAGATTCTGAAATTGTACTTTCAGGTTTTAATATAATAAATACTGAAACCGCAAAATTTAGAGCCATTTTTTTCCCTCAGGCCACGGATATACAATGGAACGGTTGGAAATGGCAAATACAAAACAGCTACATTAATTTTGGTGAGCTTTCAGAAATATTAGATATTAGCGAAGCTGATGATGAAGTAACTATTATGTTGGATTTAATGCACAAAGCATTCATGAACAGAATAAATCCATATTATCTTTATCAACATGACCCCATTTTAGATTCCTCTCATTTTGGAACATCCGTATCTAAAGGATTAGAAATAATTCAAGGATTAAACGAATTTACAAATGACTACTCCATACCTTGTTTTGTTGTTAATACAACAGATGATGTTAAAACTCCATTACTTCCAAAATATTACCAAAGTAGATATGATGATAATTTTATCTTGAAAAATTTTGATGGAAAAACATATAAATATTACGATACAATATAATGGCAATATTTAAAATTAGGAAGATAACAGATCCTTATCTTCCTTCTAACTCAATAGCAATTGATCAAGTATTTAGCATTCTTAGAACTCATTTTCCAACTGTTAAAGAAGAAAAAATAAATGAGATTTTAGAGCAAATGAAAGATCCTTTGAAATACAAATTTTCATCGAACTTATTTGTTGCTGAAGATGGTAAATCTAATGTTAAGGGTTTTGCTATTTTGTTTTATATGCCCGATAAAAATTTCTTTTATTTAGATTATATTGCTGTAAAACCCGGTAAAATTTCTTCTGGTGTTGGCGGAGCAATTTATGAACGTTTGAGAGAAGAAGCTCAAATGCATAAATCAATTGGTATTTTTATGGAATGCCTTCCTGACGACGAAAAATTATGCAATGATAAAAGTGAAATTAAACAAAATAAAGCTCGACTTGCTTTTTATGAACGCTATGGTGCAAGACCAATTATTGGAACTAAATATGAAACCAATGTAAACCCTGATGATGATTGTCCGCCTTATTTAGTTTTTGACGATTTAGGTAATGACATTCGACTTTCTTCAGCTGATGCTAAAAAAATTATTCGTGCTATTTTAGAACGAAAATATCCAACATATTGCCCAGAAGATTATATAAAAATGATCATTTCTTCCATTCAGGACGATCCAATTAAATTACGAGAATTTAAATATATTGTAAAGGAACGACCTGTTGAAATAAGAGAGGCTGTTAAAGATGAAATTGCCCTTATCATTAATGACAAGCACGATATTCACCATGTTAAAGAAGTTGGCTATATTGAATCACCAATAAGAATTAGCAGTATTTACAAAGAAATTACAAAGTTAAATGCATTTAAAACAAGACCTTCTAGAGGTTATCCTGATAAATATATTACACAAGTTCATAATCCGAAATACGTAAATTATTTTAAAACAGTTTGCGATAAATTAGCACCAGGAAAGTCGATTTATCCTTATGTTTTTCCTGTAAGAAACGCTACTCGTCCACCAAAAGATTACACTGTTTTAGCAGGTTATTATTGTATTGACACATTTACTCCAATTAATAAAAACGCATATTTAGCGGCTCGTTCTGGAGTTAATTGTGCTTTAACTGGTGCTGAGTTATTGTTAGAGGGATATCATAGCGCTTATGCGCTAATAAGACCTCCAGGGCATCATGCAGAAAGAGATGTTTTTGGTGGGTTCTGCTATTTTAACAATGGTGCAATTGCAGCAAATTTTCTTTCAAAATATGGAAAAGTAGCCATTTTAGATATTGATTATCACCATGGAAACGGACAACAACAAATTTTTTATAATAGAAAGGATGTTTATACAGTTTCAATTCATGGCAATCCATCTTTTGCATATCCATATTTTTCAGGATTTCCAGATGAAAAAGGTGAAGATGAAGGTGAAGGTTTCAATTTAAATTATCCATTAAAAGAAGCTTTAACTGGCGAAGAATATCTTTCTTATCTTAAAAAAGCGATTCAAGTTATTAAAGGTTTTAATCCGGCATATTTAATAATTAGCTTAGGATTTGACCCTGCTAAAGGAGATCCAACAGGAACTTGGTCACTTACAGCAACCGATTTTAAAAATAATGGTGTAGAGTTGGGTAAACTTCCTTTTCCAATTTTATTTGTGCAAGAAGGAGGTTATAAAAATAGAACTTTGGGTGTAAACGCTCGGAATTTTTTCGACGGCTATTTATCAAGTAGAATATTAAAAAAAAATAGATGAAAATTGGAATAACATATGACCTTAGAGCAGATTATTTAAAGTTAGGTTATACTATGGAACAAACTGCTGAATTTGATAAAGAAAGTACCATTGAAGGTATAGAAAAAGCAATTCAAAATGCAGGACATACAACAGTGCGTATTGGACATGCAAAAAACTTAATGAAAGCACTTTTAAACGATAAAACTTGGGATATGGTTTTTAACATCTCAGAAGGATTATATGGAGAAGGTAGAGAGTCTTTGGTTCCTGCATTGCTTGATGCGAATAAAATCCCATACGTTTTTTCTGGGCCTGTTACTTTAGGTGTATCTCTAAATAAAGCTTTTGCCAAACAAATTATAAGAGATAATGGTATAAATACACCCGCATTTCAGGTAGTATCAAAACTATCAGATGTTGAAAAAGTAAATCTTCAATATCCGCTTTTCGCGAAACCTATTTCTGAAGGTACTGGTAAAGGAATTGATTCTAAGTCATTTATAATATCAAAAGAGCAATTAGTTAGGGTTTGTGCCAATTTATTAACAAAATTTAATCAACCCGTTTTAGTAGAGGAATATTTACCAGGTAGAGAGTTTACTGTTGGCGTTTTGGGTACTGGGGAAAATGCTTTTGTACCAGGTGCAATGGAAATTAAATATAATAAAAACACACACAATTTTTATTCATTTAACAATAAGGAAAATTATGAAGATTTAGTTAAATATTTACCTGTAAATGGAGATATGCTCGCACAATGTGAAGAAGTGGCATTAAGCGCTTGGAGAGCATTAAATTGTTTCGACGGCGGAAGAGTAGATGTTAAGATAGATCGCTTTGGAAAGGTGAGTTTTATTGAAGTTAACCCTTTAGCTGGACTTAATCCTATTACTTCAGATTTGCCAATTCTTTGTAATTTAAACAACATTTCTTATCAAGAAATTATAAATGAAATTTTAAAATCCGCAATACAACGAAACTTCTTAGAAAACAATGATGAAAATTATAATACTTTACAATCAGGTACTTAGCAACAACCCAGATCAGGTTGATGTTATTAATCAAAGAGACTTGGTTAAAAAAGCATGTGAAAATTTAAATTATGAAGTTATTAGTTTAGCAGTAGGGAATAATTTATTAGCTGATATTGAAGCTATTAAAAAAGAAAATTCAACTATTGTTTTTAATTTAGTGGAAGAAACTTTTGGAAAAGGAGAGCTAATTTATTTTGCGCCTGCGCTTTTAAATGCCTTAAAAATTCCATATACAGGTGTACCTTTAGATGCTTTATTTATTACAACTAATAAAGTGTTGGCAAAAAAATTAATGAGGTATAATGAACTACCAACAGCAGATTTTTATGCTATTGATGAAATTGTAAAATTAAACCCTGCAAAAACATATATTGCAAAACCAATATGGGAAGAAGCATCCGTTGGAATTACAGAAGATTATATTTTTAACATTTCAGAAACAACTAAAGTCAAAACCATTCAACAACTTTCAAATTCTCATTACTTTATTGAAGAATTTATTGATGGACGAGAAATAAACATTAGCATGTTGGCTACCAATAATAAAGTTGAAGTGTTACCGCCAGCTGAAATTATTTTTTCAGAATATTTCAACAACAAACCGAAAATTGTTGGTTATGAGGCTAAATGGGACGAGAATAGTGAAGAATACAAGCAAACCAATCGTTTTTTTGGCACCCTAGAAAACAACCTGACTTTAAAAGAAAAATTAATATCCATTTGTGAACACACTTGGAAAGCTTTCAACTTAAAAGGCTATGCACGTGTGGATTTTAGAGTTGATAAAAATGATAACATTTTTATTTTAGAAATAAACGGAAATCCATGTATTTCACCAGATAGTGGTTTTGTTGCAGCATTAAAAAATGCTGGTTACAATGAAGAAATAATGATAAAAAGAATTATTGAAGATTCAAATTAAAAAGATGAAAATTAGAAATCAATTAATTAAAAGTGACATACAAGCTGTAAGAAACATTTTAAACTCAACAGGATTTTTTTATGATTCTGAAGTTGATGTAGCAGCTGAATTGGCTCAGGAAAATTTTGAAAAAGGTGAAGAAATAAGTGGCTATTTTTTTACAATAGTTGAAGTAGAGGAAAAAATAGTTGCATTTTCATGTTATGGGAAAACTCCTTGTACTGAAGCTAGTTACGATTTATATTGGATTGCCGTAAACCAAAATCAAAAGGGAAAAGGTATTGGAAAAATGCTAATGAAAATGTTAGAAGAGCATGTGGCAAAATTGGATGGTAAAAATATTTGGATAGAAACTGCCGGTAGACCATTATACAACCCAACTCGAAAATTTTACGAAAATTATGGCTGTAAATTAGTTGCTGAATTACCTGAATTTTACGGAGAAGACGATAGTAAAGTTATTTATTTATTAAAAGTTTAATGAGTTCACAATTAGTTCAGCTACTTTTTTTGAAGCTCCTTTTCCTCCTAATTTTTTTTCTAATTCAAAATAATTTAGAAATAATTCCTCTCTTTTTTTACCTTCTAATATTTTATGAAGTTCAATCTCCAAATTACTCTCATTAAATTCATCTTGAATCAATTCTTTAACCACTTCTTTATCCATTATTAAATTTACCAAAGAAATATATTTTAAATCAACCAAGCGTTTTCCAATCTGATAAGAAACCCAGCTTGTTTTATAACAAACAATTTCTGGAATTTTAAATAAAGCCGTTTCTAAGGTTGCAGTTCCAGAAGTTACAATTGCAGCATAAGAAAGCGATAATAAATCATAAGTTTTGTTACTAATAAACTTTACATTTTCTTGATTTATAAACTGTTGATAAAAATCAAAATCTTGACTTGGAGCACCAGCAATAACAAATTGATAAGCTTTAAATTTATCAGCCATTTTTAACATTATTGAAAGCATTTTTTTTATTTCTTGCTTTCTACTACCTGGTAACAATGCTATAATTGGTTTTTGAGATAAATTATGTTTTTCTCTAAAAACAGCTTCTCCAATTTGTTGCCTGTTTGAAATTGCATCTATTAAAGGATGCCCAACAAAATGAACAGGGAAATGATGTTTCTTCTCATAAAAATCTTTTTCAAAAGGAAGAATTACGTACATTTCATCAACGTCACGTTTAATTTGTTTGATTCTATTTTCTTTCCAAGCCCAAATTTGTGGTGAAATATAATAATGAACTTTTATACCTTCATTTTTAGCAAATTCAGCAATTCGCATATTAAAACCCGGATAATCTATTAAAATTAAAACATCAGGTTTAAACGCTAAAATATCTTGTTTACAAAATTTTATATTTTTAAAAATGGTACTAATATTCATTAAAACTTCAGCGAAACCCATAAATGCCAACTCACGATAATGTTTTACTAAAATACCGCCCACTTCTTGCATTAAATCACCGCCCCAAAATCTAATTTCAGCATTGTTATCTTTTTCAAATAATGCTTTCATTAAATTAGAACCATGCAAATCACCAGAAGCTTCTCCAGAAATTATATAATACTTCATCTTTTAAAATTAGAAAGAAAATAAGGTTAAAAATAATACAATTAATGCTATTAAAAAAGTTTCCATTACAACACCACGTGCTCTATAAATTTGTTTCTTTTTAAGAAATATAAAAAATACAAAAAAATTAGCTATCGCTCCTAATACCAGAATTCTACCTTCCAAATTTCCTTCTTTTATTAAATCTAAACTTTTATAAAAATCGAAATTCGAAAAGAATTCAATAAAAACAAAGCATCCAAAAGAAGTAGCTATTAAAGCCACTACAAAACCAATTAATAATTCTTTTTTCATAAAAAGAAATTTACAAATTCCAATTATTTAAATTTTGAATAAAATGATGCGCAGTTAAATCAAACTGAACCGGCACCATAGAAATGTAATTATTAGCTAAAGCCCATTCATCTGTATCTTCACCTTTATCCATATTTACAAATTTTCCGGTTAACCAATAATAGACTTTGCCTTGTGGATTGGTTCTTTTATCAAATTCTTCAACCCAATTTGCACGTGCTTGTCGGCAAATTTTTATTCCCTTAAACGTTTGGGTTTTTGGAAAATTCACATTTAACACAACACCATCAGGCAATCCGTTTTCTAAAACATTTAATGCTATTTTTTTTATATATGCTTTTAAAGGTTCAAAATCTGCATTCCAAGAATAATCTAATAATGAAAATCCAATTGCAGGTATTCCTTCAATACCAGCTTCAACCGCAGCACTCATTGTACCCGAATAAATTACATTTATAGATGAATTTGAACCATGATTAATCCCCGAAACACATAAATCTGGCTTTCTATCTAATATTTCACTCACAGCTAATTTCACACAATCTGCTGGAGTACCTGATGATTTATATTCTCGCTGAGGACCATCATCAATTTTAATTTCATCGCAATACAAAGTTTCATTAATAGTAACCGCATGTCCCATTCCACTTTGTGGACTGTCTGGTGCCACAACAACAACATCACCAATTTCATTCATCACAGAAATTAAAATTCTTATTCCAGGGGCTGTGATTCCATCATCATTCACAACTAAAATCAAAGGTTTTTTATTCATAAACTAAAAATTAGACAACAAAACTACAGTATTTAATTTGGTTTTTATAAATTAAACTTTAACATTTTGTAAAGATTATAAAGCTATTATTTTCGTTATCATTGTATTAATTAATTTCATAATTAGATTTAAAAAAAGTTTGAAATTTTCATTACTTTTATATGAATCTATAAAAAAAAGTTAAATTATACATTAAACTAAAATAATGGCACTATTTTAGTTAATTACAAACTACATAATTATTAAAATTGATAAGACAGATGATGTTAAGAAAATTCAAACTAGTATTACCCGTTTTTTTTGTTTTAAGTTTATTAATAAGCTCACAAACAAATGCAAACACAGACCCTGAACCTAAAGATAAAGTTTTAATAACCATTTTAAAATATGTTTTAACACAAGGTCATTATGAGCCGCAAGCAATTGATGATGCTTTCTCTGAAAAAGTTTTCAATAGTTTTTTAGATAGATTAGATCCATCAAAACGTTATTTTTTACAATCAGATATTGATGAATTTTCTAATTATAAAACATTGATTGATGATCAAATTAATAATGAAGATTTATCTTTTTTCTTTTTAGTATATGAAAGACTCACTAAACGCATAGATGAATCTAAACCATACTACAAACAAATTTTAGCAACCCCATTTGATTTCAATAAAGATGAAACCTATGATGTTGATTATGAAAAAACAAACTATGCTAAAAACAGTTCTGAAATTTTAAATATTTGGCACAAACAACTAAAATTCACTACATTATCTCGTTTAAGCGATAAAATAACTGCTGAAGAAGATAAGAAAAAAGAAGATGAAACATACCAAGCAAAATCATTTAACGAACTTGAAAAAGAAGCTCGTGAAGCTACATTAATTAGTATGGATGATTCTTATGAACGAATTGATGAGCTTACATATTCAGATTGGTTTTCAACATTTATAAATAGTATTTCTGAAGAATTTGACCCACACACAACCTATTTTGATCCAGTTGTAAAAAAGCGTTTTGACATTTCAATGGCAGGTAAATTAGAAGGAATTGGAGCAAGACTTCAAAAGAAAAATGATTATACTAAAGTAATTGAGCTAATTTCAGGAGGTCCTGCATGGAAACAAGGGGAATTAGAAGTTGGAGATTTTATTACAAAGGTAGCCCAAGGAAATGGAGAACCTCTAGACATAGTTGGTATGCGTTTAGATGACGCTATAGAATTTATTAAAGGTAAAAAAGGAACTGAAGTACGACTAACTATTAAAAAAATGGATGGTACTACTAAAGTGATTTCAATTATAAGAGATGTTGTAGAATTAGAAGAAACGTTCGTAAAATCTAGTGTGGTTAAAAAAGATGGTAGAACTTTTGGAGTTATAAACCTTCCTAAGTTTTATATTGATTTTGATGAAAAAAACTTTAGAAACTCTACAACAGATATGACACAAGAAATTGAACGCCTTAAAAATGAAAATGTTGAAGGTTTAGTGATAGATTTAAGAAATAATGGTGGTGGTTCCTTACAAACTGCTATTGAAATTTCTGGCTTATTTATAGAAAAAGGTCCTATTGTTCAGGTGAAATATAGAGATAAAGATGCCGATGTAAAAAAAGATGTAGATTCTAAAATTCAATGGGATAAACCACTTGTTATTTTGGTGAATGAATTATCTGCTTCAGCTTCTGAAATTTTTGCTGCTGCTATGCAAGATTATGGTAGAGCCGTAATTATTGGAGGTAAACAAACCTATGGTAAAGGAACTGTACAAAGTGTTTTAGACCTTAACAGATATCACAATTTAAAAGAAGATATTGGTGCTTTAAAGATGACCATTCAAAAATTTTATAGAATTAATGGTGGTTCTACACAACTAGAAGGCGTGCACTCTGACATTATATTACCAGACAGATATACGTATATGAATATTGGCGAACGTGACTTAGAAAACCCTTTGAAATTTGATAAAGTACCACAAGCATCATATTCCGTATGGAATAATTATGAAAATTTTGAACAAGCAATTGACAATAGTAAAAAAAGAATTGCAACTAACAATTATTTTAAATTAATTGACCAAAATGCAAAATGGCTAAAAAAATCTCAAGATGACACGCTTATCTATTTGAATTATGAGACTTA
>NZ_JBFFOE010000040.1:0-25375 GCF_041562875.1 Lutibacter sp. | reverse complement strand
TTTTTGCTCAATTTATTTAATAAAGGATTCATTCCTTTCACTAAACTTTGCTGCATCATTTTAGAATCATCTTTATGGCATTGCAAACAAGCTCCAACCAATAATAATTGCTGTTGTTCTTTTACTGAAAAAGGTCTAAAATCTAATCGAGTTGAATTTACAACACCTACTTTAACTTCCTTTAAAAATGGAATCCAGGCATCTTCAGGTAAATTATCGTTTGGGTTTGAAGCATATTCAGAATTAAAATTCCATTTTCCTTTTCCATTTTCAATTATGTAAACTAATTCTCCTTTTCCATATCCTAAAGTTGCAGAATTAGCATGGCAAGATTTACAATCTCTAACTTTACTGGTTGTTGTGTGTGGAGAATTTGGAGCATATAATCTATAAAAAGTAACATCTTTTCCAATTTCACCAGTATAACTTCCTTTATCAATAGTCATAATCATTCCAGGTATTGCTGGCTCAATCAATTTTCCCTCGCTATTTTCTCGAACTCCCATTGCTGGTAATGATGACGAAAATTCAGCAACATGCTCTTTCCATTGCCCTTTTCCATATTTTTTATCCAACAAATCAAAGGCTCTCGGTTCATCTTTATCAAATTCAGTATGACAACCTATACAACGAGAAGTCCATGATGAATGGCACGTTGCACAACTCACATTTTTATGTGCATTATCTTTTGAACAAATTTCAGATTGTGGATTTAAGGAATGAAGCGCTCCATCTTTTTTACTAATTAAAAAAGCATTTCCCAAAGAATCAATAAACGTGTTTACCAATGGGTGATTATCTTTTTTAACCGCAATCATTTCTTTATCCTGATGTTTATAGTCTCTATGCAAAAAAACCAATAAACTCTCAGTATCTAAAGAATCGTATTTAATTGTGTTTGGTTTTTCTTTAAAATGACAGTCAGCACACTTCAAAGTTACAGCTTGTTCCGCATGTGAATATTTTTTACCAGTACCCATCACTTCATGGGAAGAATGACAATCTACACAAAGCATTCCTTTTGTATGATGAATATCCTCTTCAATGTACTTATAAACACGTTTATCTTCAACAGTTTTATATCCGATTAAATTTTTAATTTCGGCTGCATTTAACATGGTTTCTTGCCAGCCTTCATAATTTGTTGAAATTCTGCTCGATCGACTATGACAACCATAACAATGTTCATTTTTTACAAAAATATCTGTTGAAGGATGAAATTTTGGGATTTCTTTTTTATCAGAAGATAAATAATTTACTAAATCCTTTTTAGCTTCATCAGAATAATTTAAATGACAGGCATTACAACCTCCACCTCTACTCATTTGTGTAATTTCACCGTACTCCTTTTTTTCTGCTCCTAAATGACAATTAGCGCATAAATCACGAATATGCTTGTCAGCAGGTGAATTTTTAATATCCTTAATATGATAATGAGAATCTGGTGAATCTGCTTCACCAAAAATGTATTTATCTACAGCAACCAAACCACTATTAGTTGTCATTAGCGAGTTTTCAATTTTAGAAAGTTCATTTGGATGACATTTCCCACAAGTTGCTGCAGCATCTGCTAAATTTCCTGGAATTAAAACCATTCCTTTATGTGAAGCATCCTTATTTAAGGTATTAGGATTTCCTAAATGACAGCTGATACAACCAATTAATTCAGGATTGTGATATACTGAATATCCTTTTGTGCCTGAATGACAATTTAAACAAGACTCCTTGTCAACGTTTTCAATTTTTGTATACGTTGTATCTTCAATAAAAGTTTCTTTAAAAATTTGCTTGTTTACTAAATATAATAAACTCATCAGTAGTAAAATTACTGCAGCAAAAATTACAATTTTAAAATCTTTAATTTTCATTGATTAAGTTATGATACAAATTTACAATAATTTAAAATCTAGTTAAACTATTATTAAAAAAGTTAATAAACTGATATCCATTTCAATAGAGTATAAACGAGTAATTATGTAACATTTATCACATATAATTTACTGACTATCAATTTGTTATATGTAACTATTGTTACTTCATTTAGAACGCTCGAATGACATTTATCATATTTCAGGCAACACCTCTTGAATAACTTTACACCAGAAAAAAAATGAATAAACTTATGACTACTTCAAGAAGAAAATTTATTAAAATTTCTGCTTTAGGAATAGGAGGTGTTGCGGCAACTGCAAGTGCAATTAATGTATTTGGAGCCAATTCATATTTAGATGATTTAGTAAAACAAAAAGTTTCTAAAGAATTTAAAAGAACTGCTACTTATTGCGAAGTTTGCTTTTGGAAATGTGCTGCTTGGGCATACACAAATGAAGAAGGCGAGATTAAAAAAATTATTGGTAACGAAGATGACACTCACTGCGAAGGCAGACTTTGCCCTAGAGGTACAGGAGGAGTAGGAATGTATACTGATGAAGACAGGCTAAAAACTCCATTAATTAGAACAACTGTAAATGGTGAAGAAACATTTAGAAAAGCTAGTTGGGAAGAAGCTTTAGATTTAATAGCATCTAAATTTAAAACTGTAATTGATTCTCACGGCGCTGAATCTATAGCATTAATTAAACATGGTGCTCCAGGTGCTCATTTAGAGCATTTGTTTCAAGCTTTTGGATCAGATACAATTGCTGAACCTGCTTACGCACAATGTAGAGGACCAAGAGAAACAGGTTTTAAATCAACTTTTGGGACTTGGGTAGGTTCTCCAGAACCAACTGATATTAGAGATACAAAATGTTTAGTGCTTATTGGTTCTCACATTGGTGAAAACATGCACAACTCACAAGTGCAAGAAATGTCAGATGCTATAGACAATGGCGCTACTATAATTACTGTTGATCCTAGACTTTCAACTGCAGCAAGTAAATCTAAACATTGGTTAGCAATTAAACCTGCTACTGATATTGCTTTAATGCTTTCTTGGATGAATGTATTAATTGAAGAAGGTTTATATGACAAGGCTTATGTAGAAAAATATGGCCTAGGATTTGACGAGTTGAAAGAGCATGTAAAACAATTCACTCCTGAATGGGCATATGGTATAACTACAATAAAACCTGACGAAATAAGAAAAACCGCAAGAGTTATGGCTCATGCTGCTCCATCAGTAATTATACATCCTGGAAGACATGTTGTATGGTATGGTGATGATACGCAACGTGCTAGAGCAATGGCCATATTAAATGGTTTGTTAGGTTCTTGGGGACGTAGAGGAGGTTTTTATTTTAAAGAAAGTATTAAGGTTCCTAAATTCCCTCATCCTGAATATCATCATCCAAAATGGGGATGGAAAGAAATTGGAGCGAAATATCCTTTAGCAGAAATGGGAATTACAAGTGAAGTTCTTAGAGCTGCTATACCTAGCGAAGATAATAAATACCCTGTAAAGGCCTTAATGGTTGCTGGAACTAACATTACAAAATCAATTCCAGATAGAAAATTACTAGAAGAAGCAATTGAAGCTTTAGATTTTATGGTAGTAATTGATACCATGCCTATGGATGTAACTGGTTATGCTGATGTTGTTTTACCTGAATGTACGTATTTAGAACGTTATGATGGTATACGTTCAGCTACTAACAGACATCCTTCTATTGCTGTAAGAATTCCTGCGGTGACACCGAAGTACGATTCAAAACCAGTATGGTGGATGGCAAAACAAATTGGAGAACGTTTAGGTGTAGGTGAATACTTTAATTATAATGATTTTAAAGAAGTTATTGAGTGGCAATTAAAAGAGATGGGTACTTCTTTAGAAGAAATGGAAAAAATTGGAGTTAAAAACTATCCAAGAAAATCTGGACCTTTATACCTAAATGAAAATGAAAATTATCAATTCACAACAGCAAGTGGAAAAATTGAGTTTTATTCTCATGAATTAAAAAATTTAGGCTTTGATCCTATGCCGGTTTACACATCTCATCCAGAGCCACCACAAGGATTTTACAGATTAAACTATGGTAGAGCTCCAATGCATACTTTTAGTAGAACTGCAAACAATCCAAATCTAAATGATTTAATGGATGAAAATAAACTTTGGGTAAACCCAAAAGTTGCAAGAATTTTAAACTTAAAATCAGGTCAAGAAGTTTGGCTAAGAAACCAAGATGATATTACGTCAACTTTTTCAATAAAAGTAAGAGTTACTGAAAGAGTTCGTTGGGATTCAGTTTATATGGTTCACGGCTTTGGACATCAAAATAAAAAATTAAGCAGGGCTAATGGAAAAGGAATAAATGATACGCAGCTAATTTCTAAGATTGCTGTAGATCCTATAATGGGAGGAACAGGAATGAGAGGAAATTTTGTTACAATTTTAACTGAAAACCCACATAAAAATACCGAGATATGAGATATGCAATGGTAATAGACACATTAAAATGTGTTGGATGTAGTGATTGTGTTGTCGCCTGTCAAACAGAAAACGACGTTCCTCATGGGTACTGTAGAGACTGGATTACAGAAACTGTAGATGGCTCTTATCCTAATCTAGATTTAGAATTAAAATCTGAAAGATGTAATCATTGTGATAATGCACCTTGTGTACGTTGTTGCCCAACTGGAGCTAGTCATATAGTTGATGGTGGAATCGTTTTGGTTACTGAAAATGAATGTATTGGTTGTGGAGCTTGTATAGAATCTTGCCCTTATGACGCACGTTATCAACATCCAGATGGTTATGTAGATAAATGTACTTTTTGTCATCACAGATTAGAAAAAGGCCAATTGCCTGCCTGTGTATCTGTATGTCCAACAAAATGTATGTATTTCGGTGACTTGGATAATCCAAATAGTGAAGTATCACAATTACTTAAAAATAGAAAACATAAAACGTTAGCACCTGAAGCAGGAACTAACCCACATGTTTTTTACTTAATTTAAATTTATTAGTATTATGCAAGAAGAATTATTTACAAGCGGAAGAAACATTCCACATATAGATCCTTCATTACAAATATGGCACTGGCCAATTTCAACCTATTTATTTTTAGGTGGTTTAGCAGCTGGTATATTATTTTTTGCTGCCTTATTTTATGTATTAGGTAAAGAAAAACAATATCCTACAGCAGTGAAATTAGCTACTGTTATATCTCCAATAGCATTATCTCTAGGATTGATAGCACTATTATATGATTTAACACACAAATTTTATGCTTGGCAATTGTATACAACTTTTAGAATTGAATCTCCAATGTCTTGGGGTGCTTGGGTTTTATTAATTGTTACACCATTATCTTTTCTATGGGTTTTTAGTTATTATTCTGAAATATTTCCTAAATGGGAAAATAAATTACAGCTTTTAACAAAGTTTAAATTTTTAAAAACTTTTGAGTTATTTTTAATAAAAAACAGAAAGTATATGGCCTACGCCTTAATTCCTTTAACATTAGTTTTAGGTGTATACACTGGTATTTTACTATCTGCATTTAACGCTAGACCCCTTTGGAATAATGCAATTTTAGGTCCATTATTTTTAGTTTCTGGTTTGTCAACTGGTGCGGCTGCTATTATTTTATTATCAAAAACAACAGCAGAAAAGCATATGTTTGGCA
Organism: Lutibacter sp.; assembly: GCF_041562875.1. Taxonomy (GTDB): domain Bacteria; phylum Bacteroidota; class Bacteroidia; order Flavobacteriales; family Flavobacteriaceae; genus Lutibacter. Next base: position 19,808 of record NZ_JBFFOE010000040.1, on the reverse strand, counting down.
AAATTGATTTAGTTCTAATTATTGTTGAATTAGCATTAATAGTCCATATGTTAATGGGAATGTATGCAGGTTCTCAAGTACAATTAGAAGCTATGCAATTATTAGTGAATGGTGAATTTACTTTAATGTTTTTTGGATTTGTAGTTATACTAGGACTAATAGTGCCTGCAATACTTGAACTTATTGAACTTATTGGTTATAAAGTTCCTGTAATAGTACCTGCACTTCTAGTATTACTAGGTGGATTAATATTTAGATTTGTGATGGTGGAAGCTGGACAATTAACTCGATTTCTTTATTAAAACAGAATATAATGAAAAAAAATAATCAAAATAAAAGACACGTTTATTGGAATCCTTATTTTGGAGGATTTCTACTCGGAATTCTAATCTTATTTACATTTTATATTACTGGTAGAGGATTAGGAGCAAGTGGCGCTATGAAAAGTGGTGTTGTTACAATTGTAGATACTGTCGCTCCAACACACGCTGAAAACAGTGCTTATTATAGCAAATTTATTAGTGATGAAAAATCTCCTATGAATACTTGGTTAGTGTTTGAAGCATTAGGTGTTTTAATTGGTGCTTTTATTTCAGGTGGATTAGCTGGTCGAATTAGCTGGAGAGTTCAACATTCACCAAAAATAACTTCAAAAAGAAGGTTAGCTTTTGCTTTAGGTGGTGGTATTCTATTTGGGTTAGGAGCCCAAATAGCTAGAGGATGTACTAGTGGTGCAGCATTAAGCGGTATGGCAGTATTATCAACAGGTGGTTTTATAACAATGTTAGCCATTTTTGGGTCAGCATTTGCATTTGCTTACTTTTTTAGAAAAAATTGGATTTAACTAAATAAAAATAAAAATATATGGGACCTTTAATTCCTAACGGCGTTATTCCAGCAGAATGGGATAGTATAATTGCCATTTTAATTGGTATTGTATTCGGATTTGTTTTAGAAGCATCTGGATTTTCATCTTCAAGAAAACTTGCTGGTGTATTTTACGGCTATGATTTTGCCGTATTAAAAGTATTCTTTACAGCTGCACTAGTATCATTAATAGGCATGTATTACATGGACTATCTTGGCTATGTTGATATCACACAAATGTATGTTCACCCAACTTATTTATGGGGAGCTATTGTTGGAGGTGTAATAATGGGTGCTGGATTTGTTGCTGGAGGTTTTTGCCCTGGTACAAGTTTATGTGCTGTAGCAATAGGTAAAATAGATGCTATTGTTTACGTAGTTGGAATTATGATTGGAGTTTTCATTTTTTCTGAATTATACTTTCTATTCCAACCAATATATGAGGGTTCTTTCATGGGTAATGTAACTTTAGTGGATTCATTTGGTGTTAATCCTTATTGGTTTATCTTCATATTTACCATTGTAGGAATTCTTTTATTTGCCATTTCAGATAAAATAAGAGCGAAAGTTAAAAAAATATTTTACTAATTTAATAATATATAAATAATGGTAAAGAAAAAAACAGCAAAATTTTTGGCATTCAGATATAAAATTCTGGCGCTAATATTTGTAATACTAGCGGGTGGATTAGTATTATTACCAAAGTATGAAAAGCATGAAGGTATTAAATCTGAAGAACTGCTTAGCAACATCATTAGCCCAGAAAGGTATATCTCAACTGATAAATTAGCCCACAAACTAATAAATCAAGATCCTTCTTATTTACTAATTGATGTGAGAGATGAAGAAAGTTATACAAAATATACACTTCCAAATGCAGTTAACATACCCCTGGCTAAATTATTAGATGAGGATTTTGAAATGTTCTTAAATCAAAAACAATACAATGTTGTATTGTTTTCAAACGATAATTTTTATGCAGATCAAGCTTGGGTTTTATGTAATAGATTAGGTTATAAGAATTTAAATGTACTAAAAGGTGGTATTAATCAATGGTACAAAACTATTATCAATCCCGAAAAACCTTTAGAGAATATGCCTGCTGAAGCATTTGAATTATACACTTTCAGAAAAGCTGCAAGTATGTATTTTGGCGTTGCATATCCTGAACAGTATAAGACTGCAACTGTAGCAAAAAAAGAGCCAGCAAAAAAGGTAATAACCGTAAAAAAGAAAAAAAAGGCGCCAGCTGAAGGTGGTTGTTAATTTTAAAAACTTTATAAAAAACTCTTTATGAAAGAATTAGAAAAAACCAAACGAATATCTATAGCTTCAACGCTTTTTATATTAATAATACTTATAGCTGTATTATCTTATAAAAGACCTAAACATTTATACAAAGCAAATAGTAAAATTACGCTTGAAAAAATGATAAGCAACGATTATTTTGTTTCATTAGATGAAATAAATAACCCAGATTATGTTTTAATAGATGTTAGAAGTCAATTTGAATTTGAAAAAGGGCATTTAGAAAATGCATTAAATATTTATGCCCCTGAAATTTTAAGCGATGATAATACCGCTGTTTTTGAAGAATTAAAAGAAAAAAATAAAACAGCCATTTTATATGGAAAAAATCCAAATGATGTAAATGCTCCTTTTATGCTTTTATATCAATTAGGATATGATAACCTTAAAATTTTAACTGTTGAAAATAGTTATAACGAAAATAAATTAATTACAAAAAATACTGAAATTGAAAAATCAGTAGCTGATGTAAATGCCTTTATAGCTGAATCAATAAAAAAAGCATCTATAAATTCAGATAAAGAAGTTGTAGTCAAAAAAGTTGTTAAAAAGGTAATTACAGTTAAAAAGAAGAAAAAGGCACCTGCAGAAGGAGGTTGTTAATTCTTTTAATTAGCTTCTAAAAAAAGGCGGTTTTTAAATTTAAAAACCGCCTTTTTTATGATACAAATATAATAGCAAATAAAGACTTAAAGTGCCTGAAGATGAGCAATTAGCTGTTTACTTTTTCAACAAAAGCATTTAAATCTTTTCCTGTTGGTTCTTCAAATATTTCTAAATCAAAATAGGGAACGGAAGCTATCACATGGTCAAAAATATCAGACATTATAGCTTCATAATTTGCCCATTCTTTATTACTACTAAAACAATAAATTTCTAAAGGAATACCTTGTGAAGTTGGTGCTAATTGCCTTACCATAGAAAACAGTTCTTTACTAACATCTGAATTTTTACTCAAATAAGTGTCAATATATTTTCTAAAGACTCCAAAATTGGTCAAATTTATACCGTTAATTAAAACGGACTTATCTGCTCCAATTTCTTTATTATACAAGGTTATTTCAGTATGCTTATCTTCAATATATTGTTTTACTAATTGTATTTTCTTTAATTCTTCTATCTTTTCTGCTGTTAAAAATTTAATCGAATTTTGTTTAATAAAAACGGCTCTTTTAATTCTTCTTCCTCCGGATTCCTGCATTCCTCTCCAATTTTGAAAAGAATCTGAAATTAAACTATAGGTTGGTATGGTGGTAAATGTATTATCCCAATTTTGTACGCGAACTGTTGCTAAATTAATGTCTGTAACGGTTCCATCTGCTCCAAATTTACTGTAAACAATCCAATCGCCTATTCTTACAATATCATTTACAGAAACCTGAATGGAAGCCACAAAACCTAAAATAGTATCTTTAAAAATTAGCAAAATTACTGCAGAAGCAGCACCCAATGTTGCAAAACTTAAAATATCTCTTCCAGTTAGTTGATATATGATAAAGAATATTGCCATTCCCCATAAAAATATCATTACAACCTGCACATAACTTTCCAAAGGTTTATCCATAAACCGTTCCTTAGTCATTAAATATCTTTGAGTAGATTTTAAAAAACTTCTTATAATTTTAACAATTAATATAATTCCATAGATATTAATAATGGCCTGAAAAGCTTTTAACAAAAATGGAAATTCCAATAAAATAACTGGAACAATAAACTTTAAAATAAATAATGGAATTACATGTGCTATATATCTAGGAAAATTACTTTTAACCAAAAAATCATCAAAAGTTGTTTTGGTTTTTAAGGAGAAAATATAAAACAGTTTAACAATTACAACGCGTAAAATTCTATCAAATAAATACGCAATAACTGCAATTAAACTAAGGGTAATAAACAAATTTGTAGTTTCAGCCCAAAATTTGGGGAACCCAACATCAATTAAAAAATCTTTTAAGAAATTGGTAAATTTTTGCATCTCTAAATCTTCAAACATCTTAATAATCGTTTTTTAATTATTTCTAAAAAAAGAGGCTATCTAAAAAGTTAATACTATTTATTTTGTCAAACTGAGCCTGTCGAAGTTTGTATTGATTATCAATAAATTAATATATTTCGACAGGCTCAATATGACATTAAATTCACTTTTTAGGCAGCCTCTTTTTTTAACTATTTTTAAAATTAAAACTCAGCATTTACATCCCAAGCTTCTAAATTTTCTTTTATATATTTTATAAACATACCTCCTAAGGCTCCATTCACAACTCTGTGGTCATAAGAGTGAGATATAAACATTTTATGTCGTATTCCTATAAAATCACCTTCTGAAGTTTCAATAACAGCAGGCACCTTCCTAACAGCTCCTAAAGCCAAAATAGCAACTTGTGGCTGGTTAATAATTGGCGTTCCAAAAACACTTCCAAAACTTCCAACATTTGTAACGGTATACGTACCTCCTTGAATATCATCAGGATTCAATTTTCCAATACGTGCTTTATTTGCTAAATCATTCACAGCTTTGGTCATACCAACCAAGTTTAATTGATCTGCATTTTTAATAACTGGCACAATTAAATTTCCATCAGCCAATGCGGCAGCCATTCCTAAATTAATAGCTTTCTTTTTAATAATTTTATCGCCATCAACAGCAATATTAATCATTGGGAATTTTTTTATTGCAGTTGCAACTGCCTGCATAAATATTGGAGTATAGGTAATTTTTTCACCTTCACGAGCAAAAAACTGATCTTTAACACGTTCTCTCCATTTTACAATATTTGTTACATCAACTTCAATAAATGATTGCACATGTGCTGATGTTTGAACTGAAGCTACCATATGATGTGCAATTAATTTACCCATACGGCTCATTTCAATTATTTCATCTCCTCCATTTACAGAAACTGGTGTAGAAATATTCACAATTTCTTTTTTCTCAACTTTTGGTTGTTGTGCATGAACAACTTCCATTTTTTCGACAGATTTAGTTGAACTTCTGCCGCTTTCAATATAACCTAATATATCATTTTTAGTAACTCTATCATCTTTTCCTGTTCCAATAATAGCCTCTAACTCATCCATAGATACCCCTTCAGTAGTAGCAATATTTCTAACTAATGGCGAAAAAAACTTCCCTGATTCAGAAATTTTATCAATTGTTTTAGAAGCTTCTTTTTCAACTTCATTTTCATTCATTTTTACTTCAGCAGGTATTTCACTTAACAAAGCAGTTTCATGAGAAGATTCAGCTTCATCACCTACAGTTTCAATAATAGCAATAGTATCTCCAACATTAACAACAGCATTCACATCAAACAAAATTTCAACCAATGTTCCTTCAACTTCGCTAGGCACCTCAGAATCTACTTTATCCGTTGCTATTTCAACAATAGCCTCATCCACTTCTATAGTATCTCCAATATTTTTTAACCAAGAGGTTATCGTTGCTTCCGCAACACTTTCCCCCATTTTAGGAAGTTTCACTTCAAATCTTGCCATTTTATAATTTTTTTAGATTTTGCAAATTTACAAAAATTATAGTCTATTTATAAAGAGTCAACATCTTTTATATTAAAGGAACTCTATATTCTATTCCATTTTTAATTATAAAATGGACTCAAACAGGGAATTTAGAATCCTATGCCTATAAATTAAATTACAATTTTCACAAAATTTAGTGGAAGATTTACCTACTTAAAACAGTATCCGTTTTAATTTTTTCACTTGTAAATAAGTAATTTAGTTGATAAAAAAAACAGCTGAAAATGATACTATATCTGCTTAAAGCAGTATATTTACACTTCTACTGCTTAATTGCTTACCTACGGTTATTTAATCAACTTAAAACAATTAACAATTTTTAAAAAAGTTATATAACTTTCATAACAAAGTTATATAACTTTATGTATAAAGTTGTACAACTTTAGCTAAAATCACTAACAAATATTGCGCATTTAATAGGTTAAACCATCATAATTAACAAGTAAACATGTATACTTATTACTATAACCTTTTTGGTAATCTGTTTTTACTATAAATTTTCGTCAGTTCAAGTACTATCTAATTAAAATTAGATGAAGATTTGAAAAATTAATATTAAAAAATATTCTCAATGCATTGCCAACAATCAAGCTGGCTCTTTCACTAAAAAGGCACACTGCACATCTTTTTAAAGTTTAGCCCTACTCCATTACGTTTCTTCAAAAACACGAGAACTAATGTATTTAATAACACTATAGTTAGTGTATTTTAACAACAAATAATACTTCACACTTTTAAGTTATGTAAAAATAGGAGTGTTTAACTCAAACATTTTGAAAATCTATAATTTGCCCTATTTTGAAGTAAATATTTCAACAGATTATAAATTCTATTTAGGATAAAACTTTAATTTGTAACAAAAGTTACCCCATTATGTAACAAATATATCCTTAAAACGTACAAAAATTAAATAGACTCTTTCTAAATAACACACAAAGCTTTAATTATCAGATAATTAAATTAATTTATCCTATGACAATTATCATACAGACCCGTATAAAACTCATTTAACTTTACATAAGTTGATAATAATAATAATAATAATAATAATAATAATAATTAAAAAAAAAGTCCAGAAGTATCTGACACTTCTGAACTTAAATTAAGTAACCTATAATAATATAAAAAAGTAAAAGTAATGAGAAAAATTAAATTAAGTTTAGTATTAGCCACAATGGCCGTATTAACATTTGTAAACTGTACACATGATAATACTCCACTAATAAAAATAGTTGGTGCTGAGAATGAGTCTAGCACAGAAGAACTATTAGTAAAAAAATTCACAACAGCACCAAATTTTGATGGTGAGATTGATGAAATTTGGAATGAAGCAAGACCTTTATTAAGTACTGCAACTGTTACACAAGCAGGAGATAGAATTATCACTTTAAATGGTAATAGTAATGGAGATGTTTCATTAGAACCAAAAGATTTAATGGATCCTTACACGGGTGAAAGCTACAATTACTCTTTAAGAGGTGGACACGATGGAGAATATTTGTATCTTTTATTTGAATGGGAAGATGAAGCTGATAGTAGAGATAGAGAAATGTGGTATTTTGATCCTGCAACTAGTACTTGGAAACAAGATAACAAATATGCAAATCATAAAAATGATAAAAATTATGAAGATAAATTTGCTATGATGTTCCCAATTAAAGTTAATGGTGCATATCCTGCAGGTTTTGAATCTGGTACTTGTGCAATTACTTGTCATAGTGGTTTAACAGACCCTCAACCAGGTCAAAAAACAACAAGACATTACATGCAAAATGCTGGTGAATTAGCTGATTTATGGCATTGGAAACGTAACAGAAACGAATTATCTCAATCTGTAGATGATGGTTACTGTAGAGATGCTGATGGTAAAGATGGTACGGCAGCTGCAAACGGAAGAAAAGGTGATGAAGGTACAAAAATGTATGATGACAAACCAGTATTCGAAGACACTGCAACAGGAATGAAAGGTCCTAAATGGGTTAAAAAAGGAAAAGAAAATTATTACTGGATTACTTTGGATGAATTGGCTTCAGGTGTTGCACAAACTGTAACTGGTGTTGCTGTTAACGGTGTATTAACATTATCTGATGGTTCAACTATTGATCCTAACACAGATTTGGTAAGCTATTCAAAAAGTTTTGGAAGCAAACGTTTCCCAAGTATTACTATAAACCCAGGTGGAGCAGGAAATGACTTTAGAACTGACACTCAAGTAAGAGCAAAACACAACGGTTCTGGATGGCAAGTTGAAATTAAACGTAAACTAAACTCGGGAGACCCTCATGATGCTGTATTTGTAATTGGTGAAGAAATTCCTTTTGGTTTATCAATATTCAACAATGCTGCAATTGGACATGCGATGAGTAATTTTAAAACTATGAAAATAGAATAATTAATAAAATATAGTTTCTATTAAAGGTGCAGATTATTAATATCTGCACCTTGTTTTTATTTAAAATGTAAGTTTGTGTAACAATAATAACATAAAAAAGAATGAATTTACATATAATCATTCTAAACAAGCGTTAAATACCTGATTAACAATCTTTTATTTTTTTTAAAAAAATGACTTATATCATAAAAAAATAATATCAATGTGACTAAATTTACATTAAAATTTAAAACAAATATCTAATACAAATATCTTAATTATGAAAAATTTAAAATTAATGGGTTTTTTGATGCTTTTCGCATCAAGTTTATTATTTATCCAATGTACAAGTGATCCTATTGCTGGACCACAAGGTATTGCTGGTGAAAATGGAAATGATGGTTCTGACGGAGTAGATGGAAATACTGCCTGTCTTCAGTGTCACGGTCAAGAAGCCGGAAGTATTAGCAGTACAATTGATTTAGCAAATGCAGAGTATAGTGTCTCAGGGCACGCTACAGGTGTAGCATATCTAAGAGGAACTTCTGCAGGTTGCGCAGAATGCCATTCTCAAGAAGGGTATGTACAAAACATTACCGGTCAAACAGTTACCGGTACAGCATTCCCTCAACCTATTGGCTGTAAAACATGTCATGATATTCATGACCCTGAAAAAATTGAACAAGGTAGTACTGACTTTAATTTAAGAAATGTAGCTGGAACAACACTAAAAATAAGTGGTATATTAGGTACTGATATTACTATAGATTATGGAAATACTAGTAATGCATGTATCACATGTCACCAACCAAGAAAAATTAGTAATAAGGATATGACTAAACCGCTATTAGCTGATTTAGATCAGGATGCACCATATACGCTATGGAGCCACTTTGGTCCTCACTATGGTTCACAAGCCACTGTATTTGAAGGTATTCAAGGTGAAGAAATTGGTGGTGCTATCGCCTATCCAACTGCTGGACAATCACCTCATAGAACCACAGCTTCTTGTGTAGGTTGCCATATGGGTGAAACAGACAAAGGTACTGGAGGACACTCTTGGATAACAAATAAAAAAACATGTAATACTTGTCACGAAGATAAAGCTACAACATTCTTTGATGAGCCTATGGCTGAATTAACAACCCTTTTAGTTGAACAAGGTGTGTTGACAGGAGAACTTAATGATGAAGGAGACATGGAGTATCACCTAAACGAAATTGAAATGACTGTACTTCAAGCTAGAGCTGCTTGGAATTGGGAGATGTTACACGTTGATGGTAGTCACGGTGTTCATAACCCTGCGTATACAAAAGCTTTACTTGGTAACACTATTGATGCTATAACAGTACAATAATAATATATTAAGATATATAAAGTTCAGGAGCTTAAACTCTCCTGAACTTTTAAAAAACTTACTATTGCTTCGTTATGAGCTTTTAATTCATAACATTATAAACAGAAAATCATGAAAAAAATATTTCAAATTTTAATCATCGTATGCGGAGGTTTGTTGATGAACTCATGTTATTATGATTCGGTTGCTGACGAGATCATTGTTGATCCGCTGCCAGATGATCCAGAAGATCCAGACTATGTCGAAATCTTATTTGGAACTGATATACAACCAATTTTCACAACTAAATGCGCTATGTGTCATAATGCTAGTAGAAATCCAGATTTAAGAGTTGGTAATTCGTATGCTGCGATTGTACCAGAATATGTTGTAGCAGGCGATGCTAATAATAGCCCACTATATAATAAAATATCTACTGGTCATAATACACCATCTACTGATCAACTTGCATTGATAAAAGCTTGGATAGACCGAGGTGCTAAAAACGACTAATAAAATAGTATAACACATGAAAAATTATATAAAAATACTTTTTGTTTTTTTAATGCTTCCATTTCTAGCAATTGCGCAAGAGGAAACTGTAAAAGATGAAAAAGTTGTAGAAAAATTGGAAAGATCTGCATTTGAAAGTGCAACTCTTATAGACAATGCAACAAATGTTTTGTTCAGTAAAAACACTTTAGAGGTGCAAATGCAGCACAGATTTGGATTAATTAACAATCCAAATACGCTAGGTGGTATTTATGGAGATGCTGCGAATATTAGAATTGCACTATCGTATGCCATTCATGAAAGATTAACTATTGGATTTGGGACAACTAAAAACGAACTGCTACAAGATTTAAATTGGAAAGTTTCTTTATTAAGACAAACACGTTCAAATAGTATGCCAATTAGTGTAAGTTATTACGGTAACTTTACTGGTGACGCTAGAGAAGCAAATATACTTTATAATATAAATAATAGATATAGTAAACAAGACAGATATTCTTATTTCAATCAATTAATTATTGCAAAAAGATTTAGTCCTAATTTCTCTTTACAGTTTGCTCCAAGTGTTTCACATTACAATGTAGTTGAAACAACTATGAGAAATGATATGGTAGCAATTGCTTTTGGAGGTCGCTATAAAATAAGCCCACAAACTGCTTTAATTATAGATTATACACAACCAATTACTAAGTTTTTGCAAAACAATCCTCATCCGGGAATAAGTGTAGGTGTTGAATTTTCAACTTCAGCTCATGCATTTCAATTATTTGCAACCAATTATAATGGTTTAGTACAACAAAAGAATATTATGTTTAATACAAATGATTTCTTTAATGGAGATTTTATGATTGGATTTAACATTACTAGAAATTATAGTTTCTAAATTCACATACTATTATTCATTTAAAAACAAAATAGGAGTTTTAAACTCTTATTTTGTTTTTTTCGGTTAAAGCCATTTTGCAATTAATGTTACAACATTATGTAACCTATATTGCATAAAAAAATAAGATATTTTAAGAAATATCCTCAAATAATATATATACTCCTCATTATCATATATTTAAATTTTATTGAAATATGACAGAAATCATAGAAAAGAATCATCATTAATCTTACATTTATCACTGATTTTAATGAATTTTATTTAATCTTTTTGGTTTAATTAAATTTCACATAAAATACATAGCTTTTGATTGAATAATATTAATCCAAACACTAAAACAGCATAGAATAGAGATTCTTGTTTTATTGTTTTATTAAAAAGTTTAAAAATGACTAAAACTAAAAAAGAAACATCCATTTCAAGAAGAGGGATACTACCCATTTTAGGAGGTGGTTTATTGTTACCACTTTTAGGATTTGGAAGATCAACGATTCCAGAAACAACTTTTATAGCGGAAGAAGGTGCAGAAGAATACCAAACTTTATTAAAGCCAGATGGTACAGCAGTAAAAGTTAGGGTAAGTGCCTTAAAAAACGCAAAAATAATTGAGAAAAACATTTCAAACAAGTCATTTCTAAATTGGCTAGGCCGAAAACTCTAATCACCATCTAATTATGAAAAATGAAAATACTAATTCAAGACGTAAATTTCTTGATAAGGGTTTAAAAATAGGAATAATAACCGCAATTAGCGGAATTGGCCTCTCCAAATTAGCTTCCAAACTTACCGCCCAAACCGACGAAAGTTCTGGTGATAAAATGGAATTAATGACTACTGATGGTACTATTATTCAAGTAGATTCATCAGAAGTAATGGAAATGGATACTTCTAAAAAACATGAAGAGTATAATGTTAGGGAAGGAATGCCTAACAGGAAGTTTGTTATGGTAATAGATTTAGCAAAATGTAAAAATGCTTTAAAATGCCAAACTGCTTGTAACAAACAACACTATATCACAGGCGAGCATGCTTGGCTTAAAGTGTATAAAATGCAAGAAGATGAAGATACGGCTCCCTATTGGATGCCAACCACTTGTATGCATTGTGACCACCCTGCTTGTGTTACTGTTTGCCCAGTAGATGCTACTTTTAAAAGAAGAGATGGATTGGTATTAATAGATAATGAACGTTGTATTGGATGCAGATTTTGTATGGCAGCTTGTCCTTATTCAACCCGTGTATTTAATTGGAGTGAACCAAACCAAGGCGAAATTACTATGCTTATGGATATGGAAAACCAAACTGAACATAACTCTGCTGAATTTGCCGGTTTGCCTAGTGTAAAAGGAACCGTTGACAAATGTGATTTTTGCCCTCACGCCATAAAAGAAAATGAATTGCCTCATTGCGTTACAGCTTGTCCTAATGGCGTATTTTATTTTGGTGACAAATATGAAGATACCGTTACCAATGGAGAGGAAACACTTAGATTGAGTAAATTACTAGAAGAAAAATCTGGATATAGATTAATGGAAGGCTTGGGTACAAAACCAAGCGTTTTCTACTTACCACCTGTTGATAGATTGGTAGATTTTAAAGAAGGATTAGAAAGTTTCACTGATTTCAAATCTGTTGACACACAAGAATAACTATGAAACGAGCTATACAAATTTCAACTTGCAAGAAAATGATTAATTGCGAACAGCATATGTTAACACTAAAAAATAAAATTTAAACATATGAAAAATTACGACAAAATACTTAACGACTTAGTGCCTCAAGAGTTTGGCAAAAGAGGTGTTATATGGACAATTTCTTTACTTGTTTTAATCATTTTAGGGATTATAGCCTATATAGATCAAGTTATAAAAGGGCAGGTAGTAACCAACATGAATGATTATGCATTATGGGGTGTTTATATCTCAAACTTTGTGTTTTTTGTAGCAACAAGTTTTGTTGGTACGGTTACGGTGGCTGTTCTAAGACTTACTAACAATACTTGGAGAACACCTATTGTTAGAATTGCTGAAATAATTTCTGTTGCTGCCATAATTATGGCTGGTTTAACTATTACCATTGACATGGGGAGACCTGATAGATTATTAAATCTATTTATTCATGCAAGAATGCAATCTCCTATTACTTGGGATGTTATCATAATTCCTACCTATATTATGGTTAGTTTATTATTACTTTATTTTCCTTTATTACCAGATTTTGGGTTACTAAAAAAATATTATGAAGAAAAAAACCCTACACTTAGTAAATGGTATGGAAAACTTTCATTGAATTGGACAGGAAGTGATGCTCAAAAAACAATTCAACTTAAATCAATTCATATTATTGCCCTTTTAATTATCCCTGTAGGTTTTATGCTCCAAACAATTGATGCCTGGTTATTTTCAACATTATTTAGGGTTGGTTGGGATAGTACAAACATGGGAGCCTATTTTATATCAGGAGCCGCTGTTGCTGGTGTAGGGGCGTTAGTAACTGTTGTGTATGTTCTTCAAAAAGTATATAAATTAGAAGATTATATTACAGATTATCACTTTGATAAATTGGGTAAATTTCTGGTGTTAACATGCTTAATTTATCTGTACTTTAATTTAAATGAGTATTTAATACCTCAACTTACTTCAAAAAAAGAAGCAACTACTCACATAAATGTATTGCTGACAGGTCAATTTGCTCCTTTATTTTGGTTTGTAATAATTGGTGGTCTTATCGTGCCAGTTGTTGTTTTATTATTTAAAAAAGGAAGAAAACCGCTACCCATGTTTATTATAGGTTTATTAGTGGTATTAGGTTCTTGGTGGAAACGTTACCTGATTGTTACCCCAACACTATTACATCCATTTTTACCAATTCAGGGTGTACCTGAAGAATGGCGTCATTATTTTCCGAGCTTGCATGAGTGGCTAATTACAATAGCAACATTGGCAATGGCACTATTAATTATTACCATATTGGTAAGATATGTTCCTATTATACCAATTCAAAGAACTGCAGATGAACAAGAAGAATTAGAACTTAATAAAAGCACTAAATTATGAGAAATCAATATATAACACGCCATATTTTTCTTATGGTACTAAGTGTGTTTTTATGCACTTCTAGTTTTGCACAAAAAGCAAAGAAAGACAAAGTTAGATTAAAAGCCAACTATGTTAAAATAATGAACTCTGAAATTTATTTTGACTTAGAAGCCAGTGCAAAGGTTGATGGTGAAAACGTTAATGTTTCTAAAGTTGAATTAGTTATTTACAACGTGGTGGATGAAGAACAACTGGAATTAGGAAAAGCAACCACCAATATGGGAGGTAAAGCTAGATTTAAATTAAAAGATTTGAGTTCTATAAAGCCAGATTCTACAAATACTTACAACATAGAAGTTTCATTTGAAGGTAACGAAAGTTTTAAAGGGGCTTCAAAAAGCTTAAGCTTTAAAAATGCCAATATTGATGCTAAACTTGTAACAATAGACAGCATAAATTATGTAACAGCAACACTTGTAAATAAATTAACTGACAGCATAATTGTTGGTCAATCATTAAAGGTTCTAGTGCAACGCTTATTTAAACCATTAGTTATTCAAGAATTTAATGAAACAGATGAAAACGGCACAATCCTTGTACCTATACCAGAAGGAATTCCAGGTGTTGATGGAAATTTAATTATTGAAGTAGTTCTGAATGACAGTGATGAATTTGGAACTGTTAAAGCCTTAGTTAATGCTCCTATTGGTAAACTAATAGTTGACGAGTCAACATTTGATGAAAGAACTATGTGGTCACCAAGAAATAAAACGCCTTTATTCTTACTCATATTACCAAATGTGTTAACATTTGCTATATGGGGAATAATAATTTATTTAATTACCAATTTATTTAAAATATCTAAATCTTAAAATTAAAAAACATGAAAACAATTAAATTTTTAACAATTATCGGAATGGTTTCTTTTGCATTTTACTCATTCACAACACTTGTTCAAGAAGAGTGGAAAGTTCCAGCAAAATACGAGACTATGAAAAACCCAATAGCAGCTAAAACAGATGCTGCAATTGGTAAATCATTATACACTAAACATTGTAAATCTTGTCATGGTGCTGAAGGTTATGGAGATGGTCCAAAAGCAGACGGATTAGATGGTGATTTAGGAGATTTTTCTACTGCAGAATTTCAGTCTCAAAGTGATGGGGCTTTATTCTACAAAACTTCTATTGGTAGAGATGATATGCCTGAATTTACAAAAAAAATTCCTTCAGACGAAGACCGTTGGTTAATCGTTAATTACATGAGAACATTAGCTGAGTAATTTTTACTTATTAACTTCAAAGTATAAAACCGAACAATCTGTTCGGTTTTTTTTGTCATTTAAATTTTAAAAAACTTAACTGTTCATTGAAAACAACTATAAATAATTATCATTCTAAATTTTATTTTCAACTATCTTATTAAAACTAATTTACTCATTTATTCTATTCTTATTGCATTTTAAAATTCTAGCTTCAAATGCAACTCTCTGCTAAATCTCTAATCAACTTTCTTCAATATTTATATTTCTTGAACTAGAGAATTTAATTGCTTATCGTACCGTGATAAAAATCACAATTTCATGTGACATATATATCCCAGTAATCCAGAAAATTTTCGTATAAAAGTTTTTTAAAAATGATATTTATCATCTTTTAATGTATCGTATCTCAATAACTTTATATTCGCAAATATTTCATATATCAAAAAATAAGTAACACTAATTTTATGAAGATAAAAACCTGTTCTTAATTTGTAAAATAGCGAATAACTAGATTAAAGCATATAAATATTTGAAAAAATGACATTTTAGTAAAGATCTTTTAATAAAATTTATTTAATAATTGCAATTATGAAAGAAAACAAAGCTGAAGAAAGCGGAACCAACAGACGTAAATTTCTTAAATTAGGATTGCTATCTAGTTTTACTGCAATCGCTGGCTCTTCAATTGTTACAAGCTTGACAGCGCAAGAAGAAGAAAAGGAACCTGCAGGAGAAGTTATAAGGTTATTAACCCCTGATGGAAAAATTGTTGAAGTAAACGCCTCAAATATTAACAATTATCCCGAAGCGCTTATAACTCCAGAAGAATCCAGAAAAGGAATACCTGACAGGAAATTTGTAATGGTTATAGATTTAGCCAAATGTAAAAACGCCAGAAAATGTGTTGAAGGTTGCCAAAAAGGTCATAATTTAGATTACGGTCAAGAATTTATGAAAATTAAACTTCTTCAAGACAATCCTACATCAGAGCCATATTGGTTTCCAAAAAACTGCATGCATTGTGATGAGCCACCTTGTGTAACGGTTTGTCCAACTGGGGCTACTTTTAAAAGAGAAGATAATATTGTATTAGTTGACAATGAACGTTGTATTGGATGTAAATTCTGTGTAACAAGTTGTCCATATTCTGCACGTATATTTAACTGGGAACACAAAGCCAAATTCGATGACAAAAGTCAACCTTATTCGCCAGAAACAAGCGTTCCTGGAGCTACGGGAACAGTAACCAAATGCGATTTTTGTCCAGATTTGTTAAGACAAGGTTTATTACCACATTGCGCACAATCTTGCCCTGAAGGTGTCATTTATTTTGGAGATAAAAATGAAGATCTTGTAACCAATGGCCAAGAAACTCTCAGCTTTTCCAAACTACTTACTGATCGAGGAGGCTATCGTCATTTAGAACATTTGGGAACCAAACCTAATGTATATTATTTACCTCCAGTGGATAGATTGTACGAATTAGAGGATGGATTTGATGTAAGCGAGGAAGTAAAAGAACGTTATAAAGATGTTCCTTATGTTCAAGAATTAAAAAAACAAGGTAAAATTTAACACTTAAGATTTTAAATATGAATATAGAATCTAGAAAAAGAGAATTATTCAAAGAATTTGCGCCAAGATTAGAAACAACTTCCATGTTAACTAAAATATATATAGGTTTCTTAATTGTAATAATTTTAGCAGGACTTTATGCTTTTTATTTACAAATGTCCGAAGGGCAGATTGTAACTGGAATGAGAGATAATGTGGTGTGGGGTATCTATGAGGTGAATTTTATTTTGTTAGTTTGCATAAGCTATTCAGGAGCATTTATTTCAGGAATATTACACTTTTTTCATACGCCTTGGAAAACTGCGATTGCAAGAATTGTAGAAATTATAACCGTATTATCATTACTAATTGGACCTATTTATATTTTGTTATGTATGGGAAGATTAGATAGGTTACATTATTTATTTATGTATCCTAGAATTCAATCTCCAATAACCTGGGATATTATGGCAATTATTACCGACATAGTTGCTTGTTTCATTTATCTATACTTAACTTTTATTCCAGATTTTGCTATTTTAAGAGATCATTGTGAAGAACGCAATATACCGAAATGGATTAAGAAAATGTACAAAACTTTAGCTATTGGTTATCAAGATACTAAAACACAGCGCAATCGATTACATAAAATAACAAGAACAATGTCTGCAATGGTAATTGTACTTGCAATTGTTGCTTATTCTGTATTAGCGTGGATTTTCAGCTTAACACTACAACCTGGTTGGAATAGCACAATTTTTGCTCCATATTTTATTATTGGCGGATTATTTTCAGGAGTTGCTTTTATTATAATAACTATGTATTTAGTACGTAAGTTTTATAAACTTGAAAAATATATCCGTAGAATGCACTTTAAAGTAGGAGGAATTATTTTATTAATTCTAGCAATGCTTTATGGATATTTTACTTTTACAGAATATTTTTCAAGATGGTTCAGCCATAAAGCAATTGATACTAATTTATTAGACAAGCTATTTACAAGATACTTTTGGGAATTTATATTAGCCAATTATGTGGGAATTCTAGTGCCAATTGGAATTTTATTCTTCAAAAAATTTAGAACAATTAAGTGGGTTACAATTGCTGCTATAATTGCTTTAGTAGGCGTTTGGCTTAATAGATATTTAATAGTAATTCCTACGCTAGAAACACCTTATGTACCAATTCAGGATACTAGAATTGATTACCTTTTCTATTCTGCATCCTGGGTTGAAATTACACTAAGCATTGCTGGAATTGCAACATTCTTACTAATGTTCACATTAATAGGAAAAATAGTTCCACTTGTTCCAATGAACTATATTTTAGATGGCCGAACTGCACCTGATACAGTTCAAAATAAAGACAATAAAAAAATATCAGAGTAATAATAATTTTGAAGAATTATGAAAAGTAATCTATATAATCACACCTTCTTTATTTCAATAATTGCTGCATTATTACTATGCACCAATGGAACAGCCCAAGAAAACGATTTAAGTAATTTTAAGATGCGTTTTGATTTTAAAACAGTTAAACAAGCTGATAATTCTCGTTTGCTTGAAGTAACTTTTATTGCCCTAAATAAAGAAGATAGAAAAGATCAGCCTCCAGTTTATAAAGCTGAAATACAATTCTTTAATATTCAGAACGATGAAGAAATTCTATTAGGATCTTCAAAAACTTCAAAAGAAGGGGTTGCCCAATTAATTCTTCCTGAAAATCAAAAATACAATATTGATGGAGAAGGATATATTAATTTAAGAGCCCGCTTTAATAGTACTGATGCTTTAAGTGAAGAAGAAGAGGATTTAATGGTTAAAGATCTTCATTTAGACCTCAATTTATCCGTAATTGATTCTGTAAAAACTGTAACACTTACTGCTTTTACTATTGATAGTTTAGGTGTTAAAACCCCTGTAAATGATGTATACGTAACCACCTATGTTAAGGCTATGCTTTCAAAAAAGAATATTGATGAAGGAATTATTAGTGATGGTGAGTATACCTTTGCTATGTCGCAAAGTTTTGCAGGCAATACAAAAGGTGATTTGACAATTTCTTCAATTATTGATGATAACGATGAATATGGTAATATTATTCAGGAGAAAACTGTTCATTGGGGAACATTTAACAAACAAATAAAGACCGATGAAAACAAGTTATGGACAAAGGCTGCACCAATTTGGATGTATGTGGTATTAACTATCCTACTATTAGGTGTTTATGTGAATTTTATTTACACCATTGTAAATTTGTTTAAAATAAAAAAAGAAGGTTCAGAATTGGAAATAAAAAAAGAACCTTATAGAAATACTTAAAATTAAACAGCATTAAAATATAATTTGGTGCTGATTTTAACAATTATAATTAATTAATAATAAACAAAAATAAAATCACAAAAAGATGAAAACAATTAAATTTTTAATGATTATCGGACTAATTAGTATCGGACTTTTTTCATTCAAAAAATTAACACAAGAAGAATGGAAAGTTCCTGCTAAATATGAAAAAATGACAAACCCTGAAGAGGCATCAAAAGCTAATATAGCTATTGGTAAATCTTTATACACAAAACATTGTAAATCTTGTCACGGAAGCAAAGGATATGGCGATGGAACAAAAGCAGATAATTTAGAAGGTGATTTGGGAGATTTTTCATCAAAAAAATTCCAATCCCAATCTGACGGAGCTTTATTTTATAAAAGCTATATAGGCAGAAAAGACATGCCTAACTATGAAAAGAAAATGAGTGAAGAAGATATGTGGATAACAGTTCATTTTATGAGAACATTAGCTGAATAATTTTTTGATGATTCATTCTAAAATATCTATTGAGATTTATTAGACAATAATATTAAACTTGATATATAATTAAAAAAGGTTTCGCTTTTGCTAAACCTTTTTGTATTTTATTAAATTCAATTTTTTTTAAATAGAAAATAATTTACAGTTTTAATCCTACTAAAAATCCCTATCTAAAAAACCTCCAAAATGTATGAATACTGTAAGTTTCCTTTTAAATTATGTAACAAAATTAATAACATAGATAACTAACTTTGTAACATTCTAATAAATCATTATAAATTCATAAAACGAAATAAAATGAAGAAACTAATTATTTTCGCAATTTT
>NZ_JBFFOE010000039.1:0-25621 GCF_041562875.1 Lutibacter sp. | reverse complement strand
TAATGAAGTATGTATTGAGATTTTTTAAACTCCTGTACTTCCAAATCCACCTGCTCCGCGCTCAGTTTCACTTAAAACTTCAACAATATCCCAGTTTGCACGTTCATGTTTTGAAATTACTAATTGTGCAATACGCTCTCCATCATTTATTACAAAATTTTGGTTAGATAGATTCACTAAAATCACACCAATTTCACCTCTATAATCTGCATCTACAGTTCCTGGAGAATTTAAAACGGTAATTCCATTTTTTGCTGCAAGGCCGCTACGCGGACGTACTTGCGCTTCTGTACCTACGGGCAAAGCAATAAATAAGCCTGTTTTAACAATGGCACGTTCTAAAGGTTTTAGTGTAATTGCTTCTGAAATATTTGCGCGTAAATCCATTCCAGCTGAGGCAATGGTTTCGTAGTTTGGTAATTCGTGTTTTGATTTGTTGATGATTTGTACTTTCATTTTGTATTCGTTTTTTTGAATTTATTAACTTTTTAGGAGTTAGTTTCAATATAATTTTTAAGTCTGTTCATAAAATATTTCCAACCAGCTCTGCAACTTTCAGGTTTAAATTCTGGAATATTTGTTGGAAAACTTTCAGTTACTATAGATGTAATTCTTAGCATTGTACCATTCGTTTGTTCTAACAATTCAAAATGCACAAAAGAGTTTCCTGAATATTCTTCATATTTCCAATTTGTGATAATTTTCTTCAAAGGTTCAACCTCAGTTACGGTCCATAAATGTTTGAAATTTCGTTCTTCCGAAGTAACATTAAATTCAGTTTTAAAACCAACAACTGGTATAAAATTGGGAATACTATCAAAAAACCAACATTTCATTTCATGAATATTGGTAATTGCATTCCAAATTATATTTACAGAAGCTTCAAATGATTGCTCAACAATAATAGGTGTTTCTTTTGATGTCATATTTTATTTTATATCATATAACCAAGTAACAACTTCTAAAAATTCACTTTTCCAAAAGGTTTCATTATGATTTCCGTTGGGATTTATTTTTGATTTTATGTTCTTCTGTTTAAAACCAGTTTCCAGTAATAATTTTTTGGTTTTTTCAGTTCCAGATACCATTTCTTCACCTTCTTTTTCACCTACCAATAAAAACAATTTTACGTTTTTAGTATTTCCATAGGCTGCGGTAAATCCTTCCACTTTATCAGAAAACCAAAATGAAGTTGATAATGCGCCAATTTTCCCAAAAGTTTTAGGATATTTAAGTCCGCCATAATAAGAAATTAAACCACCCAATGAGCTTCCAATCAAACTTGTATGTTTTTGTTGTTTTTTAGTTCTGTAAGTAGCATCAATATAAGGTTTCAAAGTGTTTTTAATAAAATTGATATAAATTTCACCTTTTCCACCGCCATATTTTTCATGTGACCAAGGTGTATATTCATTAATTCGCTCTTCACCAGCATTTTCAATACCTACAACAATAAAACCTTTTCCTGTTTTGTTGAAGAGTTCATTTAAAGTTTCATCTACTTCCCATTCGCCAATATAGGATGTTACATTATCAAATAAATTTTGACCATCATGCATATAAATAACAGGATATTTTTTTGAATTTTCAGTATAATTAGGCGGTAAATAAACCCAAATTTTATGACTGATAGTATTCAACTCAGGAATTAAAAATTCTTTTTCAATAATTGAAACATTTTTAGAAGCTGTAGATTTTTTTTCTTTAGTATTTTGTGAAAACAAAACTAAGGTTGTTAAACAACTAACTATAAAAAAAGTAATAATTTTTTTCATTTTTTACCGTTTTAATATTGCTAATAATTCCTTTTTTTCATTCCAAAAAATAAGGATTCCAAAGGTGAAAACAAGCGCAATTGACATAATATAATTTTCTCTAAAATAGGTAAATGAAACAAATGAAATAATCATAGAAACGATCAAATAACTTCCAGATTTTTTTAAATTATAAGGAACTGGATAGTATTTATTTCCTATAAAATAAGAGAGCACCATCATAGTTCCGTAAGCCAATAAAGTAGCCCAAGCTGAGGCTATAAATCCAATTACAGGAATTAAAGCAACGTTCATAATAATAGTAATTATAGCTCCAATAATTGAAAACAACATTCCATAAGGTGTTTTATCGGTTAGTTTGTACCAAATAGCTAAATTGTGATAAATACCTAAAAATAAATTAGCCAATAACACAATTGGCACAATAATAATAGCTTCCCAATAATCTGTATTTTTTATAAAAATTTCTTTAATAAGATCAAGAAAAACTACAATTCCCACAAAAACCAACGAGCCAACAATTATAAAATAGTTTAAAATTCGAGCATAAGTTTCTTTCGCATCTTTATGATTTGAGTGACTAAAAAAGAAAGGTTCAGCCCCCAAACGAAACGCCATAATGTATAAATTCATAAAAATTGCCAACTTATAGCAAGCAGCATAAATTCCCATGGTGCTTTTGTCAATAAGTTGTCCAATTAAGATTTTATCTAAATTTTCATTAATAACATAGGCAATTCCAGCAACAGCAATTGGCCATGAGTATGACAGCATTTTTTTAAATAATAAGATATTAAAACTCCACTTAAATTTTAATAAATAAGGGAGTAATAAAATAAGTGACATAGCACTTCCAATTATATTGGCAATAAATATAAAATTAACAATAAATGTACTTTCAAAAATGGTAGTTAAGAAGGTTGGTACAGGTGTTTCACTGTCTTTAAATTCTGGAATATATTTTAAAAATACCAGATTAATAACTACAATTACACCAACATTAATTAATTTAATAGCTGCATATTTTATAGGTCGGTTTGAAGCACGTAAATAAGCAAAAGGTATTACAGCTAAAGTATCAATTGCAAGTATTCCTATTAATAATTTTAGTTGAAGTGGGTTTTCACCAAAATCAAAAATAGTGGTAAAAAAATCAGAAAAAGTAAATCCAAGTATTACAAAAAGTATTGCTGAAGCAAATACACTTATAAAAGAAGTTGAAATTAAAGCATCTTTTTTTTCTTCAGCTTTATAAAACCGAAAAAAAGCAGTTTCCATTCCGAAGGTTAAGAGTACAGAAAATAGGGCAGCCCAAATATAAAAATTGGTGTTTTCGGCATAATTATCTGTTGGTAAAGCATCCGTATGCACACGAACTAAGAGAAAGTTTATTACTCGAGGTAAAACGGCTGCAATTCCGTAAATAATGGTGTCTTTAAAAAATCGTTTAAGTGTGCTCAATTTGGATTTATAGTAAATAATTTAAAAATTTAAAAGTACAAAAGATTTTCTGTTTTTTCATTAAAACAACTATTGAGAATAATGTTTACTTTGCTTCAATAATTGATAAAGCTTTTTAGTTTTGGTCTTAGTTTTAGTTTGTTTACTTTTGAAATCTAAATTCGTAATATAATGAGTGAATTTCCTAAGATTGCTGTTTTTGGAAGCGGAAGCTGGGCAACAGCCATTGTAAAAATGTTGTGTGAAAACTTAGAACAAGTTGGATGGTATGTTAGAAATCAAAGTTCAGTAGATTACATTAGAGAAAATGAACACAATCCAAATTACTTAAGTTCAGCAGAATTTGATGTAAATAAATTGTATTTATCAAGTGATATTAATGAATTGGTACGTTATGCTGATATTTTAATTTTTGCCATTCCTTCAGCATTTGTAAAAGCTGAAATAGACAAAATAACCGAAGATTTTTCTAAAAAAATTGTGTTTTCGGCTATTAAAGGTATTGTTCCAGAAACCGGATTAATTGTTGGGGAACATTTTAATAAAATGCATCAAATCCCTTTTGAGAACATAGGTGTTATTGCAGGACCTTGTCATGCAGAAGAAGTTGCAATGGAGCGTTTATCTTATTTAACAATTGCCTGTACTGACGCCAAAAAAGCAAGATTAATAGGCAAATGTATTTCTAGTAATTACATAAAAACAAAAATATCAGACGATATAATTGGTACGGAATATGCTGCAATGTTAAAAAACATTTATGCAATTGCCGCTGGTATGGCACATGGATTGGGATATGGAGATAATTTTCAGTCGGTATTAATGTCAAATTCTATTCGTGAAATGAAGCGCTTTATAAAAAAAGTTCATAAAATGAAGCGTAATATTAATAATTCAGCTTATTTAGGTGACTTATTGGTAACAGGATATTCGGTTTTTAGTAGAAATAGAATGTTTGGTAATATGATTGGTAAAGGATACACTGTAAAAAGTGCAATGATGGAAATGAGTATGGTTGCAGAAGGTTATTATGCATCAAAAAGTGCTTATTTACTAAATGAAAAAAACAAGGCTAAAACACCAATTATTGATGCTGTTTATGCGGTATTATATGAAAACAAAAATCCGAAACAAATTTTTAAAAATCTAACAGAACTATTAGATTAACAATAGTTTACGTTTTTTAAAATCAAAAAATAATTTTCAAAAAAATAGATATTAAAGTTTGAAATAAAACTATATTTGTATTATAATATATTTATTTATAATAATGAAAAAAGGTACAGTAAAATTTTTTAACGAATCTAAAGGTTTTGGATTTGTAACAGAAGATGGTTCAGGAACAGATTATTTCATGCACATTTCAGGCTTAATTGATGAAGTGAGAGAGGGTGATGTAGTTGAATTTGAACTAAAAGAAGGTAAAAAAGGGTTAAACGCAGTAAACGTTAAAGTAATTTAATATACTACATTAGCTTTTTAGAAAAATTAAAACCAGTCAATTTTTGACTGGTTTTTTTATGAAATATATCCAAATTTCACAGCTGTTTATTAATTGACATATATCATACAAACACTTTACTGAGTTTCGTAAATTTGAAAGTGTTTTAAATAGATTTTTAAAAGGAAACTTAAAATTAAATAACGACTATGAAAATTGGAATAGTTTACGCAACAGTTGATGGGCAAACATTAAAAATTTGTACTAAAATTAAAGAAGAATTAGTACAATTAAACAACCAAGTTGAACTTTATTCAATTGATGATTTTAAAGAAGAAATAACTAATTTCGATAAATTTATTATTGGATCAAGTATTAGATATGGGGTGCATCATAAAAAAATTACTGAATTCATAAATACCAATAAATCAAAACTTGACACTACAAAAACAGCATTTTTTTCAGTTAATTTAGTAGCAAGAAAACCAGAAAAAAACACACCAACTACAAATCCATATGTGGTTAAATTTTTTAAAACTATTAATTGGAAACCTACATTAGTAGAAGTTTTTGCAGGTAAATTAGACTATAAAAAATATCCTTATTTTGATAGAATTATGATTCAGTTTATTATGTGGATGACCAAAGGACCTACAGATAAAACGGTTGAGATAGAATACACCAATTGGAATAAAGTGTTAGAATTCAGTAAAACGCTTCATAATTTATAGTTTTTTTATAATAATCTTTAAATCAGTAAAGTAAGTTTTGTATATTTAGAGTATTAATTATTAAGACAATTTAAGCTCCTTATATAAATAGTTTTAACGTGCATAAAAGAGCTTATAAATTAAATAATAAATAATTGCTCTTTGTTATGAAAACAAAACTCACCTACCAAGAATTAGAAAAAGAGTTAGAAATTTTAAAATCAAAAAAATCTATTCTTTTTGAAAAATCAAAAACTTCACGTATTGAAAGTGAAAATAAGTTTAAAAATATTATTGAAAATGCAGGAGATGCTATGTATATGGCAAATTTTGAAGGACAAATTTTAGAAGTAAACAAATTAGCTTGTACAGCGCTTGGTTATAATGAAAAAGAATTATTATGTTTAAATATTACAGAACTAGATGCGAACTTTATTGAGGTAGAGAAAGCCAAAAAGTTTTGGAATAGCTTAGAAGTTGGCAAATCATATTCTTTAGAAACAAAACACAAACGCAAAGATGGTTCTACTTTCCCTGTTGAAATTAGAATTAGTGTTGCTTCAATAAATAATAATAAAGTAACACTTGGTTTTGCTCGTGATATCACTGAGCGTAAAGTAGCAGAAAAACAATTAAAAGAAAGCGAACGCTTATTAAAAGAAGCACAAATAATAGCAAAGATTGGGTATTGGGAATTGAACTTGTTGGATAATAAGTTAACTTGGTCTGATGAAGTTTTTAGAGTATTCAATTTAAAACCACAAGAATTTAAACCTACATATGCTACCTTTTTAGAGAAAATACACCCAAAAGATAAAGAAATTTTCAACAATACTTATTTAGATTCATTGGAGAATAATAAACCTTTTGAAATAACACTTAGATTATTATTAAATTCAAATGAAATTAAATATGTTTTAAAAAAAGGTTACACAGAATTTAATGAAGAAGGAAAACCACTACGTTCATTAGGAACCATTCAAGACATTACTGAAAGAAAACAAGCTGAAATTAAACTTGCCAAAAGTAGAGATAAACTGAAAGCAAGTGAACAAAAATTTAGGCAACTTTATGAAAAATCTGGGGATGCTATTATGATTGGTAAAAACGGTAAATTTAGTGATGTGAATGATGCGGCCGTTATAATGTTTGGCTATACATCTAAAAAAGAATTTTTAGCAGTTCATCCTAAAAAATTATCACCAAAGTTACAACCTAGCGGCGCTGAATCATTTGAAAATTCTAAAGTAATGTTGTCTACTGCTCAAGAAAAAGGTACGCATCGATTTGAATGGTTTTTTTTAAAAAAAAACGGAAAAACATTTCCTGCTGAAATTTTACTAACATCAATTTCAAATAAAAAAAATAACAAAATTATTCATGGTGTTTTAAGAGATATTACAAACCGTAAACGAATAGAATCTGAATTGATAGAAGCTAAAATGAATGCAGAAGAAAGTGATCGTTTAAAAACGGAATTTATTAGCAATATGTCTCACGAAATTAGAACCCCAATGAATGGTATTATGGGATTTTCTGAATTGTTAGCAGATTCAGATTTAATTGATGAAAAAAGAAAGTATTTTGTTAAAATAATTAAAAATAGTGGCAAACAATTATTACAAATAATTGATGATATTATCGAAATTTCTAAATTAGGAACAAAACAAGTAAAAGTTTACGAAGAGCCAGTTAATTTAAACGATTTATTATTAGAATTATTTTCAATTTTCGATTCAAAAGCAAAAGAAAATAAGACACCATTATATCTTGAAAAAGGACTTTCAGATAAACAAAGTGCCATACTAACAGACAAATCTAAACTCAATAAAATAGTAAGTAATTTATTAGAAAATGCCTTAAAATTTACAAATATTGGATTCATAGAGTTTGGTTATAAATTAAAAAACAATAAAGAGTCCTCAATATTAGAAATTTATGTGAAAGATACTGGAATTGGTATTAAAACTGAAGATCAAAAATTAATTTTTGAACGCTTTATACGAGCCAACAAAGAAATCTCAAAAAAAGTAAAAGGATTAGGGCTTGGACTTTCAATTGCCAAAGAAAATACCGTGTTGTTAGGTGGTGAAATTTTGGTTGAATCAATAGTAGGAAAAGGAACTACTTTTTTTGTAACAATTCCTTACAAACCAGTTTTTGATGATATTGAAATTACAAATGATACGCTTCAAAAAAAAACAACCATTTTAATTGTTGAAGATGAAGAAATAAATTACTTATATTTAGATACTTTATTAAAAGATGTGTTTAAAATTAATTGTACTATTTTACATGCAAAAAATGGTAAAGAAGCTATAGATATTTGTAAAACAAATATAACCATAGATATGATACTTATGGATTTAAAAATGCCTGTAATGAACGGATATGATGCTACAAAAGAGATAAAAAAATTATACCCAAGCATTCCTATTATTGCTCAAACAGCCTATTCAACAAAAGAAGAGCAAAAAAAAGCAATAATGGCGGGTTGTGATAATTTTATTTCAAAACCAATAACCAAAGATTCTTTATTTAATATGATAAATAAGTTTGTTCCTCAACTATGAAAAGTCAACAAAAGCGTATAGAAGAAACGTTAAAATTCATTAGTAATGAAGGATACCAAATATCAGCAGATGAGTTTCTTCAAAAAATAGCTAAATTTTTAACTCATTTATTAGAAATTGAATATATATTAATTGAGAAATATTTACTAAAAACACCAACAATTACTGAAACAGTTGTTGTTTGTAATAAACAAAATATACTCTCAAATTTTTCTTATGAATTAGCCAACACACCTTGTGAAAATGTGATTAATAAAAATATTTGTATATATCCAAGTAACATACAATCACTCTTTCCAAAAGATGAATTACTGGTACAAATGAATATTGAAAGTTATGTAGGAATACCTTTATGGTCTTCAAAAGGTGAGCCTATAGGTTTAATAGCATTGTTAGATAGCAAACAAATAATTGGCACAGAAAATATTAAAATTATATTACAAATTTGTGCAATAAAAGTTGAGAAAGTATTAGAAAAAATAATTTTCGAAAATACCTTAGAGTTAGAAATAAAAAAATTAGAAGCTTTAAATAAACTAAATAAAGAAATTGAAGAAAAATATTCCAAAGCATTTTTTAACAACCCTATTGCTATGGAAATTGTAGATTTTAAAACAGGAGAAAGAATTGAAGCTAATGAAAGCTATTTTCAAATTTTTGAATACGCTAAAGATGAATTTTATAAAGGTAATATTTTTACTAATAAGTTAATAATAGATGCTGGAATAAGAGATATAATTAACAAAAAACTTGCTGAGATAGGATCTTTTAAAGATTCTGATTTTAGTATAGTCTCTAAATCCGGTAAAATTAAAAACTTGCTGGTAAGCGGAGCAAGGTTAAATATAGATGATGGTAACAAAGCTCTTTTAACTTTTAAAGATATTACTGAAGAAAAACAATCTAAAATTTTACTTCAAAATAGTGAAAAAAAATTCAAAAAAATTGCAAACCTTACTTTTGAAGGAATTATAATTCATAATAATGGAATTGTAATAGATATAAACCATTCATTTGAAAAAATGTTTGGATACAATCATGACGAATTAATAGGGAAGGATTTTGTAAATATACTATATCCTAAAAAATATCATAAAATAATTAGAGAAAACAGAGATAAAAATAATTTTTTACCAATTGAGATTGAGGGAATTAGAAAAGATGGTACTGTTTTTCCAATAGAAGTTAAAGGACGATATTTTTCATCAGAAGAAAATAAAGTATTTAGAGTTGCATCTGTAAGAGATTTAACCGAGAAAAATAAAATCCAAGAACAAACTAAAAAATTATCAACAGCAATTGAACAAAGTGCCAATACTATTGTAATTACAGACCCTTGTGGAACTATAGAATATGTAAACTCAAAATTTACTGAAATTACTGGCTTTGCTTTAGAAGAAGTAATTGGGAAAAACCCAAGAATTCTAAGTTCAGGAAAACAACCCAAAGAATATTATGCTAAAATGTGGAAAACCATAACAGCTGGTAAAACTTGGCAAGGTGAATTTCAGAATAAAGCTAAGAATGGTATTTTATTTTGGGAACAAGTAACCATAACTTCAATAAAAAATAACTTAGGAGAAATTACAAATTATTTAGCAGTAAAAGAAGATATTACGAAACGTAAACATGCAGAAGAAAAATTAATAGAAGCAACACAAAAAATTAAAAATAGTGAACAAAAATTTCGTGAGCTATTTGAAAAATCTGGAGATGCTATATTAATTATCAAAAATGGGATTTTTATTGAATGCAATGAGGCAACTGTAAAAATGCTTGGATACAATGCTAAAGAAGAATTTTTAAATTTACATCCATCACAATTATCACCAAAACAACAACCTGATGGATTAAATTCTATGGATAAAGCTGATGAAATAATGAAAACAGTCTTAAAAATAGGATCACGTAGATTTGAATGGCTTCATACCAAAAAAGATGGAATTAATTTTTATGTTGAAGTATTATTAACAGTGATTTCAAGTGAACCAGAAAATAAAATTATTCATTGTGTTTGGAGAGATATAACAGAACGAAAAAAATCAGAAAAGGGACTCATTAGTGCTTTTGAAACAATTAAAGAAAATGAAGAGTCGCTAAATAGAATTTTAGAAACTGCTAATGAAGGATTTTGGGTTATTAATACGGAAGGTTTAACAACTAAAGTTAATCCTGAAATGAGCAAAATTTTAGAGTGTGCCGAAAACGAAATGATTGGAAAATCTATTTTTGAATTTGTTGATGATGAAAACAAGAAAGTTTTTACGGAACAATTGAAAAACAGATTTCAAGGTGCTTCTTCAGCATATGAAATTGAATTAAAAACGAGTAGTGGTAAAAGAATACCTTGTTTGTTTAAAACATCACCTGTCTACAATAAAAATGAAAAAATAATTGGTTCTTTTGCATTGGTAACAGACATTTCAATATTAAAAAACGCATATGAAATGTCTGAAAATCAAAATCAAGAATTAAAAAATTTAAGTTTAGAATTATCAGAAAAAAACACGTTGCTTTTTGAAAGTAACAGCCGTTTTAAAAGTTTATTTGAAGAAAGTCCAGTTTCAATTTGGGAACAAGATTTTTCAGAAGTAATACAACTTATAAATTCAAAAGGAATAGCAACAAAAGATGTTAAAAAATATTTAAATGAAAATTTAGATTTTGCTAATGAATGTATTTCAAAAATAAAAATCATTAATGTAAATCATAAAACATTAGAGTTATTGGGAGTTAAAAATAAAGAAGATTTAATAACTCATATAAGAAAAAGTAATAATAATAAAGCTATAAATATAGTTGTAAATGAAATTGTATCAATTGTATTAGGTAATAAAGAATTTAAAAGCGAAACAGAATTTTTACATACAAATGGAGCCATTATTACCGCCATGATAAAATCTAATGTAGTAGATAATAGTGGAAAAGTGATAGCTTCTGTTATTGATATTTCAGCATTAAATAAAGCGAAAGAAAAAGCGGAAGAAAGTGATCGTTTAAAAACTGAATTTTTAAACAATATGTCACATGAAATTAGAACACCTATGAATGGTATTTTAGGATTTTCAGAAATGTTAAATGATCCAGATATTGATAGTCAAAAGCGAAATAATTTTGTAAAGATTATTCAAAATAGTGGAAAACAATTAATGCATATTATTGATGATATTTTAGAAATTTCTAGCTTAGGCACAAAACAAGTAAAAGTAGAAGAAGAAGAAGTTTGTATAAACGATGTGATGTTAGAATTATTCTCAATTTTTGACATAAAAGCAAAGGAAAATAAAACACCGCTCTATCTTAAAAAAGCACTTTCAGATGAAGAAAGCACCATAATTTCTGATAGATCGAAATTAAATAAAATACTAAGTAACTTATTAGAAAATGCTTTAAAATTCACGAACAATGGGTTTATTGAATTTGGATACTATCTAAAAAATAGCAACACTCAACTAGAAATATATGTAAAAGATACTGGAATAGGAATTAAACCAGAGAAGCAAGAATTAATTTTTGAGCGTTTTGCACAGGCTGAAAAAGAACTAACAAAAAAAGTTGGAGGTTTAGGATTAGGTTTGTCAATTGCAAAAGAAAATACAGAGTTATTAGGAGGGAAAATTTCAGTGAAATCTGAAATGATGGAAGGAGCAACATTTTTTGTGAATTTACCTTTTAATCCCATTTATACCCTTATTGAAACTGAAGAAAATAATAATAAATATACTATTTTAATTGCTGAAGATGAGGAGGTTAATTACATTTATCTTGAAACAATATTAAAAGATATTATGAAATTAAATTGTGATATTTTACATGCTAAAAATGGGCGAGAAGCTATTGATATTTGCCAAAACAATTCAACTATTAATATTGTTTTAATGGATTTAAAAATGCCTGTTTTAAATGGTTTTCTAGCTGTAAAAAAAATACGAGAATTTAGGCCGAACCTACCTATTATTGCACAAACAGCTTATTCAACTATTGAAGATAGAGAAGAAGCAATTAATATTGGTTGTAACGATTTTATTTCAAAACCAATTGGAAAAGACGTTTTAATGAATGTAATTAATAACTATTTAAAAGATATCACAATAAATTTAGATTAAATGTATCACACCCAATTTAACGTTGTATAAAAACTTTTATTTTTAAAATTTGAATCTAAAAAAATTAAAATATATGAGAATTTTATACTTCATTTTAATACTTACTTTTTTAAATGTAAAAGCTCAAGAAAGGGTTTTAATAAGCGAAACAGATAGTATAAATATATACGAAACATATTTATCAACTAACACTACTAATAATATTTTTCCTACAAAGTATAAAAATGGACTTTTGTATTTATCATCCCATAAATCTACTAGTTCGCATCTTTTTTATTCAAATTTAAATTCAAAATCAAAAAAAATTAAAATTGATAAGAAATTTCAATCAGGTGCCGTAAATGTGTTTAAAAACGAAATATATGTTACAGCAACTTCTAAAAATATGGATTCGTTTGGTTTTTTTAATTTGGCTATTTATCAAGGAATAATTGAGGATTTAAAAGTTTCAAACTTTAGCGTATTACCAATATGTAAAAATGAATTTTCATATGCAGATCCAACAATTTCAAATGACGGTAATTTAATGGTAATTGTAACTAATGAAAATGGTAGGTATCATTTGCTGGAACTCAAAAGAACTGTAAACAATGAATGGGAAAGAGGAAGTGTTATTTATATTTCACATCCCAATTTTAAGATTTTAAACCCAACGATTTATGATGAAAACACCATCTATTTTTCATCAAATATATACAATGGAGAATTGACAAGTGTTGTGTATGAAAATATTGATGGAAATTTAAAAATGGTTGAAAAAAAGATAGAAACAGGAGTGTTTAACATCTATAAAATTGAAAGAAATAATGGCACTTGGGGAATACCCATAAAAACAAACGAGTTTAATTCTGAATTTGATGAACTTGGCGTTTTATTTACTACAAAATCAAGCGGTTATCTAACTACTTACAGGTTTAATAATAATGATAATATTTACTATTTTGAATTGAAATAAAACTTGAAATTAAAAAAGTAAACAAACTGGAGTTGGTGTATTTTTACTGTATAAAAAAGTAAGATTTCCTGTTTTTATAGCTACCTCATAAACACTTATATTTTTACTTTTTTGATTTGCAACCAATAAAAATTTTCCATTTGGAGATATAGTGAAATTACGAGGCCAATCACCATTTACTGATATTGTTTGTGTTTTTTGAATAGTTCCTAATGTATCTCTTTTAAAAACTACCATACTATTTTCACCTCTGTTTGAACCGTATAAATAGTTTTCATTCTGAGATAAATGAATATCAGCACAAAAACTTTCACCTTCAAAACCATCATTTAAAGTACTAATATTTTGAATTTGATTATACTTTTCTTTTCCTTTTTTTAAGACTATAATGGTAGAGTTAAGCTCATTAATTACATAGATAAAATCACCATTCTTAGAAATTTCAAAATGACGCGGACCAGATTTTTCACCCATTAAATATTTTTCATTTAAAAGATATTCATTCCCGATTTTAACATAGTGAGCTAAAAAATCGAGCCCTAAATCAGCAACAAACAATTCATTGTTTAAAAACTTTGTTGAATGAGTGTGTGATTTCTTATTAGGCGCATTATGATCTATAATTTGATTTGCAGGTTTAATTTCTCCGTTTTTTTTAACTTTATGAATAGAAATAGTACCGCCAGTATAATTTGAAATAACAGCGTTTTCATCATTTAATTGAATATGACAAGGATGAGCTCCGTTAGAACTTACACTATTTATAAATTGAAGAAAACCATTTTCAGTAACTGAAAAAGCACTTACAAAACCACTATTAGTATTTTTAAAATCAGCGACTTCACTTACAGCATACAAAAATTTTCTATTCTTAGAATAGGATAAAAACGATGGATTTGTAACTTTAGCTGCTAATTTTTGATTGCTAATTTCACCTGTTTCAATATTAAAATCGTAACAATAAATTCCTTCACTTGTTTCATCGGTATACGTACCAACGTAAAGAGGAATATTTTGAGAATTTGAGATGAGACTGAAAATCATGAATAAAAATAAAAATGTTGTTTTCATGTGTTAATATTTATTGTTTTTTTATGGTCAAATGCTGTTCGCTATTAATCATTTCCTTGGAAGAGAAAAAGGTTAACATGCTCGTTTCATGTGTAAAAAGTTAAAAGGCATATTATTTCACTAAAATACCACGTTTATTTAACAAAGGAATATTGCGTAAAGCACCTTCTTTTATGGAGCCTTTTTCAAACAAATATTTTTTATCGAATAGTTGGTTTCCTTCAAAAAAAGTAACATTAAAAAAGTTAGAAATAGTTACAACTTCACCTTGTAATAATTCAATTTTAGCGAAAGATTTTGCAGGCAATTTTTCAATTTTCTTACGCATTATTGAAGTTTCTAATAGTTTATCTTCATCATATCCTTTAGAAACAATTAAAACCATTTCTATAGCAACTTCTTTATTGTTAATAATATAGGCATTCCAGTCTTCACATAAAAATTCATCATTATATTCTTTAACAACAGCAATAAATATGTTTGTAACTTCGGGTATTTCTAGATCTTTTTTCATAAAAGTTTAATAAAAAATTCCGCTAATTAGCGGAATTTGTAAACTATATTATTGATTTAAATTGCTCTAAAAAACGAACATCGTTTTCATAAAACATTCTAATATCAGGTATTTGATATAATAGCATGGCAATACGCTCAATTCCCATTCCAAAAGCGTAACCCGAGTAAATTTCAGGATCTATATTTGTGTTTTTTAACACATTAGGATCAACCATACCACATCCCATAATTTCTAGCCAACCAGTTCCTTTTGTAATTTTATAATCGGTTTCCGTTTCTAATCCCCAATAAATATCAACTTCAGCGCTTGGCTCAGTAAAAGGAAAATAAGATGGGCGTAAACGTATTTTTGATTTCCCAAACATTTCTTTCGTAAAATATAATAATGTTTGTTTTAAATCAGCAAAAGAAACATCTGTGTCAATGTATAAACCTTCAACTTGATGAAAAATACAATGTGCACGTGCCGAAATATCTTCGTTTCTAAACACACGACCTGGAGAAATGGTTCTAATTGGCGGTTTGTTATTTTCCATATAGCGCACTTGTACAGATGAAGTGTGTGTACGCAATAAAATATCTGGATTTTTTTCAATGAAAAAAGTATCCTGCATATCACGAGCTGGGTGATATTCAGGTAAGTTTAGTGCAGTAAAATTATGCCAGTCATCTTCAATTTCAGGACCTTCAGAAACTGTAAAACCAATGCGTGAAAATACATCAATAATTTTGTTTCTAACCAAAGAAATAGGATGGCGAGAACCTAATTCAATAGGTTCAGATGGACGCGTTAAGTCTCCATAAAATCCTTTTTGCTCAGTAGCATTTTCTAAAATATCTTTTAGAGTAGTTACTTTATTTTGAGCAGAATTTTTTAAGATATTTAAGGCTTGTCCAAAATCTTTTCTTTCGGCCGGCGCTACATTTTTAAATTCCTCAAATAAATCGTTTAGGATTCCTTTTTTACCTAAAAATTTAATTCTAAAAGTTTCAATTTCATCTTTAGTAGTGGCATTAAATGCACTTACTTCTCCAATCAGTTCTTTTACTTTATCTAACATTTTGCATATAAAATTAGGTTGCAAATTTAAACAATTTTATTTTGAAAAAAAGAATAAGTGTTTGAAACGTGTTTGTTCATTTATTTACT
Organism: Lutibacter sp.; assembly: GCF_041562875.1. Lineage (GTDB taxonomy): Bacteria > Bacteroidota > Bacteroidia > Flavobacteriales > Flavobacteriaceae > Lutibacter. Next base: position 9,863 of record NZ_JBFFOE010000039.1, on the reverse strand, counting down.
CCAAAAAACAGTTTTATTGAATTTGATTTATTAGCGATAATATTTTAAAACAAAACGTTTTTGTTTATCTAATTAAATTTATAAAACTATTAAAATTTATAGTTTAAATTCTATCTTGCATAGATTAACAAAGTCTCTTAAAATAATGAAAAATCCTTTACCTGATTTAAAAGCATATGAGTTTGAAGATGTTGCTTTTAATGAGTTAATGCAAAATAGAATTAATAAAATTTTGATAGTTTGTTCTAACTACGATTACTACATGTTAGAAGAAGATGGTAGAATTGACGAGCGAATTTTTAATGAATACACGGCTTTAAATTTAAGGTATCCGCCAAACTTTGTACACGCTAATTCTGCAAAAAGAGCTATAAAAATGCTGGAATCTAATAAAATAGATTTAGTGATTACTTGGTTAGATATTGGTAATTATAAAGCATTTGAAACATCACAACAAATTAAAGAAGCTTTTCCAAATGTTCCAATCGCAGCACTTAGCCATTACTCTTCTGAATTAAGAAAAAAGGTTTTAAGAGAAAATACAGGAATTATAGATTTTGTTTTTCATTGGAATGGAAATGTTGATATTTTTTTAGCCATTATTAAATTAACTGAAGATAGAATGAATGCTGAAAATGATATCAATAAAATTGGTGTTAAAGCTATTTTATTGGTTGAAGATTCCCTGCGATTTTATTCAAGATATTTACCAATTATTTATAAGATTATAGTAAAACAAACACACTCATTTATGTCTGAAGGCTTAAATGAGCATCGTGGAATGATGTTAATGAGAGGTCGTCCAAAAATTTTGTTAGCTACAAATTATGAAGAAGGAATGTTGCTGTTTGAAAAATACCAACACAATCTTTTAGGTGTTATTTCAGATGTTAGTTATTATAAAGATGGGAAACGCGATATACATGCGGGGTTTGAATTTTTAAAATATGTTAGAAGTTTAGAGCGTTATTTTCCTTTTTTAATTCAATCTTCAGATAATGAAAATGAAAAAATAGCTTTAGAACTAAAAGGTAAATTTTTATATAAACATTCAGAAACATTAGGTCAAGAGCTAAAAAAATTCATTAATAAATATTTTTCTTTTGGTGCTTTTGAATTTTGGGACCCAAAACAAATGAAAGTTTTAGCAAAAGTTAATGATTTAAATAATTTTCAAAAAGCTTTAGCTATTGTAACTACAGATGCTATTGAGTATCATGCTAAAAGAGGTGAGTATTCAAAATGGTTAAAGTCAAGAGTTTTATTTCCATTAGCAAACCTATTTAGTAAAGTTGAATTTGAAGATTTTGAAGATGCAGAACATATTAGAGAATTTTTACTAAAAGCAATAAAAGCATATCGAGTTTTTAGATCAAGAGGTGTTATTGCGAAATTTGATAAGGATAAATATGATGAATATTTAGGATTTTCAAGAATAGGAGAGGGTTCTTTAGGAGGAAAAGGACGTGGTTTAGCATTTATAGACTCCTTTTTAAAGCGTCATAGGTTATTTCATAAATACCAAGATGTAACCATTTCTATCCCTAGAACCGTAGTTATAAGCACTGAAGTTTTTGATGAATTTATGGATAGCCATGAATTAATAGATTTTGTTGCAAATTGCGATAACGATAGCGATGAGAAAATTTTAGATAAATTTATCTCAAAACCATTTCCAAAATGGGTTTTAGATGATATTAAAGCTTTTTTAGATATCACATCTTCACCAATTGCAGTGCGGTCTTCAAGTGTTTTGGAAGATTCACATTATCAGCCATTTGCAGGAGTTTTTGCTACCTATATGATTCCAAATACAGAAAAAGAAGTGATGCTGAATATGGCTTGTAAAGCAATTAAATCTGTGATGGCATCTGCCTTTTTTCAAAGCAGTAAATCATATTTAAAAGCTACTTCTCATTCTATTGAAGAAGATAAAATGGCTGTTATTTTGCAAGAAGTAATAGGAAAACAATATGATGATGTTTATTACCCAAATATTTCAGGAGTTGCACGTTCTATTAATTTTTATCCAATTGGGAATGAATTACCAAATGAAGGAATTGCAAATATAGCGTTAGGATTAGGTGAAATTATTGTTGGAGGTGGGCAGACCTTACGATTTTCACCCGCACATCCTAAAAAAATTCTTCAGCTATCTTCGCCTGATTCAACCAAAAGAGATACTCAGCAATACTTTTATGGGTTGGATATGGATCCAGATAGTTATAAGGCTTCAACTAATGAATCTATCAACAAAAAGAAAATATCTATCAGACGTGCAGAAAAACATGGGTCTTTAAAATTTGTGGCTTCAACCTATGATTTACAAAATAATATTATAAAACCAGGAGTTCTACATGATGGTATTAGACTAATTACTTTTGATAATGTTTTAAAATATGGAACATTTCCGTTACCTGAAATATTACAAGATTTATTAAGAATTGGTCAGCGTGAAATGAGAAATCCAATTGAAATAGAATTTGCAGTTAAATTAGATGTGCCAACTGGCCAACCAAAAGAATTTAGTTTTTTACAAATTAGACCCATTGTAGAAAGTTACGAAGCTACTATTGAAATTCCTGAAAATTTTGACGTTAAAGAAACCATCATTTACTCAGAGTCAGCTTTGGGAAATGGGAAATATGAAGATATTTATGATTTTGTTTATGTAAAGCCAGAGGCTTTTAATAGTGCAAATACAAGAGAAATTGCTGCCGCTGTTGAAAAAATGAATAAAAAGTTTGTTGAATTAGATAAAAAATATGTTTTAGTAGGTCCAGGGCGATGGGGATCTAGTGATCCTTGGTTAGGAATTCCTGTAATTTGGTCACAAATATCTGCCGCAAAAATAATTGTTGAATCAGGGCTTAATAATTTTAGGATTGACCCAAGTCAAGGCACCCATTTTTTTCAAAATTTAACTTCATTTAAAGTGGGATATTTAACTATAAACCCTTTCATTAATGATGGTTTTTTTGATATAGATTATTTAAATAAACAGGAGGCTTGTTATGAGGGAGAATTTATAAGACACATATGTTTTGAAGAACCTTTAACTATAATTATTGAAGGCAAAAGTAATAAAGCTGCAATCTTTAAGAAAGGTTATAAATTAATCAAAAACAGAGAGTCCTTTGAAGATTCAAAGGAAGATTTACCACCAGATGGTTTCATGTAAAAATCAAATTTAAAATATAAATTAACAAAAACAGAATTGTTAATTTGATAATTTATGAGTACCTTAAACAGGTTTTAATTTATTTTCAATAAAGTTTCGCAATATTAATTGCAATAAGTTAAAAATTTACGTTTTTTTTTATTAAAAATGATTTTAATATCATTATTTTTGTTAGACATTTTAAAACAGTTTTAAACACTTATAAATTATAGTATTATGAATGTAAAAGATATATTAAATAACCTTGAAAAAAAGCACCCTGGTGAACAGGAATATTTACAAGCAGTCCACGAAGTATTAGAGTCTATTGAGGGCATTTATAATGAAAACCCACAGTATGAGGCAGCAAAAATTATTGAACGATTAGTAGAGCCTGATCGTATTTTTACTTTTAGAGTTTCATGGGTAGATGATAGTGGTGAAGTTCATGTGAACTTAGGACACAGAATACAATTTAATAATGCAATTGGCCCATATAAAGGAGGTCTACGTTTACACCCAAGTGTAAATTTAAGTATTCTTAAATTTTTAGGATTTGAACAAACGTTTAAAAATGCATTAACTACCTTACCTATGGGAGGTGGAAAAGGAGGTTCTGATTTTAATCCAAAAGGAAAATCGGATGCTGAAATAATGCGTTTTTGCCAAGCATTTATGTTAGAATTATGGCAGATTATAGGCCCTGATACTGATGTTCCTGCAGGAGATATTGGAACCGGTGGTAGAGAAATTGGGTTTATGTATGGTATGTACAAAAAGCTGAAAAGAGAAAATACAGGTGTTTTCACAGGAAAAGGATTAAATTGGGGTGGAAGTTTAATAAGACCTGAAGCTACAGGTTTTGGAGCAGTTTATTTCACCAAGGATATGTTAGACACTAAAAATGATTCCTTTAAAGGTAAAACAGTTGCAGTTTCTGGTTTTGGAAATGTAGCTTGGGGAGTTGCTTTAAAAGTTTTAGAACTAGGAGGTAAAGTTGTTACTATTTCTGGTCCTGATGGATATATCTATGATGAAAAAGGTTTAGATGCAGAAAAAATTGATTACTTGTTAGAGCTTAGAGCTTCTAATAATGATATTGTATCGCCTTATGCAGATGAATTCCCAGAAGCAAAATTTATTGCAGGCAAAAAACCTTGGGAAGTTAAATGTGATATTGCCATGCCAAGCGCAATTCAAAATGAATTAAATGGTGATGATGCAGCCTTATTAATTTCAAATGGTGTAAAATACATTGTTGAAGTTTCAAATATGGGTTGTACTCCTGAAGCTATTAATTTATTTCATAAAAATAAATTACCATTCGCACCTGGTAAAGCCGCAAATGCTGGTGGAGTTGGAGTTTCTGGTTTAGAAATGTCACAAAACGCCATGAAATTAAACTGGACTCAAGAAGAAGTAGATGCTAAATTACATCAAATTATGTCTTCTATTCATGTGGCTTGTTCTAAATTCGGAACACAAGAAGATGGTTATATTGACTATGTAAAAGGAGCAAATATTGCTGGATTTATTAAAGTTGCTGACGCTATGTTAGATCAAGGTATTGTTTAATTTAATAAACTTACTATTAAAAAAAGGGTTGCTATTTAGCAACCCTTTTTCTTTTCTATATTTGTTAGATAAATGGAAAATAAAAATTCATATCGTAAAATAATTCATGTTGATATGGATGCCTTTTATGCATCGGTAGAGCAATTGGACAATCCTGAATTAAGAGGCAAGCCAGTTGCTGTTGGTGGAGGAGGTGAACGAGGAGTTGTTTCTGCGGCAAGTTATGAAGCACGAAAATTTAATGTACGTTCTGCAATGAGTGGAGTGTTGGCTTTAAAAAATTGTCCACATTTAATTTTTGTACCTCCCAGATTTGAACGCTATAAAGAAATTTCACAAAAAATTAGAGCCATCTTTCATGACTATACCGATTTGGTAGAACCACTTTCATTAGATGAAGCTTATTTAGACGTTACTGAGAATAAAAAAGGAAATCCATCAGCAAGTTTAATAGCTAAAGAAATAAGACAACGCATTTTTAATGAGTTGCATTTAAATGCTTCTGCAGGTATTTCTAATAGTAAATTTGTAGCTAAAATTGCTTCGGATATTAATAAACCAAACGGACAAAAAACAATTCCACCCGAAGAAGTTCTTTGTTTTTTAGAACAATTACCTATTGAAAAATTTTACGGAATTGGAAAAGTAACAGCTTCAAAAATGTTTAGTTTGGGTATTTTTAATGGGGAGAATTTAAAAGACAAAACTGAAGAGTTTTTAATGCAGCATTTTAAAAGTTCAGGAAGTTATTATTATAAATTAGTACGTGGCGAAATTGCAAGTGAGGTAAAGCCAAACCGAAAACGAAAATCGGTGGCAGCTGAACATACATTTGTAAAAAATTTGACTTCAGAAATATTTATGCTAGAGAAATTAGAAAAAATTGCTGAAGAATTAGAACAACGATTAATTCACTCAAAAGTATCAGGAAAAACGGTCACTTTAAAAATTAAATATAGCGATTTTAAAACCCAGACACGAAGTAAAACGATGCCTTATTTTATAAAAGAAAAAGCTGTTTTATTGGAAACGGTGAAGGAGTTATTATTTCAAGAAAAAGTATTAAATTCAGTTCGTTTATTAGGTATTTCAGTAACAAATTTAAATATTCATTCTAAAAAAATTACTGAAAAACCTATTTTAGTTCAGCTTAAATTTGAGTTTTAAGTCAATTCTTTACAATAAAAACCTTTAGAGTTTAATAAAAATTCAATGTCTGAAGTTAAATCTTCAGTAGCTTCTATTCTTAAAATTTTATCACAATCTTCAAAATCAAAATCAACGGTTGAAATTTGCTTGAAAGAATCTAACATTGCTCTCACGTGTGTTTCTAATTGTGAAAATATATTTGTTTTAAATACTATAATCATGATTTATTAATTTATTGTATCCACCATTTATTTTTTGGATAATTATCACTATTTAATACAATAGATTCTCCAATTATAGGTGTTGAAATAGGTATATTTAATTCTTTAGCTTTTTTGGTAGCTCTAACAATTGGGTCATCCCAACTATGTAAGGCTAATTTAAACGCTCCCCAATGAATAGGCATCATTAATTTACTTTGTACATCAATACTAGCTTGTATTGTTTCTTCAGGTGTCATATGAATTTGTGCCCATTGCTCGTTATATTGTCCACATTCTATCATTGAAAAATCAAACGGACCGTATTTTTCTCCAATTTCTTTAAAATGATTTCCGTAGCCACTATCACCACTGAAGAAAATTGAATTGTTTTTAGATTTTAAAACCCAAGAACACCAAAGTGTGTTATTTCTTTTAAAACCACGTCCTGAAAAATGACGAGCTGGGGTTGAAACAAATTCTACTCCTTTATAATTAATATTTTCCCACCAATCAAATTCAGTAATTTTTTCTTTAGAAACTCCCCACTCAGTTAAATGTGCCTTAATTCCTAAAGGAACATAAAACTGCTTTACTTTATCTTTTAATTTTAAAATAGAACCATAATCTAAATGATCATAATGGTCGTGAGAAATTAAAATAATATCAATAGTTGGTAAAGAATCTATAGAAATAGGATGAACTTTATTAAATCGTTTAGAACCTAGCATTGCGTGAGGAGCCGCAACTTCCCCTAGCATTGGGTCGATAAAAATTGTTAGACCTTCCATTTCAACCAAAGCTGCTGAATGTCCGAACCAAGTTATTTTAGATTGATTTTTATCTGGAATAAAATCACTTTTTTTATGCGTTTCTACAGGAATTTCAAAATTAGGAACTTTGTTATTTCCGTTCGTAAAAAATTGAGGAATTGTTTGCCATTTAAAACCTGTATTTTGAAGTGTTTTTTCTTTGTTTATAAAAACCCCTTCTTTAAAGTTGGGTGAATTAATCATTTTTTTGAAACTTAATTCCGAAGGTTTTCCTCCAAATTGTGGACTTAAATTAATAAATGAAACTCCAGCAATTGCAACCAGTGCTGAAATTGATAATATTCCTATCATTGTGTTTTTTAAAATTAATAAAGTTAGTTTTATCATTATTTTACTTCTTGCATTTGACGAATTTGCTTTAAAATCATCTTTTTTGGTGTAAACGGAATCATTGCCATCATTAGTTTTTGTAGTGGTTTTAATCCGGAAATCACATCAATTTTTCCTTTTAACATCCCATTGTAACCTTCTAATGCTACTGAATATGCAGTTGCGGTTTCCTTAAACATTTCAGTTTTATCCATACCAGAAACTGAACCAAATTCACTTTCGGTAGCACCTGGCATTAGGTTAGTTACTGTAATGTTAGTGTCGTGTAATTCTTCGTAAAGCGCATTACTAAAAAAGGTTACATATGCTTTTGTTGCAAAGTAAACAGCTTGCAATGGTCCAGGCATTAAGCTAGCAGTAGAAGAGGTATTCAATATTTTTCCACTGTTACGTTTTACAAATTCTGGAAGAAATAAGTGAGTTAAAGCTGTTAATGCAGTAATATTTAAATTAATCATAGAAATTTGTCGCGCTAAACCTAACTCATGAAATTTACCCAACGCCCCAAAACCAGCATTATTTATTAAGTATTCAATTTCAATACCTTGTTTTTTTACTTCGTCATAAATCTCTTTTGGCGCATTTAAATCGCTTAAATCTTTAGCAATTACAACTACGTTAATTTTGTATTGTAGTTCTAATTCCTTTTTAAGGTTGTTTAGTTTGCTTTCGTTGCGTGCGATAATTACTAAATTACCACCCGTTTTTGCGTGAATAATGGCAAGTTCTTTCCCAATTCCAGTACTTGCGCCTGTTATTAATGCAGTTTTTGTATTCATTTTTTTTATTTTGATTGATTAAACACTCAATGTTGAGGTCAAATTTTTTTATGGTTTTAAGCTGTTGTAAAACAGTTCCCAAGCTTGTTCAATAAATACTTGGTCATTTCTTTTTTCTGGAAATTGTGTTAAATAAGTAACCATTGAAGTTATTAAACCAAACATAGAACCCATAATAAAATAGGTGTCCATATTTTTAATTAGTTCTTTATCAACATAAGATTTAATTAAATTATTAAATAATTCATATTTCGCAACAATTTCTGGATGGCTTTTCACTCTTACTGCACAACTTGTATTATCTAATTGAAGTAAAAATCTGAATTTCAAACTGTTATCTATTGCCCAATTCCAAGAGTTAGACCATATTAAACGTAATTTTCCAAGGTCTGAATGAATTTTATCAATTTCATTCATTATAGAAGAGGTGTATTCTTTTTTTATTGAAACATACAACTCATCAATTAAATCGTCTTTGGTTTTAAAGTAGTGAAATAGAATTCCTGCACTAACGCCAGCTTCTTTTGAAATGGCTGAAGTTGGAGTTGCGTGTAAACCTCTTTCTACAAAAAGTTTAGTGGCTGCTTCTAATAATAATTCTCTTTTATCCATTTTTAATTGACTAATCACTCAACAAAAGTAATGCAATTTTTTAAATCACAAAAATAAACTTCAAAATAAATGAATATAAAGCTTCAATTTGAATAGCAAAGTCTGAATTGTTATTCCTGCCAAGGCAGGAATCTATAAAAAGATTGTTGTAATTCAATTTGCATTGTATGGATACCTGCCTTCGCAGGTATGAAAATCAACAATAAAAGTAATTAAAACTCTTCTAATTTGTAAACAATGTTACGTTCTTCCAAATACTTTAAAATATAGTTAAAGCATTGCTCATATTTCCCTACTAATTCTGGAGGGAAAACACCTTTTTCACTAAACAAACCATCTAAAAACATGTTTGCTGCTGCTGTTGCAGTGTAACCTGTTGTTCTTGCCATAGAAGATGTTTGGGTTTCAGCACAATATTCATCGTGTAAATTGTAAATAATGGTTTTGTTTTCGCCTTTTTCATTGATTCCTTTTAAGGTAATACGCATCACTGTAAGTTCTTCTTCGGTATCACCTAATTTCCACTCGTTAAACAATATTTTTGAAGAAAATTCTAATGGAGAAATTTCAACGCCGTTAATATTCATTTTTTCTTCGCTAAAAAATCCGCTCTTTTTCAAAACGTTTATGTACTCAATATGACTAGGATAACGCAATGTTTTTTCTTTCATATTTTTAACATGAGGCATGGTAAAAATAATAGAACGCAATCCGTCAGAATTAAAAGATTCAAGCGTTCCAACACCCTCAAAATGTACAAATTCACAATCTGATAATGCTTCTTTTATTACAATATTTCCGTTTTCAACATAACGAGCTGGTCGTGTATATTCTTCAATAACATCAATAGGAGAAAATGGAGCTTTGTAACTAAATGGCCATTTTTTTACTTTTGGTAAACCACCAACCAAACATTCAAAATCTGTAAGTTTTAATTTTTCATTATAATAACCTAAAAAAATGTTTCCCATTCCTGGCGCAACTCCGCAATCCACAATTGCAGTTATATTTTTTTCTTTGGCAAGTGCATTAAGTTCCGAAGAGTCTTCTGGAAAAAACGAAATATCTATTACGTTTTTTCCAGCTTCAATAATAGATTTTAAGGTTTCAAATCCTAAAAAACCAGGAACGGCACAAATTACCAAATCGAAAGGTTTTATGGTTTTTTGAAGTTCAATTTTGTCCGTTACGTCCAATTCAATTGGTGTAAGTTTATCGCATTTTT
>NZ_JBFFOE010000038.1:0-26026 GCF_041562875.1 Lutibacter sp. | reverse complement strand
TTGAATTTTGAGGCTGGAATTTCACCTGTTCATTGTCCGATTGGCTTAGATATTGGTGGACACACACCAAAAGAAATTGCCATAAGTGTGGCTGCTGAATTATTGAAAGATTATTATGGGAAATAAGTCCATTTTTGTACTTTTAGCTGGTGGAAAATCGGAAAGAATGGGTGTAGCAAAAGGACTTCTTAAATACAAACAAACTTATTGGATTTTAGAACAACTCAACAGAATTTCAAAAACAACAATTTCAGAAGTATATATTGGATTAGGTTATAATCATCAACATTATTTTGATGCTATTCCTTGGTTTGAAAATGGGCTAGAAAATTTTGTTGATTTTCAAGGAATGAAGATAAAAGTTATTCTTAATAAAAATCCTGAAATGGGTTCTTTTTCAACACTTCAAACTGTTTTAACAGTAATAGATTCAACAAAAAATGTGATCTTAAATCCTATTGATATTCCTTTATTAAATTCAAAAGAATTAACTAAATTAATTTCAACTGAAAATGAAATTGTGATTCCAACATTTGAAGGTAAAAATGGGCATCCTATAAAAATGAGTTGTAAGTTTTGGCAACAGCTACTCCTTCTAAATGTAAATGATGAAACTACAAGATTAGATTACCAAATAAAAAAAATAAGTCCTATTAAAATTTCTAAAATTGAAATTTTAGATAATGCGATTTTGAAAAATTTAAATACCAAAACCGCGTGGATTTCTTTCTTAAATGAAACTCATTAAATACTCATAAACCTTCGGTTAAACGAGATCTTAAATTATCAATCGTACTTATATTAACTTTCATAAATCTAGTAATGCTTTTAATTGAATAATTAAGTCAACTCTTAGTTTAAAACAGATGTAGTTATTTATTATATTCGTTTAAATTTAAGGTTACTGGTTATGAAAGAAATTATAGAAATCCAACGGGAATTTTTTAATAGTAATGCAACTAAAAGTTTTGATTTTAGAATTTCGCAACTAAAAAAGTTTAAAACTTTATTAAAAGAAAATGAAGAGGCAATACACAGTGCTATTTATAAAGATTTTAAAAGATCATCTAAAGAAAATTACATAGCTGAAATAGGTTTAATTTATCATGAAATAAACAATTGCTGTAAAAATTTAAAGAAATGGGGGAAACGGCAAAAAGTTAAAACTAATTTATTAAATATGCCTTCTAAAAGTTATATTATTCCTGAACCTCTTGGAGTAACTTTAATTATTGGTGCTTGGAATTACCCTTATATTTTGATATTTGGTCCAATGGTTGCAGCTATTTCAGCAGGAAATACTGCAGTACTTACACCAAGTGAATTATCTTTAAATACAAGTTCGATTATTGCTAAGCTAATAAATGAAAATTTTGAACCTCGCTTTTTAAAAGTAATTGAAGGGGGAATTGAAGAAACTACTGAATTATTAAATCAAAAATTTGACAAAATATTTTTTACTGGAAGTCCTGCCGTAGGTAAAATTGTATACCAAGCCGCGGCTAAAAATCTTACACCTGTAACTTTAGAACTTGGTGGAAAAAGCCCAGCCATTTTCACAGAAGATTGTAATTTAAAAATTGGAATTAAACGGTTAATATGGGCTAAATTTTTGAATGCAGGACAAACTTGTATAGCGCCCGATTATGTTTTGGTTCATGAATCTCAAAAAGAAAAATTTTTGAAATTAGCAATTACCGAACTTAAAAAATCTCAATATTCAATTGAAAATGATAATTATGTACAAATAATAAATCGTAAAAATACCCAAAGAATTGTTGATTTAATGGATTCATCTAAAATTTATTACGGTGGAAATTTCAATATTGAAACAAGATATATTGAACCAACTTTGATGACAAACATAAATTTTGATGATAAGGTAATGCAAGAAGAAATATTTGGCCCAATTTTACCTATTATTTCATATACTAATTTAGATCAAATGATCGCAAATATTAAATCATTTCCTAAACCTTTAGCACTCTATTTATTTACAAACAATAATTTTATAAAAAATAAAATTTTAAATGAAATTTCATTTGGTGGAGGTGCAGTGAACGATGCTGTAATGCATTTTACAAATAGCAATATGCCATTCGGTGGAGTTGGAAATAGTGGTACTGGTTCATACCATGGAAAATATGGTTTTAATGAATTTTCACATTTTAAAAGTATTTTAGCAAAACCTACTTTCTTTGAGCCTCCGTTAAAATATTCACCTTATTCTAAAACTAAGTTGAATTTTATAAAAAAAATATTTGAATAAAAATAAACTGATTTTTTTTAATGAAACTAATTGAATGCTTCCGGATCTTCAGCTATATGATATCTTGGATCGTCAATATCATTTATAATAACTTTCATAAATTTAGGGTTACTTTTATGAAGTAATATTTTACATTCTTCACTTAAATGTTTTAAATGAATTGTTTTCCCAACAGTTTCATATTTTTCAACAATATTAAAAATAGCTTCCAATGCAGAATGATCACTAATACGTGATTCAATAAAATCTATTTCAACGTTATCCGGATCATTCTTAACATCAAATTTATCATTAAAAGTTGTTATTGATCCAAAAAAAAGTGGTCCCCAAATTTCATAAATTTTTGTACCGTCTTCTCTAAATGATTTTCGTGCTCTAATTCTGGTTGCATTTTCCCAAGAAAAAACCAAGGCACTAACAATAACACCTGCAATTACAGCAATTGCTAAATCGAAAATTACCGTTAAAGCTGAAACCAAAATCAATACAAATAAATCGGTTCTTGGAATTTTATTTGAAATTCTAAAACTACTCCATTCAAAAGTTCCAATAACTACCATAAACATAACTCCTACCAATGCCGCAATTGGAACTCTTTCAATATAAGACGAACCAAATAAAATGAATATCAACAACATTACCGCTGCAACAATCCCAGACAATCTGCCTCTACCACCACCTTTAATATTTATGATAGATTGACCAATCATTGCACAACCACCCATTCCACCAAATAAACCTGTCACTATATTAGCGCTTCCTTGTGCTACACATTCTTTATTTCCGTTCCCACGAGTTTCCGTTAAATCATCAATTAAATTTAAGGTCATTAACGATTCTATTAAACCTATTGCTGCTAAAATTAATGCATACGGTAAAATAAATTTAATTGATTCCCAAGTGAAAGGTACTTTAGAAAAAGTTTCTAAATTTAATGTTGGTAAACCTCCTTTTAACCCTTCTCCGCCTCCATCACTAATAAAAGAACCAACAGTAGCAATATCAAAATTAGATATTATTGCAATAGTACTTACTACTAAAATTGCAATTAAAGCTTCTGGTAATTTTTTTAATTGTTTAATTTTAGGTAACCCCCACATAATTAACATGGTTAAACCAACTAAACCAATCATTAAATACAGTTGCTCACCTTGTAACCAAGCTTTTTCACCATTTATTGTTTTTTTAAACATACCCAACTGAGAAAGAAAGATAACAATCGCTAATCCATTTACAAATCCCATCATTACTGGATGGGGAATTATGCGAACAAATTTTCCTAGTTTTAAAACACCTGCCAAAACCTGAATAATTCCCATTAAAATAACAGTTGCAAACAAATAGTACAATCCTAAATTCTCTTCTGGAGCCCCCATAGCATTTCCTCTGGCAACTAATGTAACCATAACAACTGCCAAAGCACCTGTTGCACCAGAAATCATTCCAGGTCGGCCTCCAAAAATAGAAGTAATTAAACCAACCATAAAGGCTGCATATAATCCAACTAACGGATCAACTCCTGCAACAAAAGCAAAAGCAACAGCTTCAGGGACCAAAGCCAAAGCAACTGTGATACCAGATAATATATCGTTTCTAAAATTTGCAGTTTGCTTTTTAATAAATTCAGTCATAACTATTTACTTTTCAAAAAGTGGCAAAGATAGTTTTTTTTGTTTTAATGAATTTAATGTAAAAACTAGGCGAAATAAAGGTGACAACGTACTTATTTTAAAGCTTTTAAAGGAACAGTAACTTTATATTCTCATAAGTATTTTTTAATGCATCTTCTGTTTCAATTTTATTTTTAAAAACAACTTGTTCAATACCTTCCTCTAACTGAGGAGTTAATTTTTCATTATATGTTGTTTTCATTAAAAACCAATAGGTAATCTTTAAAATTACAGTGTTATTTCGTTCAAAAATGTGAAAAGTAGTATCTAACTCATTTTCAATGCTTAAATTAGTAATTCCACACTCTTCTTCAACTTCTCTAACTGCACATTCTTCAATAGATTCTCCTTTTTCTAATTTGCCTTTTGGTAAATCCCATTTGTTAAAACGATAAATAAAAAGCACTTCATTTTTAAAATTTAAGACCTTGCCTCCTGCTGCCTTTTGAATTTTAAATTGAGATTTAAATAGCTGCCAACAACCTTCTAAATCACTACATAACAGACAAATACCATCAGAATCACCATCTAATAGTTTTTTTATTATTCCAAAAATATCTACAGTTTCAAAAGCTACTTTATTTAAACTTGTTGAAATATTCTTATTTTCTGTCAAAATTATTAGACAGTCATTCACAAAAACTTTATACATTTGCATTATGATTATGAACAAAGATACTGCAAAAAAAACTGCGGAATTGTTATTGCAAATAAAGGCAATTAAACTACAGCCAAACGACCCTTTCACTTGGGCTTCTGGCTGGAAATCGCCTATCTACTGTGACAATAGAACAACACTTTCATTTCCTGAAATAAGAAATTATTTAAGTGAAAATTTGGCTAAAATTATAGAAGTCGAATATGGGAAACCTGATGTAATAGCTGGTGTGGCTACAGGTGCAATTGCCATTGGTGTGTTGGTTGCTCAGCAATTAAATGTGCCATTTATATATGTAAGGCCTGAAGCAAAGGAACATGGTAGAAAAAATCAAATTGAGGGCTTATTAGAAAAAAATAAAAATGTTGTAGTTGTTGAAGATCTAATTAGCACTGGTAAAAGCAGTTTAAATGCAATTAAAGCTTTAAAAGAAGTTGAAGGAACGAATGTAAAAGGAATGGTTGCTATTTTCTCGTATGGTTTTGATATTGCAACAAAAAACTTTAAAAAAGCTAATGTTAGTTTAAATACATTAAGTAATTATGATTATTTATTAGAACAATCACTTGATAGTAATTATATTTCAGAAAAAGAATTAGAAACACTTAAACAATGGAGAGAAAATCCAAGTGAATGGAAACCTTCAATTTAATACCAAATTTATGAACTTAGAAAGTAAAAAAACAGTTATTAATAAATCTCAAAAAGAATTTTTTGAATTTTTAAGCAACTTGCAAAATTTTGAACAATTAATGCCTGAAAATACTGATAAATTTGAAGTTGATGGTGAATCATTTTTATTCAGTTTAAAAGGGATGCCAGAAATTAGATTGGTAGTGAAAGAAAAACAAGAATTCGACAAAATTATTTTAGGTGCTGCAAGTAGTAAATTAAATTTTTCTTTAACCGCAATTATCAATACAGTTTCTGAGAATAGCTGTGAAGCTCAATTATTATTTGATGGTGAATTTAATGCTATGATGGCTATGATGGTTAAAAGCCCACTTCAAAAATTTATTGATACACTAACAAATAACGCAGGAAAATTATAACAAAAGACAACCTATTTAAAGACTCGCAAATTTAATTTCTTTCAAGTTAAATTTGTGAGTTTTTTCATTTTCAAATTCAACTACTAATTTCCCATCTTCAAAAACATCTACTATTTTCCCTAAAAAAACAGTTCCAATTTTATCTTCAAACATGGTAGGTTTATTGAATTGATAAAGTGATTCTAAATATAAAACTTTTAGTTGCTTAAATTCATTTCTTTCAATATATCCAACAAAGTAACGAATAGAAGTAATTATTTCAGCTAATAATAAATCATTGTCAAAATTAATTCCTGAAATCATTTTTAATGAAGTAGCTCTACCTATACTATTAGAAAAAACTTGTTGATTTACATTTAAACCTATTCCAACAATAGATTGTTTAATAAAATTACCACTCAAAACATTTTCAATTAATATTCCAGCTAGTTTGTCTTTACCTGCCAAAATGTCGTTTGGCCATTTTATAGCAATTGGAGTTTTAACATTCATTTTAACACTATTTAATACCGCTAAAGAAACAGCCATACTCAAGTAAAATTGATCTTGAACTTTAAAGGTTTTGAAATTAATTAAAACGCTGAATGTTAGATTTTTACCATTGTCAGAAACCCAAGTAGTTCCCATCTGACCTCTACCCTCAGTTTGGTGTTCAGCAATAACAACTGTATAACTTTCAATAAATGATTTTACAGCAAGCCCCTTGAGGTAAGAATTTGTAGAATCAATGGCATTAAGTTTGATTATATTCATAAAAAGTTGATAAATTTAACAAAGTTACATAAAATCAAATTTGTTATAAAAAAATAATAACTTTGCAACAAAATTAAAAAAAAATTAATGTCAAAAAAAAATATAAACGCAGACGATTCAATAGCAGCAATTTTAAAAGCAATAGATGATGTAAAAGGCGTAGATGTCCAAATTTTAGATTTGAGAGAAATTGAAAATACCGTTTGTGATTATTTTATAATATGCTCTGGTACTTCAAATACTCATGTGAATGCTATTTCTGGTATTGTACAAAAACAAGTTAGCAAAGCAACAAAAGATAAGCCTTGGCATGTTGAAGGTGAAGGTAATGCTGAATGGATTTTATTGGACTATGTAAACATTGTTGTTCATGTTTTTCAAAAGCATATACGTGATTATTATGATATTGAAAGCCTTTGGGGTGATGCCAAAATCACAACAATATCTTCAACAATTTAAGAATTTTACAAAATCATTGAAATAAAAAAATAGATGAGTCAAGATAAAAAAAACACGCCAAAACCTAAAAATATAAAAACTCCTAAATTTAATTTTTACTGGATTTACGGAATTGTTTTTGCATTATTTATAGGGTATCAGTTTTTAAACAGTGATAATTTAGGTTCAAAAAAATTAAGTCAAAATGAGTTTAAAGCCATTCTGTCTGAAAATGATATTGAAAAAATAATTATTGTAAATAGAAGTGTTGCTGAAATTTTTATTAAAAGTGAAGCTTCTGAAAAAGAACAACATAAAAAAAATAAAGGCTCTTTATACTCTGCTAATTCACCAATGTATAATTATTCATTTGGTGATTTACAAAACTTCGAAAAAGAGTTAAGCGCTGATAAACAGACGTATGATTTAGATTTTGATGTTAAGAATGAAGAAAAAACCAATATTTTAGATCAACTATTTATGTACTTACCTTTTATATTTTTAATTGGTTTGTGGATTTATTTTATGAAAAGAATGTCAGGTGGTGGTTCTGGAGGTGGAGGACAAATTTTTAGTATCGGAAAATCAAAAGCTAAATTATTTGACCAAGATCAAAAAATAAAAATTTCTTTTAAAGATGTAGCTGGCTTAGAAGGTGCAAAAGAAGAAGTACAAGAAATTGTAGATTTCTTAAAAAGCCCAGACAAATATACCTCACTTGGTGGTAAAATTCCAAAAGGAGCATTGTTAGTTGGTCCTCCTGGTACAGGAAAAACTTTATTAGCAAAAGCAGTTGCAGGAGAAGCAAACGTACCTTTTTTCTCACTTTCAGGATCAGATTTTGTTGAAATGTTTGTAGGAGTTGGGGCTTCACGTGTTAGAGATTTATTTAAACAAGCACAATTAAAGTCACCTTCAATTATTTTTATTGATGAAATAGATGCAGTTGGTAGATCCCGTGGAAAAAATAATATTACAGGAGGAAATGATGAACGCGAAAATACACTGAACCAGTTATTAACAGAAATGGATGGTTTTGGTACAGATACTAATGTAATTGTTATTGCCGCTACTAACCGTGCAGATGTTTTGGATAAAGCATTACTTCGTGCAGGACGTTTTGATCGTCAAATTTATGTAGATTTACCTAATTTAACGGAAAGAGCTGAGATTTTTAAAGTGCATTTAAAACCTTTAAAACTTAGTAAAGATGTTGATGTGGAATTTTTATCACAACAAACGCCTGGTTTTTCAGGTGCTGATATTGCAAATTTATGTAATGAAGCTGCTTTAATTGCTGCTAGAAAAAGTAAAAAAGCAGTACATCATGAAGACTTTTTAGATGCCGTTGACAGAATTGTTGGAGGACTTGAAAAGAAAAATAAAATAATAACACCTAGAGAAAAGAAAACTATTGCTTTTCACGAAGCTGGTCATGCAACTGCTAGTTGGATGCTAGAACACGCTGCTCCACTTGTAAAAGTTACCATTGTTCCTAGAGGACAATCATTAGGGGCTGCTTGGTATTTACCTGAAGAACGCCAAATAGTACAAACTGAACAAATGTTAGATGAAATGTGTGCTACACTTGCAGGTAGAGCCGCTGAAAAACTAATGTTTAATAAAATCTCTACTGGAGCGTTAAATGATCTTGAAAAAATAACCCGCCAAGCAAGGGCTATGGTTACTGTTTATGGGTTAAACGATAAAATTGGTAATATTACCTATTACGACTCTTCTGGGCAATCGGAATACAATTTCACAAAACCTTATAGTGAAGATACTGCCCAAATTATTGATAAAGAAATTTCAGAAATTATTGAAACTCAATATCAAAGAGCAATTCAAATTTTAAGTGACAATAAAGATAAATTAATAACGTTAGCTGAGTTATTATTAAAAAAAGAAGTGATTTTCAAAAATGATTTAGAAGTGATTTTTGGAAAAAGAGCTTTTGATGATAAAGCACCAGAAGTTATTGAAAAATTAAGTAAAACGGTTAGTGAAGTTATACCTGAAGAATCAAATATTGAAAATTCATCAGAAACACAAGAGTAAATTCATATCTTTTTTATAATTTTGAATATATTCAAAACAGCTAATGAGTTTTTTTAAAAAATTATTTAATACCCCAAAAGATAAAGAAATTGAAGAGCAAAATTTAGATTTAGAATCATTACCTCTTGATCAAATTTTTGTTCAAAATTTCATTAAAAATAACGGCAAATTCCTCTATTGCACAACTTTAGAGGAAGTTACTGAAAATTTATCAAATATAATTCAAGAAAATTATTGGGATACTTTAATCTGTAATGACAATGATTTATTTAAACTCACCAAAACTCTTTCTGTAAAAACTAAAGATACATTTGACAATACGTTGCCTTTTTTCACAAGTTGTGAACACTTAATAGCTGAGAATGGCAGTATTTTATTTTCTTCCAATCAGTTAAAAGAATGTAAAATAGCTGAATTATCCGAAAACTTTATAGTTTATGCAACTACAAGTCAGTTTGTAAAAACAAATGGAGATAGTTTAACTGGAATTAAAACACGTTACCAAGGAAATATTCCAAGTAATATTAGCGCTATTAAAAATTACAATCCAAATTCTAAAGAAATTGATTTTATGAATTATGGAAATACAAATGCAAAAAACTTATATTTGCTTTTATTCGAAGACTTATAATTTATGACAAACTTTATAAAACGCGCACTTTCAGGAGTTATATTTGCTGGTGTTTTAATATTTTCAATTCTCTATAGTAAAATTTCATTTATTACTCTTTTTTTTATACTAATGATCTTTTGCCTTTACGAATTTAAAAAAATGATTCAATTAAAAAGTATATTTCCATACTTAATTGGAACATTACTTTTTATTTTTGTAAATATTATGGGGTTTGAGGATATCCCAAAGAAAATGATCTTTGAATATGTAGGCGTTGCATTATTTTTAACCATTTTCATATCATTTGCTTCCATTCTATTCGCAAAAAAAGAAGAAGTCATAAGTCATTTAGGTAAAATATTTTTATCAATAATATACATCGTAGTCCCATTTACGTTAATCGTTAAAATTCCTTTTTTAAATACTACCTTTAATTATGTGAATACAACAATATTAGGTGTATTTCTTTTAATTTGGACAAATGACACTTTTGCCTATTTAGTAGGTAAAAATTTTGGGAAACATAAACTCCTAGAACGTATTTCTCCAAATAAAACAATTGAAGGGTTTATTGGAGGAATGTTTTTTACCTTCACTCTAAGTTATTTTTTAGCTCAACAATTTACAACCCTTTCATTAGTACAATGGATTGTAATTGCTGGAATTGTTAGTATATTTGGGGTGTTGGGAGATTTAATTGAATCTATGTTTAAACGTCAAGCTGGAGTAAAAGATAGCAGTAATTTTATTCCTGGACATGGTGGATTTTTAGATCGATTTGATAGTGTTATTTTTGCTGCACCGTTTATATTTATTTACTTACAATTTGTACAATAATTATGTTTCATAAAGAAGGCTATAAGCTAATTTTAATTTCTACATTTATTCTAGGCACTGGAATTATTTTAATTGATAATTTCATAGGTATTGTCTGGTTAAATAAATTACTAGCTTGTATTTTATTAGTATTTTACATTATAATTTTACAATTTTTCAGAAACCCAAAAAGGAGTACTGCAATAAATGACCATCATATTATTGCGCCAGTTGACGGAAAAGTAGTTGTTATTGAAGAAGTTTTTGAAAAGGAATATTTTAAGGATAAACGTTTACAAGTTTCTATATTTATGTCTCCTTTAAATGTGCACGTAACAAGGTATCCAACTAGTGGATTAATAAAATATAGTAAATATCACCCAGGAAAATATTTAGTAGCTTGGCATCCTAAAGCATCTGAAGAAAATGAGCGCACAACAATTGTTATAGAAAACGAAACAGTGGGTGAAATTCTTTATCGACAAATTGCAGGTGCACTTGCAAAACGAATTGTAAACTATGCAAAGCCAAATGAAATAGCAATTCAAGGTAATGATGCAGGTTTTATTAAATTTGGGTCTCGTGTAGATTTATTTTTACCTTTAGACGCAAAAATTAACGTAAAACTAAATGACAAAGTACGAGGTGGGGAAAAAATAATAGCCACATTGTAATTTTTTTAATTTTTAATTAATGAATACAAAATTAAATATTGAATTTGAAGAGGCTTATGCCTTTGCTTCTCAAACAACTATAAAACTTCCACCAGATATAATGCTTGCCTTTTATGCTTATTATAAACAAGCAACAAAAGGAAATAATTACCAAAAACCATCAGGTGATATTCAATTAAGAAATTCATTTAAATTAAATGCTTGGTTTCAATTAAGTCATTTATCAATAGATGAAGCAAAACAAGAATATATAAATCTTGTCAATAAACATTTAAAATAAAAATTAGCAATTATGAGAAAAATTTATACACTTAGCTTACTATTATTAGTAATAACAACTATTTCTTCTTGTAAAAAGAATGAAAAAAAAGAAGCAAAACAAGTTGAAAAAGGCTATACTGTTGAAGAAAAGACAACAACAATAAATTGGATTGCTTATAAAACAACTAGCAAAGTACCTGTTAAAGGGCAATTCACTAAAGTTAATATTAAAAATGCAAAAACCTCCTCTACAGCTATAGAAGCGTTAAACGGATTAAAATTTAATATTCCTGTGAGTAGTTTATTCACAAAAGATACCATTAGAGATGCTAAATTAAAAAAATTCTTTTTTGGTTCTATGAAAAATACTGAAGTAATTTCTGGTTCAATAAATATGATTAATGAAACATCAGGCTCTGTTGAATTAACCATGAATGGGATTTCTCAAACACTACCAATAACATATGTAATTAGTGATCAAATGGCCACTATTGAAGCAGTAATGAACTTAGATAATTGGCAAGCACAATTAGCTATAGAAGCGTTAAATACAGTTTGCAAAGATTTGCATTCTGGAGATGATGGTATTTCAAAAACTTGGAGTGAAGTTAAAATTGAAGTTGCTACCTATCTGAAATATGAATAAATAATATTAGGTATATACCTATATATATTTAGATGTAAAATAAAAAAAGAGAAGTATCTTAATCCGTTCAAGTTCACCTATGGAAAAAGATGTATCATTTAATTTAAAACCAAGTTGCATTTAACTTAAAAATTTTAGGCGCTATTAAATAAAAATTAGAACATTAAAGCACCTATTAATAAAAAACCCTCTCAACTTGGGGTTGGAGAGGGAAAATTGCTATGAAAAAGATGTAGGTTTATAACCTACATGACAAAAGTAACCTATATTACATGCATAGGATATGACAAAAATCAATAAATCTAATATTTATTTTAGAAAGTATAAAAAAAGCCTCCATAAATGGAAGCTTTTAACTTTTGTGAGCAATAACCTTTAAAAAGAAGGGTTAAAAAAAACTCAACTATAAATATTACTTTGCTCTAATTATTTATAAACTCTCTATACACATTGCAATACCCATTCCCCCACCAATACAAAGTGTAGCCAATCCTTTTTTAGATTCTCTTCGTTTCATTTCATGAAGTAATGTTGTTAAAATTCTTGTTCCACTTGCTCCAATAGGATGACCTATTGCAATAGCTCCTCCATTAACATTTGTTATTTCTGTATTTAAATCAAGTTCTTTGATAACTGATAATGCTTGTGCTGCGAAAGCTTCGTTTGCTTCAATTAAATCTAAATCTTCTTTTTCCCAACCCGCTTTGTTTAACGCTTTTATGACTGCTTCAACAGGTCCAATTCCCATTATTGAAGGATCGGTACCATGATATGCGTAAGAAATAATTTTAGCCATTGGTTTTAAATTGTATTTTTCAACAGCTTCTTTACTTGCTACTATAATAGCAGCAGCACCATCATTAATCCCTGAAGCATTTGCTGCAGTAACTGTTCCATCTTTTTTAAATGCTGGTCTAACTTTTGATAAAGACTCAACTGTAACACCTCGTCTTACAAACTCATCAGTATCAAAAATGATAGGATCTTTTCCTCGTTGAGGAATTTCTATTGGTACAATTTCATCAACAAATTTACCTTCTATAATTGCTTTTTCAGCTTTATTTTGAGAATTAGCTGCTAATTCATCTTGTTCTTCTCTTGTTAAATTATACTTGTCAACTAAATTTTCAGCTGTAATACCCATATGATAATCATTAAACACATCCCATAAACCATCATTTATCATAGTGTCTACAATTTGCCCATTCCCCATTTTATAACCTTCACGAGCTTTTGGCAAAATATACGGGGACATAGACATATTTTCAGTACCCCCAGCAATTACTATTTCTGCATCACCAGCCTTAATAGCTTGTGCTGCCATTGCAACGGTTCTAAGCCCAGAACCACAAACCATATTAATAGTCATTGCAGTTTTATCATTTGGTATTCCTGCTCCAATAGCGATTTGACGTGCAACATTTTGACCTTGACCCGCAGTTAATACTGAGCCCATAAGCACATCATCAACTTCTTTTCCTTCAAGGTTATTTCTTTTTAAAAGTTCTTTTACAACAACGGTTCCTAGTTCCACTGCAGTGATTTTAGAAAGTGAACCTCCAAAATTTCCAACTGCAGTTCTAACTGCATCAATTATATATACTTCTTTCATTTTACTAATTTTTTATTATTTTTTCATTTAAAACTGACAATCTCTATTTCATACCTCTTTCATGCATTTTCTCCACAATGAAAGAAGCTACATTTTCTGGGTAAGTTCCTCTACCAAAACCTGCATCGTAACCAAGTTCAAGTGCTAATTTATTTCCTATTCTTGGCCCACCTGCACAAACAACCATTTTAGACCGTAACCCTTCCGCTTCCAATAATTCAATAAATTCAGTTAAATTTTGAATGTGAACCTCTTTTTGAGTTACAATTTGTGAAATTAAAATAGCATCTGCTTTTAATTCAACTGCCTTTTTAATCAATTCTTCATTTGGAATTTGAGCCCCAAGATTGTGTGCTTCAATCATTGGATATCTTTCTAAGCCATAATGTTGATCGAATCCTTTCATATTCATAATTGCATCAATACCAACAGTATGTGCATCTGTACCTGAACAAGCACCAACAACTACAATTTTTCTTTCAATATTTTCTTTGATAAAATTGTTTACACCATAAAAATCTAGAGATTTCTCAACCTCTTCAACAACTACTTTATCATAATCAATACTAATATCTGTTTTTCCATACACAACAAAAAATGTAAATTCATCAGAAAGCGGGTTTGAGTGAACCACCTCAACTTCTTTAAAACCTAATTTTTTTGTATATATAATTGCTGCTTCATCTGCTTTTGCACAATGTGCAACAGGTAAAGTGAATGACAATTGAACAGCTCCATCATTTAATGTATCTCCGTAAGGTCTTATCATCATAACTAGTTTCCTTTTACAATATTTAATTCATTTTCAAGATAGGTGTAGAATGGATTGTAATAATCTGCTGCTTTTTCAGCAACTCCTTCTAAACCTTTACCTCCATTTTTTGGTCTACTTACTTCTGCAAACATTTTACTTTCAATAGCATTAAACAAGTTAGTTTTATTTATCTCTTCAAGAAACTCAATGGTTTCGTCTAGTACAACTTTTGCTCTAGTTTGCATAATACCATCTTTTTTATATTCAATATCATCAGAAAAATCTGCAATATTATTTAATACATATTTTGCATTCGCAACACCTAAAAAACGGTCTTGCATAAATGGAGTATGAATGGCTTCTGTTAACATTCCAAGCAATAAAATTCCTTGATTTGTAGATTTTGCAATAAAATTAAATAAAGTATTCATTGCTAGACCTTTAAAAATATCTCCTGTCATATATTTTGTGGGAGGCATATATTTCAATGGTGCTTCAGGGAATATTTCACTTGCCATTTGTGCCTGTGCCATTTCTAAAAGAAAACCATTTTTAATATCTGGATTCATTTCAAAAGCGTGACCTAATCCCATTAATTTAGCAGGCAAACCTGATTCGTATGCAAATCTTTCATTAATAAACTGAGATGCAGTAACCGTATAAGCCTTTTCAACAGCATCTGAAGTAGTCAAATAATTATCTTCACCTGAGTTGATTACAATTCCTGCGAAAGAGTTAATCATTCTTGAAAACTTTTGATCAACAAAAGTTCTGTACATATTAATATCTCTAAACAGAATTCCGTACATAGAATCATTAAGCATCATATCCAATCTTTCCAAAGCTCCCATTACTGCAATTTCTGGCATACATAAACCTGAGCAGTAATTTACCAATCTGATGTATTTTCCAATTTCATCACCTGTTTCATCTAATGCTTTACGCATTATTTTGAAATTTTCTTGGGTTGCATACGTACCTCCGAAACCTTCTGTTGTAGGGCCATAAGGAACAAAATCCAATAAACTTTGACCTGTGGTTCTAATAACAGCAATAATATCTGCTCCTTGTTTTGCTGCAGCTTGTGCTTGCTTCACATCTTCATAAATATTACCCGTTGCAACAATAAGATACAATAGCGGAGAATTTTCTTTCTCTTTATACTTATGTACCTTTTCCTCTCGGAAGGCAACATTTGCTTTCACTTTTGAAGCAAAATTTTCAACTAACTCTTGTGCTTTATCTTCAATAAAAGAAAAATCAACAAAATCTAGTTTGGTAATATTTAGTCCATTGCTAATTTCTTTATTTAGTTCATCAGAACTTAGCCCTTTTTTAAGCAAAGCATTAATATAATACTTAGTAGCTCCATAGCAAAGGTTATCTCCAATTTGGTCAACAACCTTATTTGGAATTGGCACACCATTGGAATCAACACCATCAGCACCCATCATTCTAAGTGTTGTTCTTTCTATGGCAACTGTTGTATTCTTTTCTATATATTCCTGCACGGGTGCAGAAATTTGTTTTGAAAGTTCTCGAGCTTTCGCAATCTTATTCGTGTCGAGATTTAATTTTGATTTAGTCATAATTCCCTCTTAAATACTCTTTTGTATATGTAATAATTTCCTCATTTAATCCTAATATATCTGCAATTTTTATCGCATCATATGTACTATCATTATTATCTGTTTTTATAATTTCATAACGCATAAAAGTATTAATCAGCCTAATTCTTTCTCGCAATGAATATTGTTTTTCTTTATTATAATATTTTTCATATTCGGAATAATCCAATCCTTTCATTTTATAAAAAGACACATTTTCAAATTCAGGCAATTCCATAAAATGAGTTGATACAAAGCTACTCAAAGTCACTTTCTGAGAAAAACTTTTCAGCATTGCAGCAATAATAGCTTTTGCTTCGATTGAATTTGTTGTTTTTGCAAACTCATCAATTAATAAAAGCGTGTTTTTATCAAAATCTTTTATCGCTTCAGTAAGATTGTGAATCTCAAATCCAAAACTACTTAACCCTTCAACTTTTTCAGAAAGGTCTTCTCCTATGTAATGAATCTTCTCGAAAACTGATGTTTTAAATTTTTCAGCAGGAACCCAAAACCCCATTTGCGTTAAGACCTGCATAAAACCAATGGTTTTTAAAAGCATTGTTTTACCTCCCATATTGGAGCCTGTTATAACACAGGTTTTATTTTTAAATTCAGTATTTAAAGGTGTGTAAATTTCACCTAGTTTGGCACATTTGTTTGCAAGTGGTAAATAATACCCATTTTTAACTTCAATAGCTTCTTTTATATTCCCTAAAACAGGAGGATTCATTTTATAGCTAATAGCCAATCTTGCTTTCGCAAATAGCGTATCAAGCATTTCTAGCTTTTGAAGATATTCTTTTAAAGTTTCTTTCTCTGCTAAAATTTTACTAGATATTTTTTCAAGAACATCTTGTTCAAACAACTGTTCTTCGGTTAATAAAACTTCTTTCTTTTCATGTAACTCGAAATATCCCTTCGGAAGAATTGGTTTTATTAGTAAAGAATTTTTGTCATATACTTCCTTATAAACAAGATTTGAATTAAGATTAATTGTTTGACTTTCTTCTACTACAATAAAATCTCGAAATCTAAAATCGAGATTGTGCTCTTTTAAAATCTCACTAAATCTTTCATTCTTAATCTCAACTAAATTTTGATTTATTTCAGCTAATTTTTTTCGATTTCCCTCAAGGTCTTTACTATATGAAGCATTTAAATAAAAGGATTCGTTATTTGCACCATCTAGAGATAAAAAACTCAACAATTCATTTGATGAGAAGTTGATTTGTAAATCTTCTTTAATTATATCATTTAAAAGATTAACAATATTCTTATAATTAACCAGTAATTTTTTTACTAGAAATATGTCTGCAGAATCGAATAATTTTCTTTCTAATGAATTTAATAAAGAAATTTTCTTGAAATGATTTTCAATCTTAACATATATAATAGGTTTTTCATTGATAAAAGTTACAATTTTCCCTATTGAAATATGAATAGATGAAAGCAACTTAGTATCTGTAAAGACATGGTATTTATTTTTATTCTGTAACCCATAAGGAGTTAAAGGAGCATACTCCGAATAGAATGTATTGAATTCTATAAATTGTATGATTTCTTTAATTTTCATATGGATTGTATAAAATTGTTTCTTCTATATTGTGTTGTTTTAATATTTTCTTAAAATCTTCTTTTTTTATATCCTTTAGAATTACAACAAAAGAGATTAGTTGATATGGAATTTTATACGCAATTTCAAACTTTCTTGTCAACTCCAAAATTTGAGAAAAATCCAAAAATATTTTTGTAAAATCATTTAATACTAGAATATCACAGTTTTCAGGAATTGATAAAAGCTTAGAGGCTGTTAAAGCTCCTTTAATTTCAAAAACATTCTTAGTTTCAACGTCCAAAATATCGTCAACACTTTTAAATTTACTTATTAATGCTATTGTTTTAAATTTGTTGATATCCGAATTAATACTCTTATGATCTAATTTAATAATGTAATAAAAATTACTATTTTTAATTGAAGCCACTTGTGTTGCTCTACTCGCAGCTCCATCAATTATAATCGTTTTTATTTGTTCTTCATTTTTTAGATATTCAATTATCTCTGTTATTTGTTTATTATCTTCCGCACCAACAAGTTCAATAGTTCCACTTCTTAATGTTTTGGCTAAAACAAGCCTTCCTAATACTGTTTTGTATGGAAACACGTGAAAAATATCAAACAGAGCATCACTTTTGTTAATCATTAAATTAGAAGTGATTACAAAATCTCCAATTTCAG
Source organism: Lutibacter sp. (assembly GCF_041562875.1). Classification (GTDB taxonomy): domain Bacteria; phylum Bacteroidota; class Bacteroidia; order Flavobacteriales; family Flavobacteriaceae; genus Lutibacter. The sequence goes on along the minus strand of NZ_JBFFOE010000038.1, from coordinate 7,906 downwards.
TATAAATCTTTGGCTTAGGAGTATCATAAATTAAATCACTTGTTTCACCATCAATTCCAATTGTAAAAAAAGTAGGATTCACAACTTTTCTAACTTGCTTTAGAGCATAATTTAGAAAAGTTGTTTTACCTGCATTCTTTTTATTACCTACTAAGAATGTTATTTTGTTAACCAATTGATTTGTAATAGCACTTTTCATTTGAATGTGGACAGTATCTAATACTTTATTTTAGGTGTTGTCTATTTTTTCTTTTCAGATTTTCAGGTTGAAGAGAAAATCCATCATTATTTAATAACATGGCTACACCATCTTTAGCAGGTAAATTCTCATCTTTACAGAACTCACAATTTTCAGAATCATGCTCGATTCCGTTTGTTGGTTGAGTATATGTTGTAATGACACCCTCGTAATTTCTTAATACCACTCTCTTCTCATTTTGAGATATTAAATAATCTGGCATAACAGGAATTTTACCTCCACCACCAGGCGCATCAACTACAAAAGTTGGAACTGCTAAACCAGAAGTATGTCCTCGTAAATTTTCAATAATTTCAATCCCTTTAGAAACAGTAGTTCTAAAGTGTGAAATTCCTTCAGAAAGGTCACATTGATAAATATAATAAGGTCTTACACGAATTCTTAGTATCTCGTGCATTAACTTTTTCATAATATTAGAGCAATCATTAATTCCTCTAAGTAATACTGATTGATTTCCAACATTAACTCCTGCATTTGCCAATCTTTCACAAGCAATTTTAGCCTCTTCAGTTACTTCTTTTGGGTGATTAAAATGCGTATTCACATATATTGGATGATGCTTTTTAATCATTTCACAAAATTCATCTGTAATTCTTTGAGGAAGCACCACAGGCATTCTACTACCAATTCGAATAATTTCAATATGGTCTATTTTTCTTAACTCACCAAGAATATAATCTAAACGCTCATCAGTTAAAATTAAAGGGTCACCACCAGAAACAACTATATCTCTAAGTTGAGGTGTATTTCTTATATACTCAAAAGCTTGTTCTAAATGGTCTTTAGCTACTTTCTCACTAGAATCACCAACTACTCTTCTTCGTGTACAATGACGACAATACATAGAACATTCGTTTGTAACCAGCAATAAAGCTCTGTCTGGATAACGATGTGTAAGTCCTGGAGCAGGAGAATCTACATCTTCATGTAGTGGGTCGTCCAAATCAGAAGGCGCAATAAACAACTCATTAAGAACAGGAACTGCTAGCATTCTTACAGGACAATTTCTATCTTCCTTATCCATTAAAGCAGCATAATATGGCGTAATTGCCATTTTGAACTTACTTAAAGTACTTGAAAGATTATCCTTTTCTTCGTCTGTTAATTTTATAACTTTTTCCAATGTAGGAATGTCTCTAATGGCATGTCTTAATTGCCATCTCCAATCGTTCCAATCTTCATCAGGAACCTCCTTAAATAAAGGAATATGTTTATAGGGTACTTTTTTATATTCTTTTTTCATTTTCTTAAAATTTAACTAGATAAAATAATTTATGAAGCATATAGGCTTTCATATAAATCTCTTATACCCTTGTCCTCTCTTAATATATTTAGAGTTATTTCAGCGTGACCTAATGCATAGCCATTTCCAACAATCATGTCAATATCTTTACCAACTCCCTCAGCACCTAAAGCTGCTTTTGTAAATGAAGTAGCCATACTAAAGAAATACACTACACCTCTATCTTTACACATCAAAATTGAACTCATTTCTGTGTTTTGAATGTTTACATTATTGATAACAACATCGGCAAGTTTATCATTTGTCACTTTAGAAACTGCTTCATAACAGCTAAGTGCATTTGTTGCATCAAGTTTCAAGATTTCGTCACAGATATTTAGTTTTTTTAAAGCTTCCAAACCTTTATCGCTATAATCAACACCTATTACTTTTCCTGTGACACCAGCTCTTCTTTTAGCTTCGTAACAACAAAGAATACCTGATTTACCACTTGCTCCAATAATAACAACTGTATCACCTGATTTTACCAATCGTGCAGTTTGAGCTGGCGCACCACATACATCAAGTACGGCTAATGCTAAAGCATCTGGCATGTCTATTGGTAATTTTGAGTATAATCCTGTTTCAAACAATATAGCTTTTGCTTTTACAATTACTTGGTCAATGTTTGCTTTTACCTCAATAATTTCTTCAATTTTAAGAGGTGTCAACGACAACGAAACAAGACTTGCTATTCTGTCTCCAACTTTAAGATTAATTTTATCTTCTAGGGCATCTCCAATTTTTATCACGGTACCAATAAACATACCACCAGATCCCGTAATAGGATTTTTCATTTTTCCTTGGGTTGCAACAATGTTTAAAATAATCTCTTTGATTTTTTCAACATCACCACCTGCTTGTTCTTTTATTTGTGTAAAACTCGCTGAATCGATATTTAAAATATCAACATCTACCAAGATTTCATTGTCATAAATTTCAGCAACATTATTATCAACCTTTGTTGCAGGTTGTGGAAGTACTCCTTTAGGTTCTAAAACCCTATGAATTCCATATTTATTTCCTTTTTTCATTATAGTATTATTAAATCAGAAAGCGTTTATCGTTTCTTCAATCCTAAAATTTCTCTTGCTTCAGCAGGAGTAGCTATTTCACGACCTAGCTCTTTTGCTAATCTCACTACTTTTTCTACTAACTCTCCATTGGATTTTGTTAGCACTCCTTTAGATATATATAAATTATCTTCTAAACCAACTCTAACATGACCTCCATCAATAATGGCTGCAGTTGCTAATGGAAATTCAAATCTTCCAACTCCCGCAACAGTATATGTTGCATCAGCAGGAATACTGTTTCTTAAGAAAACAAAATCTCTTAAAGTTCCAGAAATACCACCATTAACACCCATCACAAAATCAAAATGCATTGGGGACTTTATAAATCCTTTTTTATGAAGACGTAAAGCCATATCAATCATAGATTTATCAAATACTTCAAGTTCTGGCTTGATATTATTTTCAATCATTCGCTGACCAAAATATTTGATCGTATTTTCTGTATTTTCAAATATTTCATCACCACCAAAATTTAAAGTACCACAATCTAATGTTGCCATTTCTGGGTATAATTCAGTAGGTTGTAATCTTTCGTCATTGGTCATACCTACGGCTCCGCCAGTTGAAGGCTGAATAATTGCGTCAGGACATTCAACCCTAATAGCATCCATTACCTCCTTAAAACGATTTTTATCTTGGGTAGGTGTTCCATCATCTTTACGAACGTGCAAATGAATAATACTTGCACCTGCTTTGTAGGCTAAACTAGCTTCACGAACACATTCTTCAATTGTATAAGGAACTACAGGATTATGCTCTTTAGTAACTTCTGCACCAGAAATGGCTGCTGTAATTATTAATTTTTCCATAGTAAATTTATTTACGCTGATTCGCTTTTGGAGTAACACAGGTTCCTGTGGCTCTGCAAACAACTATTGGTTCTTCTAAAAAATCACAAGCTGAATCAGAAATATCAGGTCGTGGTGCAATTACTTTTCTAGCTTCAAATTTCATTCTTCTACTAGAATTTCCTTCTTCAATAATCTCACCAACAGCTTCAATATAATCACCAGCATAAACAGGAGCCATAAATTCTACCATATCGTATGCTTTGAATAATCCTTCGTCACCATCTCTTAAAATAAGAAGTTCTGTAGCAACATCTCCAAATAATTGAAGCATTCTTGCTCCATCTACTAAATTTCCCCCATAATGAGCATCATGTGAACTCATTCGTAATCTAATTGTTGATTTTAACATATTATTATATTTTGTTAAATTTATGTTTTGATTTTTATATTTTTAATTTAAATACACTTTTAGTGATTTTAAAGCAAATTTAATTCTATTTTTTGTATTAATAACAATAAGAAGCTCTGTAATTATTAAATAAAAAGATAAATATTAATAAAAATTTTCGTGATAATAAATAACCTAAATATGTGTTTCCTGATAAATTTAATTATAGCACCGTTTTACACTTTTAAAGCCAAATTTTAAATAGTAAATAAGCTATTGTTTTAAGTGAAAATGTAAAACATAAACCTAGATTTAAGCAAATAGGTATTATTCTGTTTCTATAAAGACTTAAGAAACAACATGATAATTGAAGTGTCAGTTACTTCAAATCTTCGTACTCTTTCGTACAATAATTTATAGGCAAACATCATGTTTTTAAATAATTAATCATCCAAAATTAATTAGTTAATTTAATAAATGATATGACAAATATCACAAGTTTTAATTATAAAAAATAAAAAAACCCTCTCTAACAATGTTGGAGAGGGAAAATTGCTATGAAAAAGATGTAGGTTTAGAACCTACATGACAAATGTAACATATATTACATAAGTAAAATGTGACAAAAATCAATAAATCAACTATTTTTTAAAAAGGATAAAAAAATCCTACTATTTCTTGCAAGATTACTTTGGTAGGCAATGAGAAATTTTATACAGATGAATTCTCAATATTCATTGAATTTAATAAAAGCCCCATTGGCTTTATAAAATTAAATACGTTGATGTATTTTATTTTTTATAGAATAAGCAAAAATATTACCTCCTGAATCAAAGTATTCAGTTCTATCAAATAAACTATTGTACTTTTCACTATAACGCTGTTGTTTCACATTATCATTCATCTTTCTAAAATTCAATAAATTACTTTAAAAAATTCATTTTTTTAAAACGGAGTTTCAATACTCCTTCTAAATAAATGTTGAATAAAATTAATTTTATATTATGAAGCCAAATTTAAATCCCAGAACTAAATTCTAAAATGATTATTCTCACAATAAAATTTATTTTAAATGATTTAGATTAGGAATAAGAAATTATGTACAAAGAAATTTAAACAACCATAATATTATTTTAGAGTAATTTTCATGAATATTTTCTTCTTTTTCAGTAAACAAAAAAATAAAATCTGCTAAATATAACGCATAAAAAAATCCTACAATTTCCAGTAGGATTTTACTTTGGTGAGCAATAGAATATATAAATTGACTATAATCCTATGAACATGTATTCATTAAAGTTTTTTTAATTAGAAGCACTTAGTATCCTGTTTCAAATTAATTAGTACAGTCTCAGCTGAACTTGCAGTTACTTCTTGACAGTATAAATTATTTTTTAATATCCCTGTTTGAAAAACCATTTGAACATAGTAGGTTTTTCCAGCCTGAGTATTTATTTTTATAGGTTCAGCTCTCTTTTTGGGGTTCTTTCCTGCAAATTGAACTGTAAATATGTGTTCTCCACTATCTACTTCATGAATTGAATATCTTTTATTATTTAAATTACAAACAAACTCTTCATCTATGAAAGCTTTAAAAGCACTTGCACTACCTGCGAATCCTGTTGAACGAATAAAGTATACTTGAGCTTTACCTGATGCTATTTCTGGAGTAGTATTTTTTTTGCTATGATTATTTGAGCTGGAATCCATTTGATTAAAAGATTCTATTTCACCATTTTCAAAAACTATTACCTTTATTTCATCTCTGTTTATTTCGTAATCTGGACCATTTAAATTTGTGAACTTTTTGTATTTAACATAAGATGAACCAATTTCTGTAACTTTTGCACTTACCTTTTCTCCATCTCCTTTAACAATTGTATCTTGGGCATTAGCAAAAAGAATAGAAATCAGTAAGAAAATAGATAATATTAATTTTTTCATATAATATATATTAATTTTTCCCATATTAATATGGCTTTTGGGTTTAGCCTCGTTTTTCTATGTGGTTTCTGAACTCCACTAAATAACCCAACAAAAAATATCACGGAGATTTATTCTTTATAATTTAATAAAATGGAATCGAAGCAATCTTTTTATATGGTTTTAAACAATATTTAAAATTAAGTAGTTTATTTAAGAAATAGGATGATTTTTATCATAAGTCCAAATTTACCATCAATTAAGAATTTTACATTACGAAAAATTTGTCATGCTTAAAAAAAATAGTAAAATTTAGATAAGACATTCTTAAATAAAAAATCACTCCCATATTGGAGGCCCTAAATTGCTATGAAAAAGTGCTGGAAAAATTACTTACAAATTAAATATAGTAAATTTATTTATTCAATTTAGTATTTAATTACACCATCAGCTCAATAACCTTCTGTTGTACAACCTTACCATAACTATATTTAAATGTTAACCGATAGCTAATTGAGCATTTATTTTGTTTGTTTATTCATGCTTTCTGCAATAAAAATAATATTCTTATTTTAATATTATTCATAGTTTTAGTTTTTTTTAAGAAAAATGGCACACCTAATTGCATCCCTATTTTGTGGGTTTTCATAGTTAGTTTTTATTAATAAGTTGATGATTTTAGAATGCAACCCCAAGGTTAAAATGCAACCTAATCATATACCTTTTTTGTAGATGATTTGTAAATTATTAAGAAATTCTTAAAAATAGAAAGTGTAGTAAAATAAGTAGTTTGTTAAATATAAGGCATAAAAAAAGCCTCCATTTCTGGAAGCTTTTAGTTCTAATTAAATATCTAAAATTTATTCTGTAATAACTAATTCTATAGTTCCTGCACTAGCTATTTCATTTAAATTTACAGTAATGTCCTCAGACTCATAAGATGCATACCCTTCTTGTTCAATTTCAACTTCATAATCAACAGTTGGCAAGCCTTCAAATATAAAATACCCATTAGTGATTGTAGTTGTTGTTGCATAAGCCTCATCTCCTTCAAGAGCATCAGCCTTAAATAACTTTACTGAAACACCTTCTAAAACTACAGCTCCTTCAACATCATCATCAGTTTTATCTCCAGTTACTATTCCTTCTATACTTCCTGTTTTTGCTTCTGCTTCAACTCTAATTACAGGCTTTAAAATATACTTGTCAGACCCTGTTTTTACAATTGATTTTTGAACATCCCAATCCAAAATAAATGTATATGAAAACCCAGATTTTAACTCTTCATTTAAATTTAACTTCAATCCAGATTGCTGTGCACTTGGTGTTTCTAGTGGAAATGTTTCTCCATCTACTTCTGTTTCACCTTCTATCATAAGAGTATTACCATCTCCTAACACTAGTCTAATTTGTTTTAAAGTGCCAGCTGGAATAATTTCATCTGACAATACCAGATTAACACCACCTACAAGGTCTGTTAAATCAACTTCTTGAGGCCCTGTAAAACTCTCAAAACTTTTCCATCCTTCTTCATCTTCTGAATTGTTGTATTGAACATCAACAATATTAACATTAACCTTCAAGTAATCACCTGGCAAATCAACTAATTTCAATTGAACTCTAGCTGTATTATCCAAATCATCATTATTACAACTTTGAACAAATATCATTGAAAGTGCTACCACTGCTATTGTAAAAATTCTTTTTAACATCATTTTCTTATTTTTTAATTAAGTGACAAATTTAGACCTATTTTATTAGAGCCTACTTCTTTTTTTCAAAGTTTAAATTAACTCTTTTTTTATATAATAATTTAAACAACAAAAACCCTACCATAAAAATGAAAATAATTTATTTTTTACAAAAAGGTTTATAAAAACAAAAAAAAACCTACAATTTATAGTAGGATTTACTTTGGTGGGCAATAATTATTTTTTTTATTAAAGTTTATTCAGTACACCACTTCTCAGCTTCAATACTATTTTTAAATATTTTAAATTTCCAATTTGTACTTTTCATTGTTTTAAAATATAGGGTCTAACATAAAGTTTAGGCAAACACTCACGGAAGTTACATTTGAACCTTTCCATGCAATCTTAAAACTCATGTTTAGATAAAATTAATTTTAAATAAAAAAAGCTTCCAAAAAATGGAAGCTTTTAACTCTGGTGGGCAATGAGGGATTCG
>NZ_JBFFOE010000037.1:0-27236 GCF_041562875.1 Lutibacter sp. | reverse complement strand
GCAGGTCAAAATTATACTGCAGGTAGGATAGATGTAGAGATAGTTGATGAAAATGGTATAGATTATGTTTATATCACATATATAACTAATAGTGAATGGGTAATTAAACTAACTCATTTATATGCTGGTGATAGAGATGGAATTCCTGAAACAAAAAAAGGAAACCCAAAACCAGGAGTTTTTGAAAAACGAATGGATTATGAAGCTAATATTATTTCTGATTTTGAGGTAGAATATAAAATAGCAGCTGATGCTTTTGAACCTTGCTTTTATATTGCTGCTCATGCCGAAGTTGTTAAAATTGATGATAAAGGAGCAGAAATTCAAAGAGAAACAGGCTGGGGTCAAGGAGAAGGTTTTGAAGGAGATAGTTGGGCAATGTATTTTGAATTTTGTAAAGAATTATGTGGAGGTGGAGTAGACCCAGGAACAGGTACTCCTCCGGTAAACGATGGAGTTAGATAATATAAAAAATTTAAAACCCTCTTATGAGGGTTTTTTTATGTCTTAAAATTGAATACCTAATATTAAATTTGATATTTTAGCCAAAAGAAATTTATATGAATTACTTAAGGCATATAGGAAAGTATTTTATAATGCTTAAACAAGTTTTTAAAAAACCTCAAAAATGGTCGGTTTTTTGGGAAATGCTTTTCAGAGAAATTGAAGATTTAGGATTAAAATCTTTGGGAATAATTGCGTTTATTTCATTTTTTGTTGGAGGTGTTGTAGCGATTCAAACAGCGCTAAATGTAGATAGTCCTTTTATTCCAAAATACTTAATTGGTTTTGCAACTAAACGTTCCATGATTTTAGAATTTGCACCAACGTTTATGTGTGTTATTTTAGCGGGTAAAGTTGGTTCGTATATTTCATCAAGTATGGGGACAATGCGTGTTACTGAGCAAATAGATGCTTTAGAGGTGATGGGAATTAATTCTTTAAATTATTTAGTTTTACCTAAAATAATAGCAACACTTTTCTTTTATCCGTTGTTAATTTTATTAGCTATGTTTTTAGGTATTTATGGTGGTTATGTTGCAGGAACATTAACCGATTTATTTTATAGTGAAGATTATATTTATGGGATTCAACTTGATTTTAATCCTTATTATATAAAATATGCCTTAACAAAAACATTGGTTTTTGCATTTGTAATTGCAACAATCCCTGCATATCATGGATATTACGTAAAAGGAGGCTCATTAGAGGTTGGTAGAGCGAGTACACAAGCCGTAGTTTGGACTAGTGTTGTGATTATTTTATTAAATTATTTTTTAACTCAAATGTTGTTAGGATAAATGATAGAAGTTCAAGAATTATATAAAGAATTTAATGGAACTCCAGTTCTAAAAGGTATTTCAACAACATTTGAGAAAGGAAAAACTAGCATGATTATTGGTCAAAGTGGTTCTGGGAAAACAGTTTTTTTAAAATGTTTAGTAGGTTTACACGTTCCTAATGGTGGAATTATTTCATTTGATGGTAGAATACATACAGAACTAGGAATAAAAGAACAGAGACAATTAAGGCAAGATATGGGAATGGTATTTCAAGGAGGTGCGTTATTTGATTCATTAACAATTGAAGAAAATATTCTATTTCCTTTAAAAATGTTTACAGATAAATCAAATTCTGAAATGTTAGATCGTGTAAATGTTGTTTTAAATAGAGTTAATTTAGAAAATGTGAATAATAAATTTCCTGCAGAACTTTCTGGAGGAATGCAAAAACGTGTGGCAATTGCGAGAGCAATAGTTATGAATCCTAAATATTTATTTTGTGATGAGCCAAATTCAGGTTTAGATCCAAGAACAGCAACTGTAATAGACAACTTAATACAAGAAATTACGCAAGAATATCAAATAATTACTATTATTAATTCACATGATATGAATTCTGTGATGGAAATTGGTGAAAAAATTATTTTTCTGAAAGATGGTATAAAAGCTTGGGAAGGGACCAATGAAGAGATATTTAAAACTGAAAATGAGGCGGTTGTAGAATTCGTGTATTCTTCAAATTTATTCAAGAAAGTTAGAGAAGCATATTTAAGTAAAACAAAATAAAAAAGAAGTTTGTTTTATTAAAATATACCATTATATTTGCACCCCAATAAAATGGGAAATAAGACCTGGTAGCTCAGTTGGTAGAGCACCTCCCTTTTAAGGAGGTGGTCCTGGGTTCGAGCCCCAGCCCGGTCACAAAAACTTCTCTAAGTATTGAGAAGTTTTTTTTGAAATTTTGGTGAGATACTCAAGTGGCCAACGAGGGCAGACTGTAAATCTGCTGCGCAAGCTTCGAAGGTTCGAATCCTTCTCTCACCACAAAAAACCTTAAACATAATTGTTTAAGGTTTTTTTATGTTTTTTTATTAAAATGTTTAATATAAATTTAATTATGTTAAACAAAAATTGTAATTTTACTAAAATTTAGATGGTAAAGGATGATAAAAAAAGTTTTTATTTGGTTATTTTTCTTAAGCCAATCTGTTGGGTTTTCACAAAATACAGGAACATTAAAAGGGAAAATAATTGATATACAAACAAGAGCTAATCTGCCTTTTGTAAATGTTCTTGTGGTTGGATCAAATATCGGTGCAATTTCAAATGAGAATGGTGATTTTGTTATTAATAATGTTCCTTTGGGATATGTAAAGGTTCAAGCTTCTTTTTTAGGCTATTCAACAACTATGTCAGAAGATTATTTGGTGACTAACGATAAGAATCCATATATTTTCATAGAATTGTTGGAAGATAATGAGCAGTTAGATGAAGTTGTAGTTCAAAGTAAGTTGTTTAAAAAAACAATTGAAAGTCCGCTTTCTGTTCAAACTTTAGGAATCGCAGAAATTGAAAAAAACCCTGGGGGGAATAGAGATATTTTAAAAGTAATTCAATCTCTACCGGGTGTTGCTTCTAATCCGGGTTTAAGAAATGATATCATTATTAGAGGTGGAGCGCCTTCTGAAAATAAATTTTATTTAGATGGGATTGAAGTTCCAGTTATTAATCATTTTCAAACACAAGGTTCGTCTGGTGGACCAGTTGGAATTATAAATGCAGATTTAATTCGGAAAGTAGATTTTTATTCAAGTGCTTTTCAAGCGAATAGGGGGAACACTTTAAGTTCAGTTATTGAATTTACACAGAAAGATGGAAATCCTGATAAATTGAATGCCAGAGCTACTTTAGGAACTTCTGATGCTGGAATTACAATTGATGGACCATTAGGGGATAAAACTACTTATATAGCTTCTGTGCGCCAATCCTACTTAAAGTTGTTGTTTAAACTTATAAAATTACCTTTTTTACCAACTTACAATGATTTTCAATTTAAAATAAAACACCAATTGTCTAATAAAAGTGAATTTTCTATAATAGGTTTGGGTGCTATTGATAATTTTAAATTAAATGAAGATGTAAATGATAATGTTACCGATGAAGCTACTTTGAAAAGAAATTTATACATATTAAGTAATATTCCTATTCAAGAACAATGGAATTATACAGTTGGGCTCTCATATAAACATTATGGAGAAAAAGCTACGCAACAAATTGTGTTAAGCAGAAATGAATGGAGTAACAATGCTAAAAAATATTTTGATAATACAGGTAATTCAATAGATTTATTACTAGATTATACTTCAAAAGAAATTGAAAATAAATTTAGATTTGAAAATACATCCACCTTAAAAAATGATTACAAATTAAATTTAGGTGTGGGTTTTGAAAATGTGAAATATAAGAATACTACTTTTCAAAAAATTGCAAATTCTGAAGGTGTTTCTGAAATTGATTTTTCTTCAGAATTATCAATGTTGAAATACAATGTATTTGGACAGCTTTCAAAAAAGTATTTAAACTATAAATTAGGTGTTTCACTTGGTTTTAGAATGGATGGTGTTAATTATAATAGTGAAATAAGCAATCCGTTTAACCAGTTTTCTCCAAGAGTTTCATTGTCATACCAATTAAGCAAGAAACTAAATTTAAATGCTTCTTCAGGGATTTATTATCAATTGCCAGCATATACAATAATGGGGTATAGAAATAGTTTAAATGAACTGGTGAATAAAAATAATGGATTAAAATTTATTGAAGCTACTCATTATGTTTCAGGGTTGGAATATAATTCTAGCTCAACTTCAAAAATTTCTATTGAAGGTTTTTATAAAAAGTATAATAAGTATCCTTTTTCGAAAAGAGATCAAATAAGTTTAGCGAATTTAGGTTCAGATTTTGGAGTGATTGGTAATGAAGAAGTTTTATCAATATCAAAAGGAAGGGCTTACGGTTTTGAATTATTAGCGCAAAAAAAAACGTATAATGGTTTGTACTATTTACTTTCATACACATTTGTAAAAAGTGAGTTTCAAGATGTATCAAATAATTATATTCCATCATCTTGGGACAATCGTCATTTGTTAACTATAACAGGTGGTAAAAAGTTAACTAAAAATTGGGAAATAGGAGGTAAGTTTCGTTTAGTGGGCGGGCAACCTTATACGCCTTATGATTTTGAAACATCTTCAATAGTTACAAATTATAATGTATCGAACAGCGGAATATTAGATTATTCTAAACTAAATTCGGAACGATTTAAAACCTATCATCAATTAGATATTCGAGTAGATAAAACGTGGTATTGGAAAAAGCTTTCTCTTAATTTTTATGTAGATATTCAAAATTTATATAACAGTGAAGCTACAACACAACCTTATTTAATACCAAGCGTTGATGAAAATGGTGTAAGAATAATAAATACAACAACTAACACATACAACCTTGAAGAAATTGAAAATACTTCAGGAAATGTTTTACCACGATTTGGATTTATTCTAGATTTTTAATAATTATTTACTTGTAACGTATCTAATTTTAAACGAGTTTTAAGCCACTTTTTTAATAACAATTGTTGATTGGCTGTATTTGGAATAGAATCGTACCATTTTGCATTAAAAACTGTGATGGTATCTACTTTTTTAAAATTAGTATTAACTAGCCTAGCATAGCTTAAATTGGATAATCCATTATAATTTATTTGAGCTTCTTTGCTAATTTGAATAAACGGAATTTGTGTATTATAAAATTTTGACAACTCTGTTTCTAATAGTTTTATTTTATCTTCTTTTTCCTTAATAGATTCATCTCTAGAAGAAATTATTTTTTGATTTTGAGCATATAAATCAGATAGATTTTTTACTTCGTTTCGTATATCAGAATCATCAGCACCTTGCTGAAATATTAATTGGGTTTGTTCTAACCCATAATCAGGAAGTTTTGAAATCCACTTTTCTTTGTCTTTTGGAGATAATTTTTCACCATAAACAACAAGCTTTATACTGTTTTTTTTGTAATTAATATTTTCATCAACTTCATCAATAATACTAACGCCACTTTCTTTTATATCATTTATGAGGTGTTGAGATGCTTGTTTAAATTGATTTTCTTCAAAAAGGTTAAAAAATAAATAAATACTTCCAGAGAATACTAAAATAGCAACAAAAGAAGCCAGCCTAGAAATACGCTTTCTTTTAGCTGAATCTAGATATTTTACCATTGGAAATTTTAAAAACTTCACAATTACAAATGCAGCTAAAGCAATAAAAATGGTATTTATAGTGAATAAAAACATGGCACCTCCAAAATAATTCAAATTTCCTGTAGCAAGCCCAAAACCTGCCGTACATAAAGGTGGCATTAAAGCAGTGGCAATTGCTACTCCAGCAATAGTATTAGTTTGTTTACTTCTTCTGCTTAAAGCAATTATTAAGGCTAATCCACCAGCTATTGCAATAAAAACATCTCTAACATCAGGAGCTGTTCTTGCTAAAAGTTCAGGAGTTTCGTCTCTAAAAATTGGAATTAAAAAGAAAAAGAATGAAGTTGTTAAACTTAAACCAACCATCACGCCTAAGTTAATTAATGAGCGTTTTAAGGTGTCAATGTCATTAATACCAATAGATAGACCAACGCCTAATATTGGTCCCATTAAAGGCGAAATAAGCATTGCTCCAATAACTACTGCAGATGAGCTAACATTTAAACCAATAGAAGCTATTAAAATTGAAAAAACTAGTACCCAAGCAGTATGTCCTTTCATGGATATATTTTCTTTAATATCTTCAATAGTACCTTTTTTATCTGTATCAACTCTGATATCTAACAATTCATGTAAAAATTGTTTTATACTTGTCCAAGCATTTTTAATATCGTAGTTAGCTGAAGGAGTATTTGTTGTATCTTTTTCAGTTGATGGCTTGCTATTGGTATTTTCCATGTTCAAATTTTTTAAATGAAATCATCTCCAAATTCTGTTTTAACGGCTGTTGTAATTTGTTTTATTTCTTGTTCTTCACTTTTTGGGCAAATAAGTAACACATCATCTTTTTCAACCACAATATAATCTTTTAAACCTTGAATTACAACACGTTTGCCAGATTGAGTTCTTACAATATTATTATTTGAATCTCTATAAATAACACTTCCTCCAATTGTTGCGTTTTGGTTTTTATCTTTTTTTAATTTTGTGTAAAGCGAACTCCAGGTTCCAAGATCATTCCAGCCAAATTCAACAGGTAAAACAAAAACATCAGACGCTTTTTCCATAATGCCAAAATCGATTGAAATATTTTCTGATTGTGCATAATTTTCTTCAATAAATGAGTTTTCGGAAGCTGTATTATAACTTTTTTCACCTTTAGAGAAAAGTGCATACATTGTAGGTAAATGTGTTTCAAACGCTTTTAAAATACTTTTTACACTCCAAATAAAAATACCAGCATTCCAAAGATAATTTCCTTCTTCTATGAATTTAATAGCAGTTTTTAAATTTGGTTTTTCAGTAAAATTTAATACTTTTTTTATGTCGCTTTTAGAAGTGTCATGTTGAATATAACCATATCCAGTGTTTGGTGAACTAGGTTTAATACCAAGTGTCATTAATGCATCATTTTCAGCGCAAAAATCAAACGAAGATTGTATATTGTTTAAGAATTCTTGCTCATCGTCAATCCAGTGATCTGAAGGGGCAATTACCATAATCCCATCAGCATTTTCATTGTAAATTTTAAATGCACTGTATAAAATACAAGGTGCTGTATTTCGCATTGCAGGTTCTAACAATAATTGTTTTGAAGTAACTTTTGGGAGTTGTTGTTGAATTAAACTTTCATATTTTTTATTGGTAGCAATTAAAATATTTTCTGAAGGAATTAAATTCTCAAAACGGTTAAATGTTTGTTGAATTAAAGTGTTTCCAGTACCTAACATATCATGAAATTGTTTTGGCAATTTTTGAGTGCTTAGTGGCCAAAATCTAGTTCCAACACCACCAGCCATAATTACTGCATAATAATTTTTATTCATTTAGATATCATTTCAAATGTTAGTCTCAACTTATTTTATGAGCACAAATAATTCACTTTAGTTATTCAATAGTTACTTTTACTTCAGCGTTTTGGTTAAATAAATAGGTTTTTTTACTATGTAATTCAATACATTCAAACCTAGTTCTTCTTTTGCTTCCTTTTTTATAGGATTTTTTATTGAAGGTAAAAATACTCCCATGTTGTAGTTCAAAGATAAAACTCTTTCCTGAGATTTCATCATGCTGTTTTAATGCATATGTTAAATTAACATCGGCTCCTGTACTTGCTTTTGGGTTTCGGAGATAATTTGCTAGTAAAGGAAGTATGCTTTGAGGATATATAGTTGGTTGTAAAAAAGGTAACATTAAATGTTGAAAATTAAGTTTCCATTCTATACCGTGAGGTTTCACACGCTGATTTTTTTTGTAGGTAACCAAATGTGCAATTTCGTGAATAAGCGTTAACAAAAACTGGTATTTATTTAAGTTGTTGTTAATGGTAATTTGAAGTGAACCATCTTTAAATCTTTTAAAATCGCCATGTTTTGTTGTTCTGTTATTTACAATTTTTATTTGAATGGGATGATTTATGAGAATTTCTTCAACTAAATTAACAGCATTTTCAGGAATATATTTGGAAAGTTTTTCAATCATATATTATGGCGTTGTTGAAGAAACTTGTAATATTTTTCCGTTGTAATAGTTGTTTCCTGTTACTGCAAAATTATAGATATAATCGGCCATTTCATTTGCAGAAACTGAAGCTTTGTAATCAGGGAAGGCTTCTTCTAACATTTCCGTTTGAACGGCGCCTAATGCTAAAACATTAAAAGAAATTCCTTGTTCTTTGTATTCTTCGGCTAATAATTCAGTGAGGGTAATTAAAGCTCCTTTAGACGAGCTATAAGCTGCCAAACCAGGGAATTTTAAACTTCCTTGAACACCACCAATGCTACTAATATTTACAACATGACTTCCTTTTTTTAAAAACGGAATTAATTGACGTGTTAGTTCAGCAACCGAAAAAACATTTACTTTATAAACTTTTAAAAAATCTGAACTTGTTAGTTTTTCAAAAGGTTTATTTATTAATTTCCCAGCATTATTAATTAAAATATCAACAGTTTTCCAATGGGTTGAAACAAATTTAGAAACTTTTTTTAAATCATCATCAAGTGATAAATCAACAGATATAGTAGTAATATTTTTAATGTTAAGGTTTTCTAAAGGTTCTGAATTTCTTGATAAAGCCAAAACCTGATAACCGTTTTTAGCAAATAATTGTGCTAATTCAAATCCAATGCCTCTACTGGTTCCTGTAATTATAACTTTTTTCATGTGTCTATATTTATTGCTTTTTTATGGTCACATGCTGTTCGCTATTAATCATTCCATTGGGTGAGAAAAAGTTTAACATGCTCGTTTCATAAATTTAATTAAATGAGATGTGTTGATATGCTCCAATATCAGCAGGCGAACTTCTTAGAACTCCTAAAATGTCATTTGGCACTAATTGTGTTCCAGATATAGCAGCATTTTGAATAGCATCTGAATTTTCACCAATAATTAATTCGTTTGAGTAAGGAGATTTAAAATTAGCATTTCCATTCAAGATATTATCTGAATAATGGCTTTCATCTTCAAAATTGTACTCAGGAATGTTGGCATATGAATTATTTAAATCGTTGAATCTTATTAAATTATTTTTAAATGAATAATTAAATTCTGATCCTTCAACTTTATCAATAATCAATTCTAAATTATCTCCTCCATCTATAATGCAATTGGTGAAATTAGCGGCAAGTAAATCACGAGTTTCAACAACTTGACTATTATTGTCTGAATAAGTAAAATAGTTATTTATTAAAACACTTGGATATTGCCGAAAACTATTGCTCCAGAAATTTGTAAATGTAGAATGTGTAAAATTATAAGTACCTCCAATAATACAAGCTAATGAAGATTGTCCACTATTATTAATTACCAGATTTTCACCTTCAATATTTGACTCTCTTCCTAAAATTCCAAAGTTAGAACTATTGTAAATTTGTGTATTTTTAATAATTAAAGTAGGATTGGAGTTACTTCCAATAGAATCCATAATAATTCCTGCGGAAGCATTTTTAATAATTGCATAATTAATGTTGTGATTTTTACTTCCAGCACGTAACCAAATGGCGCCCCATTGTCCTGGTACGTTACTGTATTGAGTTTCCAATCTGTCACCTTCAATTAAAACTTCATTGTTTAATTCTCCTTCAATAGTTAAAGTGGCGTTTTTATCAATTATAAGTCCCGAGTTAGAATGAAAATATATTTTAGCACCAGCTTCAATTGTTAATGTTTTGTTTTCAGGAACTGCACAATATCCATAAATCACATATGGTTTTTCATTGGTAAAAGTGGTATTATCGTTCAAGTAAAAACCATTTATGTCTATTCCATTGCCTTCAGCATCAATACCAATATTTATGGTTTCAATAAGTCCGTTAACATCTTTTGAAGGAAATAAAAAATGTGAATCTTCAACTAAAGTTATTAATTTAACATCTTGTAAATTTGTGCCTGAATCAAAAACAATTTCATCAGTATAAATTGGGTTGGAAACCTGACTGTAGTCAATAGTAGTTTCTATAAAAATATAGATGCTATCTTTTGCTAAAATTTCTACATTCTCAAATATTTTACCAGGAGTACCATCAACATTTAAGCGATAAAATGAATCTTCACCTTTTCCTAATTTTACGGAAGGAATTGAAATTGCGTGTGTGCTTTTATTGTAAACTTTTAAATTATAAGTACTTGAACCAATATTAGTAAATACAGTATCTAAATAAACGGTGTCTTTAGAAAATGTAAGATTACCTGAGCTTAAATCTGCTGAAAAATCTTTTCTGCAAGAAGAAAAAATCATCAATGTAATAGCAAGCATAAGAGTTAAATAATAGCGCATTTAGGTTGTTTTTGTAAATGTAAATATAAAAAAGATATTAGATGATAACTCAAAGAAAATAGAATTTAGATAAAGTATTTCTTTTAAACCTTTAATATTGTCTGAGTCTCTTTGTTTTTTTTTATTTTTTCTTGAACAACTCAATTTCGTACAATTTACTCCAGTGTTTTCCAGTTACAAAAATTCGGTTATTTTCTTTATCAAATGCTATTCCGTTTAAAACTTCATCTTGTTCTTCTAATTTTTGAATTTTTGAAATTTCAGTTTTTAAACCACTTAAGTCTGCAACACCTTCTACCTTTCCTGAAATTGCATTGACAATTAAAATGGAGTTTTTTTGCCAAATATTTGCATAAATTTTACCATTAATGTACTCAAGTTCATTCAATTTTTCAACTTTTTGTTTATTAGTATAGGCTTCAATATAATTTTCTTCAGCTAACGTTTCAGGATTTAAAAACCAAATACGTTCTGTTCCATCAGTTTTAATTAGTTTTTCTCCGTTATTGGTTAATCCCCAGCCTTCACGGCTTTTAGTGTACTTAAAATCTTTTTCCTTTTCAAAAGTTTCTAAATTATAAACAAAACCAATACCACTTTGCCAGGTTAATTGGTGTAATTTATTGTTGAAGATAGTTATTCCTTCGCCAAAATACTGAGCGTCTATATCTTTTTGTTGTAAAACTTCACCTGTTTTTAAATCAACTTTTCTAATGGAAGATGTTCCTTTTCTACCTGTTCCTTCATATAAAAACCCATTATAAAATTCTAATCCTTGGGTATAAGCTTCTTTATCGTGTGGGAATGTATTTATAATTTTATAAGTATATACGTCAGGTGCAGTATCGGCCATAAAATAAATAGGTTGCGTTACTTTTTCGGTTTTGTTTTCGTAAAATACAATAACCATTATGTCATGTCTTCCTAATGTATAATTACTAATATTTAAAGTCACAGAATTAGTATTGCTAACTATTTTTTTAGAATCTATTGAAAATTGAACAGAATCTATTGGTTTATTGTTTTGCTCAGAAATTGAAATTGTTAGCTCTTCATTTGACTGAATTTTTTGTGGTGTTTTTAAAACAAATTTATATTCACTTTTACAAGATAATAGAAGTGAAAGTGTAAAAATGCTGAGTATTGACTTGTAAGACATAAGTTAAAATAGCGCTTTATTAATTTTTATGTAAATAAACTAAATTATTTGTTTGAAGTTTCAAAAATATAGTTAAATTTGCAGTCTTAAAAATAAAAATAGATTTAAAACGAGTTTACGATGAGAAAAGGTATACACCCAGAAAATTATAGAATGGTAGCATTTAAAGATATGTCTAACGAAGATGTGTTTTTAACTCGTTCAACAGTAAATACTAAAGAAACTTTAGATGTAGATGGTGTTGAATATCCTTTAGTAAAATTAGAGATTTCAAGAACTTCACATCCTTTTTACACTGGTAAAACTAAGATGATAGATACTGCAGGACGTATTGACAAGTTTAAAACTAAATACGCTAAATTTAAAAAGTAATTATTTAGTTTAATAAAATATTTAAAATCCTCAACTTTAGTTGAGGATTTTTTGTGTTTAATTATTTTTTATATCTAATATTATTTGGTATTAGACTGACTTGTAAGTTGTTGGGTAATTTAGTAAATAAGTTTTTGTTTTAAATATTTTCTTTCTTTAAGGCATCCTTTATGTATAGATTCAATAATATTTATTTCTTGAAATGTCATTTTTTTAAGAAGAGAAACTCTTTCTTCAATGGCTAGACGACGAAGTTTTACAAATGGGCAGTCTGGATTGTTTTTGTAAAATGTGCAACTAAATAAAAAGTTGTTAGAAGTGAAACGGTTATAAGTCATAGCACTAGTTTTAGAATGCTACTAAAGTTACTAAATAAATTTAAATAAAAAAACATCCAAAGAATTTATAAATTCTTTGGATGTTTTTAAAATATTTATTCAACTCACTTTTTATGCAAGCATTGTTACTGGATTTTCAATAAATTGTTTTAGTGTTTGTAAAAATGCTGACCCTGTAGCTCCATCAACTGTTCTGTGATCACAAGCTAATGTTACTTTCATAGTGTTTCCAACTACAATTTCTCCGTTTTTAACAACTGGTTTTTGAATAATTGCACCAACTGATAAAATAGCAGAATTAGGTTGATTTATAATTGAAGTAAATTCTGAAATACCAAACATACCAAGGTTAGAAACTGTAAAAGTGCTTCCGTCCATTTCTGATGGAGTTAATTTTTTTGATTTAGCTCTTACAGCCATATCTTTTACTTGAGCTCCAATTTGCGTCATGCTTTTAAGGTCTGTAAAAGGGATAACTGGCACAACCAATCCATCTTCAACAGCAACAGCAACACCAATATTTACATGGTGATTGATGCGAGTTCTGTCGTCAAACCACTGAGAATTTACTTTTGGATGTTTTTTTAATGCCATAGCACTTGCTTTTACCACAATGTCATTAAATGATACTTTGGTATCGGGTAATTCATTGATGGCTTTACGAGAAGTTATAGCGTTGTCCATATCAATCTCAATCATTAAATAGTAGTGAGGAGCTGTAAATTTAGATTCAGCCAATCTGCGTGCAATAGTTTTACGCATTTGTGAATTTGTAGTCTCTTCAAAACTTTCTTCACCTACTGAAACCGTAGAAGAATTTACGATAGCTTTTGTTGTTGTAATTGGGATATAATTTTCTATATCAGATTTAACAATTCTGCCATTTTCACCACTTCCTGAAACAGTACCTAAATTAATTCCTTTTTCAGAAGCTATTTTCTTAGCTAATGGAGAGGCTATAATTCTACCAGTATTCACTATTGCAGCTTGCTGTGAAGCTTCAACTACAACAGGAGCTTTTTTAGTTGGCTCAGTTGTTACGGTTTTAGTTTCTTCTTTTTTTGAAGTGTTTTCAGCAATAGGAACTGTTATATTAAATTCTTTTATGATAGTATCAATATTTTCCCCTTCAGTTCCAATAATAGCTAATAAAGAATCTACAGGAGCTCCTTCACCATCTTTTAAACCAATGTACAAAAGTGTACCTTCACTAAAAGATTCAAATTCCATGGTTGCTTTATCTGTTTCAATTTCAGCTAAAATATCACCTTCTGAAATTTTGTCACCTACTTTTTTTAACCACTGTGCAACAACTCCTTCGGTCATTGTATCACTTAAGCGGGGCATTGTTATAATTTCTGCCATTTATCTATGTTTTAAAAAAGGATAATTTTCTTGTTCATAAACAATATCATACATTAATTGTTTATCTGGGTACGGAGATTCTTCAGCAAATTTTTGACATTCTTCTACTTTAGCTTTTACTTCAGCATCCCAAACTTTAATTTGTTTGTCAGTAGCGTATTTTTTTTCTTTTATAATATCTAAAACTTGTGTTATAGGGTCAATTTTACGATACTCGTCAACTTCATCTTTAGTTCTGTATTTCTGAGCGTCACTCATAGAATGTCCTCTATAACGGTACGTTTTTATATCTAATAAAGTTGGTCCATCGCCTCTTCTTGCTCTTTTAATTGCTTCATCCATAGCTTCAGCAACTTTAATAGGATTCATTCCGTCAACTGGTCCACAAGGCATTTCGTAACCTAAACCTAATTTCCAGATATCTTCATGATTTGAAGTTCTGCTTACTGAAGTTCCCATAGCGTATCCATTATTTTCACAAATAAATACAACTGGTAACTTCCAGTTAATTGCCATATTAAAAGTTTCGTGTAATGAACCTTGACGTGCAGCTCCATCTCCAAAATAGGTAAGTGTTACACCATCTCTTTCAAAATATTTATCAGCAAAAGCCAATCCAGCACCTAAAGGTATTTGGCCACCTACAATACCGTGACCACCGTAAAAATTGTGTTCTGGTGAGAAAATATGCATAGAACCTCCCATTCCACGTGATGTTCCGGTATCTTTTCCTAGTAACTCAGCCATAATTCTTTTAGGATCTACTCCCAAACCAATTGGTTGAACATGATTACGATATGCGGTAATCATTTTATCGTTTTTCTCCATTACATGCAAAGCGCCAGCTAGTACAGCTTCTTGACCGTTATATAAATGTAAAAAACCTCTAACTTTTTGTTGAATATAAAGTGCTGCAAGCTTATCTTCAAATTTCCTCCAAAACAGCATGTCTTTATACCAATTAATATAGGTCTCTTTCGTTATTTTTTTCATTTGATAAAACTATTAAAATTATGTCGAATTGCAAAAATACTATTTTGCAATTTAGTATTTAAGTAAACATTCGTTTTTTTTACTATAATGTTTTCGTAAAATTGAATTAAATGGTGGGTTTTTAAATAATAATTATTAACTTTAATGGTTTGTTTTACAGATTCAATGAAATAGTGCTCGTTCGTTTGATGAGATTTTGTTAATTTTAATTAAATATTGAAGGATAAAGTAATTTTTTGAAAACCTTTCAGTTATAGTTAGAACAATTAAAGACAATACTACTGTTGTGGGGACGACGATTTCTTTAATTTACTAGAACTGTTAGTTTTCTGATTGTGTTAAAAGTAAAAGTACTATAATAATATACTACCGTTGTGGGGACGACAATATTATTACTTTTGCATTATTGCTTAATTGGAAAAGAAAAGTCTCGAGGAAACTCGAGACTTTTTAATTAGACTAAATATGTAATAAGAATATTATACTTCAGGTTTTTTGTTAGCCTCAATAAATGAGGTGTTATAACCTGAAAATTCTTTTAAGTAGTGTTGAATGGATGAGCCGTAGGCATCTTTAAATCTATTTTCACCATTACTTCTAAGGTATTTTTTTACATTTCCTGCTCCAGATAAGTGTGCAGCTGCAAGTATGCCAGATTCAGTAATTTTTATGCCGTTTATTTTTTTACCAACACTTCGCTTAATATCTTTTCTTAAAATCCACTTATTTAATGAGCAAAGAGCAATAAAAGCATCTTCTTGTAATTCAGGAGTATTTAAAAATAGTTGAGTATCATAAATTTTAAATCTTTTTAAAGTAGATTTTCCAAATTGATATTTCCCTAAATAGCCAAGAGTATTAACGGTTGTGTAGTTACCTTGGGATTCTTTAAAGCCAACAGCTTCTTTAAATCCGTTAAATGAATTTCCGGTAAAAGGAATGTCATAGTTTTGATTGTTGCTATCTTTTTCTGTAAGTACAGAACTAATTGCAATAGAAATACTGCCGTTTTCAGTTTTTTTATCTTTCGAGAAACTTGAAATTACAATTCCTAAGATGACTAAACTAAAAAATATAATAATTTTTTTCATAATTTATAGGTGTTAATTACCTTCTAAATTTCCGGGTGCAAATGTAGTCTATTTTTTTGAATTAACTATAAAGTTATTAATTTATTGTGTTAATTAACAGATTGTTAACAAAATGATGCATTTGTTTGATATTATAAAAAAATAAAGTTAATAAAATTAAAAATGATTAGGAATATGCTTTGGGCTTAGTTTGAAGTATATTAACAAACTATCTGTTAACCCCTTGTTTTGTTAGCCACAACTGATATTTGAGAGCGTTTTTATTATGTTGTGCTAATGTTTTTGCAAATTCATGTTTGCCAATTGTGGTAATACTAGCGCACATGTAATAGTACTCATGGATAGCAGGGTTTAAAACAGCGTTAATAGCACTAATATCGGGCATTGCAATTGGTCCAGGAGGTAATCCACTATTAATATAGGTATTGTAGGGTGAGTCAATTTGCAAATCTTTAGTTAATACTCTTTTTATGACTACATCATTGCCTAGTTTTCTTTTTAGTGCAAAAATAATGGTTGGGTCTGCTTGTAGTGGCCACTTATCTTTTAATCTGTTTAAATATAGCCTTGCAACCATTGGTCTTTCACTTACTGAAGCTGTTTCTTTTTGGACAATAGAAGCGAGTATTATAACTTCATTTTCAGATAAATTTAAGTTTTTAGCTTTTTTTAGGCGAGACGTATTCCAGAATTTATGGTATTCATTAAGCATTTTATTTCTAAATTCTTCTGCGGAAGTATTCCAATAAAACTCATAGGTATTTGGAATGTACATTCCTATTGCAGTATTTTTATTAAAACCAGCTTCAGTAATAAATGAAGCATTGGTTAAAGCATTTAAAAGAGAAATAGAATCAGCTTCAATTTGTTCAGCAATTCTCCCAGCTAATTTTTCAAAAGTATCTTGATTATTGAATGATAATTTAACAACTGTTTGTTTGCCACTTCGTAAAAGATTTACTAATTGGTTGTTATTCAAACCTTCTGAAATGTGATATTTTCCTGGTTTTATGGTGTTAGTGTAGTTTTTTTTTGTTGCAACCCAAACAAAAGGTTTCACTCTTTTTAAAAATGGACGAATTAGATTCTCAACGTCTTCAAAATTGCTATTTGTAGGAATGTATAAAAAACCTTCTTTTGTAGTGTTTGGCTTGTATATTTTACCATAAAAGTTATATGCTAAGACACCAGCAGTTATAAGTATTAAACCAAAAATTAATAAAAAGAGTTTTTTAAGATTCATGAGTGTTTTTTAATTAATTGGTATAAGATTTCATCTTTAAAAGTGGAATTTGAATACACCCAATCTTTTTTTGTTCCTACCTTTTTAAAATCACATTTTTCAAAAAGTGAAATGCTCTTTAAATTATCTGAAGTAATATTTGCAAAAAGTTGATGCACATTTAAGTATGTGAAAGCATAATCAATAATCATTTCTAATGCTTCAGTTCCATATCCTTTAGTTTGATTTTTAGAAGTAATTAGAATTCCAATGCCTACACGTTTGTTAAGAGGGTTAAATTCAAATAAATCAATCAATCCAACAGGTATATTGTTAATGTCACAAATTACAAACCTATATTGTTTTGCTTCATAAATATCTTGATGTGAATTTTCAAGATACTTTCGTAATATATATTTTGAATAAGGTGCTTGTGTATTGCTTATTTCCCAGAAGGATTCATCATTTTCTGTAGAAAATAAAAAATCTAAATCTTCAGGCTCTAAAGCGCGTAAATTAATATTTTTTCCAAGTAAAGTTGCCATTATTCTATAATATTTCCTTCAAAAACAAATTCAGCAGGGCCTTTTAAAAATACATTTGTATAGCTGTTTCCTTCTCTTTTAAATGACACTTCTAAATTTCCGCCCAATACTTCAATATTTATGGAGTTAGCTTTTGTTTTATTCGATTTATTTGCAGCAATTGCAACAGCAGTAACGCCAGTGCCACAAGCTAAAGTTTCATCTTCAACTCCACGCTCGTAAGTTCTTACTTTAAAAGAATTATCAGAGATTTGTTCTGCAAAATTTACGTTAGTGCCTTCTTTAAAATAGGGAGCTCCATATCTAATTTTAGCTCCTAATTCTTTAATATTGATGTTGGTTATATTATCACTAAAACTAACATGATGTGGTGAACCGGTATTTAAAAATAAATGATTTTCAAAAACATTAACAGTTTCTATATCAATCATTTGTAAATTTACTACATTATCTTTAATAGAGGCATAGTGCAATCCGTCAATAGCATTAAATGTTGTTTCATCTTCAATAATACTGAGTTTTTTAGCAAAAGCAACAATACATCTTCCTCCATTGCCACACATGGTACTTTCGTTTCCATCTGCATTAAAATAAACCATTTTAAAATCGTTTATTTTTGAGGATTCTAATAATATTAATCCATCAGCACCTATACCAAAACGTCTGTCACACAATTTATTAATTAGTTTTACATCATTTTTTGGAAACGTAGTATTTCTATTATCAATCATGATAAAATCGTTTCCTGTACCTTGGTATTTGTAAAAATGTATTTTCATTAATGCAAATGTAATAAATTCATTGAAGTTTTCACTGAAATTTTATAACGCTGTTTAAATGTTAAAATGAGTTAAAACAGCGTTAACAAACAGTTAAAGCATTTTTATAATTACAATATTGTTTTAATTTTGAGTTCTTAATTTATAAAAACTTAAATATGAAAAAAATAGCAAGCATTATATTGTTCTCTGCCATTGGAGGAGCTCTTACTTTAGGGACTTATAAGTTATTTATTGAAAAGCCTCAAGTAATTATTGAAAAAACGGGAACAGATTCGTTAAGTAATTTACCTGTAAATTATTCAAAATCTGTTTTAGCTTCAACTGAAAATACTGATTTTACAATTGCAGCTGAGAAAACATTAAATTCTGTTATACATGTAAAAAACACCTCAGTTAAAACTATAAGAGATCCTCATGCAAAGTTTTATTTTGGTCAAGGAAATAGCTTGAAGCAATTTTCACAAGTTGGTATGGGAAGCGGTGTTATTATTTCTTCAGATGGTTATATTGTTACTAATAATCATGTAATTAAAAATGCCACCGAATTAGAAGTTACTTTAAATGATAAAAAGATTTATAAAGCAACCATAATTGGGACTGATTCAACTAATGATATTGCTTTAATTAAAATTGATGCGAAAGATTTACCTTATGTAACTTTTGGAGATTCTAATAGTATAAAAGTGGGTGAGTGGGTATTGGCCGTTGGGAATCCTTATAATTTAACTTCAACCGTTACGGCTGGTATTGTAAGTGCAAAAGGACGTGATTTAGATGGTAATACGGGTGTTGATTCTTTTATTCAAACTGATGCTGCAGTTAACCCAGGAAATAGTGGAGGCGCTTTGGTAAATACAAGAGGTGAATTAATAGGTATTAATACTGCAATTTCTTCACAAACAGGTTCTTTTATTGGATATTCTTTTGCAGTTCCTTCAAATATAGCTAAAAAAGTGGTTGAAGATTTAATGGAATTTGGAAACGTACAAAAAGCAATTTTAGGTGTTAGAGGAGGTGAGTTGAATAGTGAAGTAGCTAAGAAATTAGCTATTGTTGAGACTGAAGGCTTTTATATTTCGGAAGTTACGGAAGGTTCTGGCGCTCAAAAAGCTGGTTTAATTGAAAACGATATTATTATAAAATTAGATAATATAAAAATTTCAACTTATGCCGATTTAACAGGCTTTATAAGTGCAAAAAGACCAAATGATACGGTTCAAGTTACTTTTCTTAGAAATGAAAAACAAAATACTTTAAATGTTAAACTTACTAAAAATGAAGTGACTGTCGTTTCATCAATAGGTTTAGATTTAAAGAATTTAGATAAGAAAGAGTTAAAAAAATTAAATGTGTCTAATGGTGTAAAAATTACAGCAATTTCAAATAAAGAATTATTGTATTATGGAGTAAAGAATGGGTATGTAATTACTGCTATTAATAATAAAAAAGTGAATACTGTAGATGAAGTAAGTGATATAATTGCAAATAAAGCGAATGGAGAAGTTTTACGTATTGAAATGCTAAATTTAAATGGGGAATTAGAGCGCTATATTTTTAGATAAATTTGTTTTGAGTAAGTTTGATATTTGTTTAAAATCCTTTTCATTTCGAAAAGGATTTTTTTTGTAAAAAAGCATTGCGAAAACGTTTGAAATAAGTATTTTTGAAAAAATTTTAAATAACAAAACTCAAAAATGTCATTTAACGAACTTTACGAAAAGGAACTGGCTTTTCAAGCAGAAAGAAGAAGAGCTACAGTAGAATTTATTAGTATTATTAGTGATTTATGGTATGATGATACTGTTGAATTAATTTTATTTAGAAATCAGTTATTAGATCGAAATGTTAGTGAAATACTTAATTTGGTTGAATATGCCAGTGATTTTGTAGAAAAGCCAATTTCAATTTTTGATGCTGCAGAAATTGCTAGGGAAATTAAAAATCTAAAATTGCCTCCTTCAAAAATTGATATTGGTAAATTAGTGTATGAATATCATTTAGATAACAATAAACATTCTGTTCAAGAATTTGTTGAATTAAAATTAAATGATGCCAAAAATTCTAATGAAATTGAAGCAAAAGATATTGTTCTTTACGGTTTTGGAAGAATTGGTCGTTTATTAGCACGTGAATTAATGGCACGCACTGGTAAAGGAAATTTAATGCGCTTAAGAGCAATTGTTACAAGAGGAGAGATATCTGAATCTGTTTTAGAAAAAAGAGCTTCATTGTTAAGAAATGATTCTATTCATGGTGATTTTCATGGTACAGTACGAGTAGATACAGATAAAAAGGCTTTAATAATTAATGGAACTACAGTTCATATGATTTCAGCGAATACTCCTGAAGAAATTGATTATATTTCTTATGGCATTTCTGATGCTTTAGTTATTGATAATACGGGTGCTTTTAGAGATGAAGAAGCTTTAGGAAGACATTTAAAGGCAAAAGGAATTGCAAAAGTATTATTAACCGCACCCGGAAAAGGAATTCCTAATATTGTTTATGGCGTTAATCATACTAACTATAATCCAAATAAAGTTGATATATTTTCAGCCGCTTCGTGTACAACAAATGCTATAACCCCTGTTTTAAAGGTAATTGAAGATAATTTTGGAGTTATTAATGGGCATTTAGAAACTATTCACGCATATACGAATGATCAAAATTTAGTAGATAATTTTCATAAAAAATATAGAAGAGGTAGAGCGGCGGCATTAAATATGGTAATTACTGAAACTGGAGCTGGAAGTGCAGTTTCTAAAGCATTGCCTTCTTTTGAAGGTAAATTAACTTCAAATGCAATTCGTGTCCCTGTTCCAAATGGTTCTTTAGCAATTTTAAATCTACGTTTAGAAAATGCGGCAAGTAAAGAAACTATCAATGCTACTATGAAAAAATACTGCTTAGAAGGTGATTTGGTTGAACAAATAAGATATTCATTTAGTAATGAGTTGGTTTCTTCAGATATTGTAGGCACATCTGCACCAGCTATTTTTGATAGTAATGCTACTATTTCTAATAATGATGGTAAGAATGTTGTTCTGTATGTTTGGTATGACAATGAATATGGATATACACACCAAGTTATTAGATTGGCAAGATATATTTCACAAGTAAGAAGATTTGCTTATTATTAGTAATTCTAGCAACGGTAATATATCATAAAGTATGTAAATAAAAAAGCCAAATCAATTAATTGATTTGGCTTTTTATAGTTAAATAAATTAAAAAGATTAAGTAAATATTATTTGTGTTCTATCTCCATCACACAATTCGTAAAATTGACCAATTGTGATAATATCTTTTACTTCATCTGATAAATCTTCTTTTTTTAATTTAAACATGTCCACTGCTAATTTACAAGCAAATATTTCGCCACCACCAGCAGTAATCATTTCTAAAAATTCATCAACAGGAGGCATTCCTAATTCGTCCATTTGTTTACGCATCATTCCTGAAACAGCCGATTCAACTCCTGGTAATCCTCCAAGCATAGTTGGAAAAGGAAGTCCACCAGGCATACGCATTGCTGGGTTTCCAGTTGTTGCAGTATGTAAGTGATTCATTGCTTTTTTTGTAATACCATCTAGCCCAAAGAATGTAAAAAATACTTTGGTTTCAATACCTTCCATTACAGCTCCATTTGCCATAACTAAACTTGCGTAAACATCTTCTAAGCTTCCTTTGGCACATATTAAGCAAACTTTTTCTAAAGGTTTTTTGTCTGTACTCATTTTTTTATTTTTTAATATTGTTGAAGTAATTTAAATACAACTAGTAGGTTTAGGAATTCCTGCAATTTTAGATGAGAATTTTAAAGGACCTTTTGGAAACAATGCATAGAGTCCTTTTACATCTACAATACCTGATTTACCAACGCTTCTGATAGTTAGAGCTTCTTTAGCAGCTGTTTTTTCACGTAAATAATTGATAACTTCAAAATGTTTAGGTGTTAATTCAATTCCAATTTCACTTGCAATTTCTTTTGCAATTTCTTCGTTCCATTGAGACATGTCTTCTAAATATCCATCTTCGGTAACGTTAATTTCTATTCCTGCAATAGTTTTTACTGGCATATTTTTTATTTTTATAAGTTAATATTTATTTTGAATCTGGTTTTATATCAAAAACCTTTCCTTTAAAACTCATGTTTCTTGAAACAAATGGAATTGAAATACC
This sequence comes from Lutibacter sp., assembly GCF_041562875.1. Classification (GTDB taxonomy): domain Bacteria; phylum Bacteroidota; class Bacteroidia; order Flavobacteriales; family Flavobacteriaceae; genus Lutibacter. The sequence goes on along the minus strand of NZ_JBFFOE010000037.1, from coordinate 4,863 downwards.
TTTCAGTAACATATTCCAATAAATCCATTTAAATGCTAATTTTCCCCAATGATTAAAGGTACTCTCTTTTAATAACTTTAGAGGTCCAAATTTTGCAAAAGGAAAATTTCCATGAACAGGTTCTGTCACGTAATTAAAATCAATTAATAAAGCTTTGTTATTACCAGTTTCAATAAAACAGTTTGCATGACCATCAAATTCCTTTTTTAATGGAAATCCATCCATATATAAAAGTATATTATCTGTTAAAGTTTCTGCTTGAAAGTGTGCAACAGATCCTGCTTTTGAAGCTGGAACGTTTGTTGCATCTCCAATTACAAAAATATTTTCATGTGCTTTAGATTGAAGTGTATTATGATCTGTAGGTATAAAATTTAAATCATCTCCTAAACCTGATTTTGCAATAACTTCATCACCCATATTAGTTGGGATGGTTACTAATAAATCAAAAGAAATTCTTCTATCTTCAAAATCTACTATTTCTTTAGTTTCATTATCCACGTGTTCTATGGCAAAATCAGACTCCATATGTATACCTTTTTCTTTTAAAAGATAGGCTAAAGCTGTTGAGCAAGTTGGTTTTGTAAATGCGCCGGTTAATGGGGTAACATAAGTAATTTCTACCTTATCTCTCATTCCTTTTTTACGGAAATATGAATCAGCTAAAAATGCAAATTCTAAAGGAGCAACAGGGCATTTAATAGGCATTTCTGTAATATGTATTACTAATTTACCACCTTTCCAATCTCTTAGTTTATTTCTTAAAGCCAAAGAGCCTTCGTAAGTATAAAAATCAAAAATATCTTTTTTCCAAAGAGGCCCAATTAAACCTTCAGTTTCTTCAGGTGCAATTTTTGATCCAGTAGCAATAATTAAAACATCATACTCTAAGGTTTCATCTTCTAGTATAACTTTATTTTCTTCGGGAAGAATTTTTTCTATTTTTTTCTGAATATAGTTTACAAATTTTGGAATAAATTTCTTGCCTTCTTTTTTTACTTGATCTTCAGTATAGGTGTCAAATGGTAAAAATAAAAAACCTGGTTGATAATAATGAGTTTTATATTGATCAACAATTGTAATATTCCATTGATTAGAATAAAGTTTTGGTCTTAAATGATTTGCCATCATGGTACCAGCAGTTCCAGCTCCTAAAATTAGTAAGTTTTTCATTGATAGTGATTTAATTAAACTATTAGTTTTTTAAAATATTTTAAATAGCATTTAATTTTACGTAAAGTTACTTAAGTTACATATTCGTATATATGATATATATCATTTTTATATGTAATGATTGTTACAAACTCATTGAAATTGGAAAGGTTAAAAACAGCTTAGGCATTAAGTTAAAAGTTAAATAAATATGATTATTTTAGCCTAGAAATTAATTAAATATGACTTTAACGATTGAACAAAAGATAAATCAACTAAGAGCTGAATTACATCAACATAATTATAATTATTATGTGCTTGATAATGCGGTAATTTCGGATTATGAGTTTGATTTAAAACTCAAAGAATTAGAAAAGTTAGAATCTGAAAATCCACAATTTTTTGATGCCAATTCACCAACACAAAGAGTAGGAGGCGAAATAACTAAGAATTTTAAAACCGTTGCTCATAAAAATAGGATGTATTCTCTGGATAATTCTTATTCAAAAGAAGATTTATTAGATTGGGAAAAACGTATTAAGAAAATTTTAGAAACTGAAGAAATAAATTATACCTGTGAATTAAAATACGATGGAGCTTCTATTAATTTATCGTACGAAAAAGGTGTTTTAGTAAGTGCGGTTACAAGAGGTGATGGTTTTGAAGGTGATGATGTTACAGCAAATATCAAAACAATAAAATCCATTCCACTAGTTTTGAAAACGCCATTTGTTGATAGTTTTGAAATTAGAGGTGAAATTATTTTGCCCTTGAAAGGTTTCAATAAAATGAATGAGGAGAGGATTGAAGCAGGCGAAGATCCTTACATGAATCCAAGAAATACAGCAAGTGGAAGTTTAAAATTACAAGATAGTGCCGAAGTTTCCAAACGCCCGTTAGATTGTTTATTATACCAAATTGTTGCAGATAAAAATCCGAATAAAACACATTTTGAAGCTTTGGAAATGGCTAAGAAATTAGGCTTTAAAATTCCAAATACCATACAAATTTGTTCAACAATAAATGAGGTTTTTAATTTTATTGAAAAATGGGATGAAGAACGTCTCCAACTTCCATATGAAACAGATGGGGTTGTAATAAAAGTGAATTCATTATCTCAACAGGATGAGTTGGGTTATACGGCAAAATCTCCTCGATGGGCTATTGCTTATAAATTTAAAACGGAACAGGAAAGTACTGTCTTAAATGAAATAACATACCAAGTTGGTAGAACTGGAGCTATAACTCCTGTAGCAAATTTAGAACCAGTACAATTGGCAGGGACTATAGTTAAAAGGGCTTCATTGCATAATGCCGATCAAATTGAAAAGCTAGACGTTAGAGTTGGTGATACTGTTTTTGTTGAAAAAGGAGGAGAAATTATCCCTAAAATTGTTGGAGTAGATTTAAATGCCAGACCTTTAAATTCTCAGCCAACAGTTTATATTACACACTGCCCAGATTGTAATACTGAATTAGTTAGAACAGTTGGCGATGCAAAACATTATTGCCCTAATGAATACGGTTGTCCAACTCAAATTACAGGAAGAATTCAGCACTTTATTAGTAGAAAAGCAATGAATATTGATGGTTTAGGGGCAGAAACGGTTGAACTGTTGTTTAAAGAAGGGTTAATTCATAATTATGCAGATTTATATGAGTTAAGAGTAGAACAAATTACTCCTTTGGAGCGAATGGCTGAAAAATCTGCCCAAAATATTATAGTTGGTATTCAGAAATCTACAGAAGTTCCTTTTGAGAAGGTATTGTTTGCTTTGGGAATACGTTTTGTTGGAGAAACAGTTGCAAAGAAATTGGCTAAACACTTTAAATCAATTGATAATTTAATGAATGCTACTTTTGAGGAATTAATTACAGTTGATGAAATTGGTGATGTTATTGCAAAAAGTGTAGTTGATTTTTTTAAGAATGACTTAAACAATGATTTGATAGGTAGATTAAAAAAATATGGTGTACAATTAGAAGTATCTGCAGAATCTCAAGAAGGTAAAACAACGATTTTACTAGGGAAAATTTTTGTGGTCTCAGGTGTATTTACACATTTTGATAGAATCGGTTTAAAAAAATCTATTGAAGATAATGGCGGGAAAGTTGCAAGTTCCATTTCCAAAAAAACTGATTATATTGTTGCAGGGGAAAATATGGGACCTAGTAAACTCAGCAAAGCTGAAAGTTTACAAATTCCAATTATATCTGAAATAGACTATTTGAAAATGATTAGCTGATTTATATATGGTCAATTATAATTCTGTTTCTACGTATTTTAAGTTTTCCATCATTTTCAAGCTGTTTTAATAATCGGGAAACTACCACTCTTGATGTGTTAATATCGTCAGCTATTTCTTGGTGAGTTATAATTAGTGTGTTATCTTGCATTATTTTAACCCTGTCAGTTAAATATTTGAGTAGCCTATCATCCAATTTTGTAAAAGCTAAACTATCAATAGACTCTACCATCTCAATTAAACGCATATGGTAGCTGTCAATAATAAAGTGACGCCATGTTTCGTATTTTATAAGCCATTCATCAACTTTACTTACGGGAACAAAAATACCTTCAGTTTCTTTTTCAGCAACACCTCTAAACATACTTTTAGTTTTGTTTATACAATTTACAAATGAGATTGCACAGGTATCACCTTTTTCTAAAAAATATAATACAATCTCTTCACCATTTTTATCTTCTCTTATAATTTTAATTGCTCCATTTAATATTAATGGTATATGCGTCATATTATCTCCAATATCAACTAAAGTACCGCCACTTTCAATAGATCTAAAAATACCTAAATTAACAATTTCATCAATAAGCTCTTTTTCAAATATTTGTGAATAATAGTCGTTTAATTTTTCTCTAATAATAACTTTATCCGTATTCATAATTGTTTTTTTTGCAAGTTACGAATTCAAAGATAGTTATAACGCAAAAATAAACTCCTGATAATTATCAGGAGTTTATTTCATCAAATAGTTATAAGAAATTACTATTATTAAAATTTAATTTGCATTTGCATTAAAAGTGCATCGTTATCAGTATTAATATATGTTTCAATATTAGCTTGGTAGTTAATTTGTAGGCGTGTTTGTTTATTAAAGAAATAGTTTAGCCCAATTGTCATTCTTTCTTGATAGCCAATCTTTTTAAGATCGGTATCTTGATCAAAATATTCATACTTAAAAACAGGTTGTAATTTTTCATTTACATTGTATGACGCCATAATATATGCTCCATCTCTTTTTGCTCCTAATTCTAGAGGTTCTGAACCGCAACCACCACCTGCAGCTCTGTTGTAATCTCCTTCATCATAAATATATTCACCTTGAATGGTAAAATCTTTATAGTTAATTGAGGCATCAACTCCATAAGTTTTCCTGTCATCATCTTGATTATTAGGATATCCATATCTAAAACTTGCACCAATATTTATAAAATCTAATAATTGATAGGTAGCACGTCCAATTACATCTTTTTTCTCATTATTGTCCTTAACTCCTAAACCTCTTCCATTCATTAATGCCAATGCATATGTAAATTTCGTTTTACTTGATCCTCCTAATAACATTAAACCCATATCTCTTTGTGGAGCAACTAATTGATCTGCTACAACTGATCTATCAATAGTAGTTAATGAATGACATGCTGTTGTTACTTCTCTACCAAAAGGTTGTTTAAATGATCCTAATGAAACT
>NZ_JBFFOE010000036.1:0-27687 GCF_041562875.1 Lutibacter sp. | reverse complement strand
GAGTTGAAACTGTTACGAGTCCTTCAACAACTTATACTACTTCTGAATGGAATTCTTTTCCTATGGATACTTTTGATGGCTTAGGTTCGCATATCACTTCTGGAGGAACTTCAGATATTGAAGCACCATCTGCACCAACAAATTTATCAGCAAATTCAATTACTGAAACAACTTTAAACTTAACTTGGAATGCCGCAACTGATAATGTTGGAGTAACTGCTTATGAAGTTTTTAAAGATGGTCTGTTTTTAGTTTCAACAGTTGCCACTTCATACACGGTAACTAATTTAACTACCGCTACATCTTATGCTTTTACTGTGGCTGCTAAAGATAACACAGGAAATGTTTCTATAGCAAGTAGTGTTGCCAATATTACTACATTAAGTGGTGCTGTAACTCCTCAAATTCTTTTTGCACATTCTTTTGAAACTGGCTGGGATGGCTGGGTAGAAGGAGGTTCTGATTGCTATAGAATAAACAGTAGTATGTCATTCGATGGAAATTATTCAATTAGAATAAGAGATAACTCTGGTATTCAATCAGCAATGACATCAAGCACTTATGATGTTTCAGCTTTTGATACTTTAGAAATTAAATTCAATTTCTACAGTAGTAGTATGGAAGCTGGCGAAGATTTTTGGTTATTATATTTTGATGGTTCAACTTGGCAAACAATACAAGCTTTTGTAAGTGGAATTGATTTTAATAATAATGCCTTTACTGAAGCTACGGTAACTATTTCTTCAGCTACATCTAATTTCCCAACAAATGCGCAATTCAGATTTCAATGTGATGCAAGTTCAAACTCTGACAATATTTATATTGATAATGTAATTGTTACTGCCAATGCAGGTTTAGCAGCTAAAAATAGTTTTAAAACAATATTTTCAAAAACAATAAATAATTTTGAAGATAATTTTAAAGAAATTGAGGATTTGGAATTTTATCCAAATCCAGCTTCTAACAATACATTGTTACGAACTGAAATTGATGTTGAAGATGATATTGTTGATGTTCAAATAACAATTGTAACTCTACAAGGAAAATTAGTTAAATCATTTGAAATGAAGAGTCTTAAAAAAGAATATATTGAACAAAATATTGATGTTTCAAACCTAAAAAGCGGTATCTACTTTGTTAATATTACTTCAACAAAAGGATTAAATATAACTAAAAAATTAATGGTTAAATAATTATTAATTTCACTTTTTGAAAAGCCTCAAGTTAATAGCTTGAGGCTTTTTTTTTGCAACATTTCTTTTTATTACATTCGTTGTTTAAAATTAAAGAATTATAAACAATGGAAAATAATAAACAAGATGGTAGCATTAGAAAAAATATCCAAATTGGTTATACAGTAGAAATAGTCCAAAAACATCACCAAAAAACTGGTGAATTAACTGAAGGTATTGTAAAAAGATTACTTACTAATTCTCCAAATCATCCTCACGGAATAAAAGTACAACTTGAAACGGGAGAAGTTGGGCGAGTTAAAAATGTTTTAATTTAAAAACTTAGGGGTAATAGCTTCAAATTCACAAAAACAATTAACTACAATAATTCTTTAAAAACTCATCTAAAGACATTGGTTTTAAATTTCTAGATTCGTAATGTTTTACATATGTGTTATAATTTCTTCTAGCAAAATTAGTAATTTTTTCAAGCGTATTACTCTCCGTGATTGATATCGTCTTCATGGTTCAATAATTTTGGGGTTGATGTATTTATTTTTAACGCTATAAAACTACAATACAAACAGTTAACATGCAAGTAAATTTACCGTTTATTATAAAATAACTACCTTTTGTTTATTTTTTAACTCCGTTTGTTTAAAATATGGATATTTAAAAAAACCCCTTGCATTGTGATTTTTAAGTGATTTTAATAAAAAAATCACTTAAAAATCTACAAATTATCTTTGATTTAATTTACTATTCAAAAAGCATGTACATTTACAATTATTGATAAATTGCGAAAAATAGGATCTACATTTAATAAATATGAATTTTTACAACAAATATATTCTTCCTAAAGCTATTAATTGGGCTTGTGATCAAAGTTCTAGCAGAAAACAACGAGAAAAAATAATTCCTTTGGCAAGTGGAAGTGTATTAGAAATTGGCATAGGATCTGGCTTAAATTTACCATTTTATACTTCAAAAGTTAAAACCTTAACAGCTATTGATCCTTCAAAAGAACTTTGGAAAAGAACACAAATTAATATTGAAAAATTACCGTTTGATTTCAAGTTTATAATAGCTTCCGCAGAAAATATTCCAGAAAATGATCATAGTTTTGATTGTGTTGTTATCACCTATACACTTTGTACAATTCCTAATTTAAAATTGGCTTTTTCAGAAATAAAAAGAGTGTTAAAGCCCAATGGGAAGCTATTATTTTGTGAGCATGGAAAAGCACCAGAAAAAGGAATTCAAAAATATCAAAATATTATAAATCCTTTTTGGAAAAGAATTGGTGGAGGTTGTAATTTAAATAGAAACATTCCAGCGCTGATTGAAGAAAATGGTTTAACAATTAGCAAATTAGAAACCATGTATCTTGCCGGTTGGAAACCCGCGAGTTATAACTATTGGGGAATTGCAGAAGTTAAAATATTTTAAAATTTATACTACCTCAACAGAAGTTAATGTACCATAATGTGTGATAATAATAGCATTAAATACTACTAATTATGCTTAAATTTACATTCAATTTTAAATATACAAATGATATTAATAGGCAAACCTTACGTTTCAGATTTCCTGACAAAAACAATTAAAGAAAATAACTTTCAACTAGTTGCTACAAAAGAAGCTAAAGAATTAATCTCTGATGATTCCCTTAACTGGATTTCAGAAATCACAGCAAATAATATTATTAAAGAAAACCCAAATCAGCTTATTTATTCAAATTCTGAAAACAATATTAGTTGGGTTGAAAATAATTTGGGTGCAACAAAACGTCCAAAACAAATTCAAGTATTTAAAAATAAAATTAAGCTTAGAGAGCTATTAAAAGACGTTTACCCAAAATACTTTTTTAAAGGTGTTAAATATGAAGAACTAGATTCTCTTTCTGTACATGATTTACCATTTCCATTTATAATTAAACCTGCAATTGGTTTTTTTAGCTTAGGTGTTCATAAAGTTGATGAACCTTCTGAATGGAATGAAGTTTTAACTAAAATTAAAACAGATATTGAACACATAAAAGGGTTTTACCCAGCTGAAGTTTTAGATACAAATTATTTTATAATTGAAGAATGTATTAAAGGTGAGGAATATGCAATTGATTGCTATTACAATACTAAGGGTGAAGCTGTTATTTTGAATATTATGCATCATATTTTTTCTTCTGGAAAAGATGTAAGTGATAGAGTATATTCTACTTCAAAAGAAATTATTACTTCAAATCTAAACACCATTCAAAATTTAGTGAATATTATTGGTGAAAAAGTAGATTTGAAAAATTTCCCAATCCATATTGAAGTTAGAATTGACAGTAAAGGAACTATTATTCCAATTGAAGTAAATCCTATGCGTTTTGGTGGTTGGTGCACTACTGGAGACCTTTCATGGTATGCTTTTGGAATAAATTCTTACGAATACTTTTTATATGGAAAAAAACCAAATTGGGAAGAAATTTTCAAAGAAAAAGAAGCTAAAAAATACAGTCTTATTTTATTAGACAATAATTCTGGAATTAAAGATACTGACATTGCTTCTTTTGATTATGATAAATTACTTAGTGATTTTGAAAACCCGTTGGTTTTAAGAAAAATAAACATTGGCGAATATCCAATTTTTGGGTTTATTTTTACTGAAACTTCCGAAGGTAATGAAGCTGAATTAAAAAGTATTTTAACTTCCAACTTAAGAAAGTACATTGTTAAAAAATAGATTTTTAAAAATTTAAAGACTCCTCAATATTGAATTTAATTCAAATTGAGGAGTCTTATTTTTACTCCATTTCAAACGTATTGTTAGATTTATCAATATCTGCCATCAAACCAGAAGGATCAATTTGAATGAATTTTATTTTCTTTTCAACTGAAAAAGTATATGTTGGATGCGCCCAGGTCCAATCTTTTAAAATAGTAGCTGAAGTTGGTTTGTTACCTCGCATCATACGTAAAGGAATGTTAAAATTTTCAGTGCCTCCATCATCATAAGTAACTACAATGTCAATTGGCATTGGCATTTGGCCGACGCGAGCTAAAGTAATTGATTTATCTTCAACTTTTGCAATGGCATAATCTATGGTGTGTGTAGTTTCAATCCATTCATTTAAATACCAATCTAATTCTAACCCTGAAATTTTTTCAGCAACTCTTTTAGCATCATTTGGTGTTGGGTGTTTAAATTTAAAATCCTCAAAATATTTTTTAAGCATTTTTTTTACATTTTCCTCTCCAATAATATAATTCAATTGCGTTAAAAACATGCTTCCTTTGCTATAACTTCCTATGCTAAAAGCTACATTGGTATTAAATCTATCTGCATGGGTTGTTAAAGGTTCTTCAATTCTATTGTTTACTACATAATAATAATCTCCATAATCATTGGCATTTGGCACATCGTCTCTACCTCTTATAATTTTGTTAGATGCCAATGTAGAAATATATGTAGTAAACCCTTCATCCATCCATGAATGTTTACTTTCATTAGTTGCTAAAAGATTATGAAACCAAGTATGTGCAAATTCATGAAATACAGTTCCTACAATTTCATTTAATGATTTTCCACCTGCAATAAATGTACACATTGCATATTCCATACCTCCGTCACCACCTTGAATTACAGAATATTGTTTCCAAGGATATTGACCAATAGTTGAGTTGTAATAATCTAATGCTTTTTCGGTTAAAGGCTGTACATCTTTCCAAGATTTTGAATACTCAGGAGTGTCTTTATATAAAAAATGAAGCTCAGTACCACTTTTAGTAATTAATATGTCGTGTGTATAATTTGGATCAGCAGCCCATGTAAAATCATGAACGTTTTCTGCAATAAAATGCCAAGCTAATTTTTCTCCCTTCGGAAGATTTAAAGGTTTTGTTTTGTCTTCATACCCGTGAGCTATTTCTTGTGGATTTTGAAGATCTCCTGTTCCTCCTACTGTATAATTTCTATCAATATGAAGTGTTACGTCAAAATTTCCCCAAACACCATAAAACTCACGTGCAATATATGGATCTGCATGCCAACCTTCAAAATCATATTCTGCCATTTTCGGATACCATTGTGCCACTGAAAGCGCCACACCATCTTCATTATTTCTTCCAGCTCTTCTTATATGAACTGGTAATTGCCCATCAAAAGTCATTTTAAAAGTTGCTTTATCTCCTGGTTGAATGGGTGAATTTAGTGTAACTTCTAAAATGGTTCCTTCTGTAGTATATTTTAAATTTTTTCCATTTTGTTTTAATGAAAGTACTTTTAAATAACCTATTTCATCTGGTTTTAACTTAGCAATTCTACTTTCATATGTTGGATTTTCTATTGTTCCAATATTGTTAATCATTCTTCCATCAGGATCAACAACTGCTTGTAAACGAGCATCCATTTCACTATTTGGTTGAAATGCATTGTAGTATAAGTGATAAAATACTTTGTTTAAAACATCAGGTGAATTATTGGTATAAACCAATTTTTGAGTTCCTTTGTATTGATATTTTTCTACATTAAAATCCACATCCATTTTATAATCAACGTGCTGTTGCCAATAGGTTGTGTTATTTTGTGATGAAACTATTATTGTAGTTAAAATGATTAAAAATGTGAATAATTTTTTCATTATAAATATTTCTTTTGCGCAATATAAACATAAGTGGTATAAACAAAAAAGCACACTCGTTACAGAGTGTGCTTTTTAACAGAATATTAATAATTTTATTTTTTATTCACCATTTTATCGGCTAAAACTAAAGCATTGTATGCATTTGTTATTGCTCCTGTAATAGACAATTCAGAAAATTTAACTTTTTTACCTGTTGGATTTTCTCGTGATTGAGATCCTGGTAATATCACTTCCATGTCTAATTTAGTACCTGAATTCATAATAATATGTTTTACCTGACTTGCAGATAATTGTGGGTAGTATGATCTAACCAAAGCTGCAACACCTGCAACTTCAGGAGAGGCCATTGATGTGCCGCTTATTTTTTGGTATTCGTTTTTTGGAAAGGTTGAATAAATTTGAACTCCTGGTGCAAAAATATCAACATTTAGTTTTCCATAATTACTAAAAGATGCAGGTAAATTTTCGTCAGAATTAACACTCATAGCTCCAATAGTTAATACATTGTCTGCAAATTCAACAACTTTATCAGCTGTGTCGTTTGGCCAATTATGCTTTACATCAATATCTTTACCGTCGTTTCCAGCAGCGTGTACTAATAAAACATCATGAGTTTCTGCATATTTTATAGCATCAAAAACCCATTGTTTATTTGGAGACCAATTTTTACCAAAACTCATATTTATAACTTTCGCACCATTATCAACAGCATATCTTATTGCTAAAGCAACATCTTTATCTCGTTCATCACCATCAGGCACAGCTCTTACAGACATTAATTTTGCATTATTAGCAACACCATTCATCCCAACACCATTGTTACGAGTTGCTAAAATAATTCCTGAAACATGGGTTCCGTGAATTTCATCATCTTTAGAACCTAAAACGTTATTGTTTCCATAATTTGTATCAGTAATATCTGTTGGGTTATCTCCAACTATTGCTCTTCCATCAAAATCAAAATCGAAATTTTTAACTTTCTTTTGAGTTTCATAATATTCTAAGTATCCTTTTTCATCAAAACCTCTAGACATTAATCCTAAAATATCTCCTATTTGAGCTTGTAATGTTTCGTCCTCAGTTTTAACTGCTTGTAAATCTTCAATAGTAACGCTATCTTTTCCTAAGAATTTTTTTATTGCATTAAAATTATCTCCTATTTGAACCATACGATCCATTGTTCTAAAATGTCTTCCTGAAGAAACTTCAAAAGCTTTTAAATATTCTTGATATTGTTCAAAATCAGCTTTTTCATTTTCAGCAATAGTTTCAATTGTTTTCCCTTCAAAACGTGGGTTCATTTCAGCAACAAGGCGTGTAATTTCTAATTGTTCTGGAGCAGCAACTCCATCACCTCCTAAGAAATTCCATCCGTGCATATCATCTACAAAACCATTCTTATCATCATCTATTCCATTTCCTGCAATTTCTTTTGGGTTTGTCCAAAGCACATCTTTTAAATCTTCGTGTTCAATATCAATCCCTGAATCAATTACAGCTACAACAACCGTTACACCTGTTTTACCTTCTAAAAATTTATAGGCTTTGTCTACACTCATACCTGGAATGGTATCAGTTGCTAAATCTGCATGAGCCCAGTGGTTAGATTGTTCTTCACTAACAGCTCCTTTTTTTATTCCTATTGTAATAGCAGTTTCCATAGTTGGTACTGCTAAATTTTTCACAGAACCACAGCTTGCTAAAGTAGCAACTGCCAAAGTTGCTACAAACATTGGTTTAAATATTCTCATTTTGTTTATTGATTAATTAAATACTTCGTTAAATTTATATGTTTGATCTAATCGTACTCCTTTTTCTGTGTGCTTAACTGTGCATAATTCATTGGTTGCATCGTGTTCAAAAAACAACAAATAATTATGATCAGCCGCTTTGTTTAAAAATGTAGCTTTTTCGTCCATAGTTAATAACGGTCGTGTATCATATCCCATTACATATGGCAGTGGTATGTGACCTACTGTTGGTAATAAATCAGCTACAAAAACAATGGTTTTATCTTTGTATTGAATGTGTGGAATCATTTGCTTCTCGGTATGTCCATTAGCAAATAATATATCAAATCCTAATTCTGAATTTTTAACAAAATCATTTGTTGGTAAATCCACAAAATTTAGTTGACCACTCGTTTCAATTGGGTTGATATTTTCTTTTAAAAAAGATGCTTTCTCTCGAATGTTAGGTTCGGTAGCCCATTGCCAATGATTTTTATTACTCCAAAATTTAGCGTTTTTAAAGGCTGGTTCATAACCTGTTCTATCTTTATTCCATTGAATACTTCCTCCACAATGGTCAAAATGTAAATGTGTCAAAAAAACATCCGTAATATCGTCTCTATGAAAACCATATTTAGCTAATGAAGCATCTAAAGAGAAGTCTCCAAACATATAATAAAAGCCAAAAAATTTCTCTGATTGTTTATTTCCTACACCCGTATCAATTAAAATAAGCCGATCGCCATCTTCAATAAGCATGGTTCTAAGCGCCATATCAATTAAATTATTACTGTCTGCAGGGTTTGTGCGTTGCCATAAAACTTTAGGAACGACTCCAAACATGGCGCCACCATCTAACTTAAAGTTTCCTGTTTCAATAGGGTAAATCTTCATAAATAAAGTTAATAGTTACAAAGATACATGATTTTATACTTAACAAAGTGTTAAATAAAAGCAAAAACCTAAGCAAAAGCTTAGGTTTTTTTGAGGCATCGAGCGGATTCGAACCGCTGTAGGAGCTTTTGCAGAGCCCAGCCTAGCCACTCGGCCACGACGCCTTAATTGGATTGCAAATTTACGTATTTTTAATTTGTTCGCAAGTATTTTTTAAATTATTGTTTTAAAGTTTTAGTGCTGTAATTATAAAAAGAAAAATTTAGGCTGCGTTTTGGTTTATTTAAATCTTGTATTCTTAAATTATCTGTTTTTACTCATTTCAATAGTAACCATGGCTACATTACCACCTATGGGTGGATTTAATTTTGAAACTGCTACATCTGCCTTTTTTACAATTGGTATTTCAAGCAAAATTCTGTCTAATATTCGCTTTGCAACTTCTTCCAGTAATTGAGAACGTATAGCCATTTCTTCTTTTACTATTTTATTTAAGTGCACATAATCTACCGTATCAGTAAGATTATCAGTTTTTGCTGAGGTTGATAAATCTGCTTTCACAGATACATCTACACGATAATCTGAACCTATTTTACCTTCTTCAACCAAACATCCATGATATGCATAAACTCGGATATTTTTTATTTTTATTGTTCCCATGTTTAAATTTAAGTCGTGCAAATTTACGATTTACGATTTATGATTTACGGTTTTTGAGTTTAGATTTGAAAATTATAATTAGTTATTTGTGATTTTAGAAAATACATAGCTTCTGAATTTAAAAAATGAAAGGAAAGGTTTCTGATTAGGTTTACCATATAAAATTTTATAAATCTAAACTCAAAAACCGTAAATCAAATTTGCGTTAGGGATAGAGCGATTTGTTTGAGCTCTTTTTTTGTTGCTTTTTTGCAACTAAAAAAAGCGAGTAGCGAAAGCCTGACCTGGAAGGGAACGCCCAAAAAAACAAGTATTTAATATTTAATATAAATACATTATGCACTTCGGTTCTTTATTTTATAGTTGTATTGCCAAAAAAAATCGATAATTTTGTGGCTTATTAGTTTGATATATTATGAGTGAAGAAAAAAAATCGTTGAATTTTTTAGAACAAATTATTGAAGAAGATTTAGCAAACGGCTTACCGAAAGAAAAACTGCGTTTTAGGTTTCCACCTGAACCAAATGGGTATTTACACATTGGGCATGCAGCTTCTATTTGTTTAAATTTTGGATTGGGTTTAAAATACAATGCGCCTGTAAATTTGCGTTTTGATGACACAAACCCAGCAAAAGAAGAACAGGAATATGTTGACTCTATTAAATATGATGTGCAGTGGTTAGGTTTTAAATGGGATAAAGAATTGTATTCTTCTAATTATTTTCAACAATTATACGATTGGGCTGTTGCTTTAATTAAAGAAGGAAAAGCGTATGTAGATAATCAGACTTCAGAAGAAATGGCGAAACAAAAAGGAACGCCAACTGAAGTAGGAACTAATTCTCCAAACCGTGATAGAAGTGTTGAAGAAAATCTTGATTTATTTTTGAGAATGAAAAATGGAGAGTTTGAAGAAGGCTCTCATGTACTGCGCGCAAAAATTGATATGAAACATGTAAATATGCACATGCGTGATCCAATTATGTATCGTATTTTAAAAAGAAAACATCACAGAACTGGGAATGATTGGTGTATTTACCCTATGTATGATTGGACTCACGGTGAATCTGATTACCTTGAACAAATTTCACATTCAATTTGTACACTAGAATTTAAAAGCCATAGAGATTTATATGATTGGTATGTTGATCAGGTTTATGATGCCGCAAAATTAAGACCAAAACAACGTGAATTTGCTCGTAGAAACTTAAGTTATACGGTAATGAGCAAACGTAAATTGTTGCAATTGGTTGAAGAGAAAATCGTTACAGGCTGGGATGATCCGCGTATGCCTACAATTTCAGGTTTACGAAGAAGAGGTTATACACCTGAATCTATTAAAATATTTAGCGAAACAGCTGGAATTTCCAAACGAGATAATGTGACTGACGTTGCGTTATTGGAACATTGTATAAAAGACGATTTAAATAAAACAGCGCCAAGAGTTATGGCTGTTTTAGATCCTGTAAAAGTAATAATTACCAATTATCCTGAAGAAAAAGAGGAGTTTTTAGATGCCAGTTATAACGACTATGAAGATGGTTTTGGTAGTAGAGCAGTCCCTTTTTCTCGTGAAATATATATTGAAAAAGAAGATTTTAGGGAAGAAGCCAATAAAAAATTCTTTCGTTTAAAATTAGGAAGCGAAGTACGTTTAAAAAATGCTTACATTATAAAAGCTGAAAGTTGCTTAAAAGATGAAAACGGTGAAGTAACTGAAATTTACTGTACTTACGATGAAGATTCTTTAAGTGGAAGTGGCACTGAAGCTAGTAAACGTAAAGTAAAAGGTACTTTACACTGGGTTTCAGCAAAACATGCAGTAAAAGCTGAAGTTAGAGTATACGACCGCTTATTTACTGACGAAGCACCTGATGGACATAAAGATAAAGATTTTAAAGAATTTTTAAATCCAGAATCATTAACAGTTATTGATGCTTTTGTTGAACCAAGTTTAAAAACTGCTAAAGTTTTAGATAGATTTCAATTTCAGCGTTTAGGGTATTTTTGTGTTGATAAAGATACAACCTCAACAAAATTAGTATTTAACAGAACTGTTCCTTTAAGAGATAGTTGGACAAAAATGGATAACTAATTTTAAACCTTTATACAATTAAAAAGTCTCATAACTAAACTTTAAAACTTTAGTTATGAGACTTTTTTTTATTGTAATTATTACACTGTTATTTCCACTTTCTAATACTTCATATGTTACTACTGTTATAACTACTCCTGCAAAAGTTGTAGTTGTAAAAAAATTACCTAAAAATCATAAGATTGTCTTCGTAAAAGGACAACGTTATTATACTTGGAACGGTAAGCATAATATAAAAACTAATAATGGATATGTAGTTGTAAGGTTTTAATTTATTTTAAGCGTTTTTAAAATAGCTTCCAACTCAAACATATAATCGCGTTTATTTATAGATGGTGCATAAGTTAAACCTTCTACAACAACTAAACGGTTATTTGCTTTATCAACAACGGTATAACTTAAAAACGGACCTGCCATATATACTCCTTTAACTTCCCATTTTCCTCTGGTTTCAAAGGCTTTTTTGCCGTCCAATTCAACTTCAAAGACGTGTGGTGTATAAGCTTCTTCAGTAATCATATAAGAATCTTCTATTTGACCTGGAATATTTTTTTTGCCAAAAGCATCTCTATTTGCTACAATGTTATTTCCATTTACATCATCATCTGAAGTAATTGGAATTGTATAACACATTAACTCCATGCTATTTCCTCCAAATAAATGATATCTGTACCAAACAAACTCCCCATTATCTTCCACTTTACTATATTCCTGAGGTATTTTTAATGAAAATCCTTGCTGCTTAAAGGTTTCCATTGTTGAAGGCTCCCAGTATTTTTTAAGAATTTTCATTCTAACGGCTCTTAAATCTGAATCTTTAAATTCAGAAACAATTTTTGAGCTATTTTTTTGAATCATCTCTATCAAATCTTCTTTACTTTTACCCGTAATAGTAATTATTTTTTGAGGTGCTGCGTAAACATCTGTGCCTATTGTAAAAGAATTTTTATCGGCTATACCTATATTTAAAATACTTCTGCTAGATTTAAACATACTTCCATAGTTTTCAATAGGAACTTGAGAAACTTCAAACTGAGCTTCGGGTTGAGGTAATCCTAAAACTGGTTCTGCAATAAACTTTCTCAATTCATCACCAATTTCACCTTGCCACTCACTATTTTTCATTACTACAAGTAAATTGTTAATTCTACCATTTGCAGCCACCAATACTCTTTGATTTTTTCCTGATTCACAAGAAATTAAAAAAGAAAGTATAACTAAAAGGATTCCTAATTTTTTCATTTGTTAATTTTAAGTCTTATAAAATGATCCGTTGCTGTTTGCTATTCATGCTTATTTTCGGAAAGAAGAATAGAAACATGCTCATTTCATCTTATTTATTAAATATTTTTAATTTGATTCCTGCTTGTAAACTTTTAACACTCCAAATATTGTTCCAATCTTTAATATCTTGAACAGAAACATTTGCATATTTTTGGGCAATTAACCATAATGAGTCGCCAGATTTTACTGTGTATGTATTAAATTTACCTTTTGGTATTACGTTCTCTGAAGCTTTTTTTGCTTGATTTGATGTCTTTGAAATAGTTACCACATTCAATTTTCTTGGATAAATTGTGATGCGTTGTCCAATACGTAAATTAGTACTTCTCATGTTATTCCATTGCTTAATTTTAGCTACTGAAACACCATATTTATCTGCTATTTTCCCTAAATAATCACCATTTTTAACCTTATAAGTAATTCTGTCATTCATTTCAACATATTCAGGTATAGGTTTTTCTCTTTTGGATTCTTCAACATTAGCAAACGCGTAGATTTGCTGTTCATTACTAATAAAATTTCCAGCATCTTTTAAGGGTAAAGTAAGTGTATAATTTTTCCCTTTTATATATGGAATAATATCTAATTTATATTGTGGATTTAAAAACTGAAGTACTTCTATATCAACATTTAAAGTCTCATAAATTTGCTCAAATGTTAATTGTCTTTTAATTTGAACCGTATCTGTTTCAAAATAATTGATGGCACTTTCTCTTGCTTTAATATTATGCTCATTTGCATACTCAAAAATGTACAATGTTGCATAAAAAGCAGGCACATAACCTGCGGTTTCACGTGGTAAATTATGGCGAATGTTCCAATAATTTTTATTACCTCCCGATCGTCTTATTGCTTTATTTACATTTCCAGGTCCGGAATTATAGGCTGCCAAAGCTAAATCCCAATCTCCAAATATTTCATGCAAGCTTTCTAAATACTTACAAGCAGCTTCGGTAGCTCTGTATGGATCGGATCGTTCATCAACATATGAACTCACATTTAAATCAAACTGTTTTCCTGTTTGATACATAAATTGCCATAAACCAGTTGCTCCAACTCTTGAAGTGGCTTTAGGGTTTAAAGCAGACTCTACAATTGCTAAATATTTCATTTCCAAAGGAATATCATATTTGTCTAATTGTTCTTCAAACATTGGGAAAAAATAACGTGCTTTTTCCATTAAATTTGAAAATGTAGCTTTCCTTCTGCTTAAATACGTTCTAATAACCTGTTCTAAACTTTTATTATACTCAATATGAAATGGAGTTTTACTGTCTAAAATTTTTAATCGTTCTTTTAATAAATCGGTTGGTAATTCTTCCAATTCTGAAATTAATATTTCATCATCTTTTATTACATATTGAATGGTGTCATAAAGTGGTGATCTAATTAATTCCGTTAACCACAAACTATCAATTAAAGCTGCATCTTTGTCAATTTTAAGCGAAAAAGATGCTGGTTTATCTAAAAACAAAGAGTCAACATCTGAAAACATTTCTTTGGTGTCTTCAATTTGTTCAAGTTTTAAAGTTTCTGTTTGTGAAAAACCTATACTACTTATTAATAAAAAGGTGATATAAATTACTTTATTCATTTTATTACTATTCGTTTAAAAGTTTTGAAATCTCATCAAAATTAGGCGCTAAAATAATTTCAATTCTTCTATTCTTTGCTTTTCCCTCAATTGTTTTATTGGTGTCAACAGGAACAAATTCCCCTCTTCCCGCAGCTGTAATTTGAGTTGGATTTACACCTTTATCCTTTAAAATTCTAACAATAGCTGTTGCTCTTTTTACAGATAAATCCCAATTGTCTAACAACACTGCACTTGCATAAGGGTCGTTATCTGTATGACCTTCAATAAGCATATGAATATCATTGTTTTCAGCTAAAACACTTGCTAATTGTTCAACCGCTTTTTTACCTTCACTTCCTACAGCCCAACTTCCAGAATCAAACAATAATTTATTTTCCATAGAAACGTAAATTTTTCCATTTTTATGAACTACCGTTAATCCTTTTCCTTCAAAATTATGCAACGCTTTAGAAATTGCATTTTTTAATTGCTGCATTTGAGCTTCTTTAGCATCAATTAAGCTTTGAAGTTCATTTATTTGTTCAGAACGTTTGCTTAATTCTTTTTGAAGTTCTTCTAATCGAGCACTTTCAAGTGCCATTTTTCGCTCTTTCGTTTCTAGTTCTAGTAAAAGTTGTTGATTTTTTGCTGCTTGCTCAGCTAATTTTTTTGAACTTTGAGTTGAAAGTATCGTGTATGATTCTTCTAAATTTTTATATTTATTTTGAAGTGATGCAAGATTATTGTCTAAAATTTCTTTTTGAGTTGATAGATTCGCATATTCACTTTTAAGTTTATTTAAAGTTTCTTCCAATGCTTTTTTTGAAGCTAGTAAATCATCTTTTTCTTTAATTAAATCTGAATTTGAAGATCGTAAATTAGAGTACTTACCCTCTAATTCTTGATACAACTTTTTTGAAACACATGAATTTAATGTGAACATGATTACAACTATAACTACTATTTTTTTAAACATATTGAGGTTTTATTATTTAATTTATTCAATTTCTACAACTATTGGGCAATGATCAGAATGTTTTGCTTCCGGTAAAATATATGCTCTTTTAATCCTCTCTTTCATAGGCTCACTTACCATATGGTAATCTATTCGCCAACCTTTGTTATTATTTCTGGCATTAGCTCTATAACTCCACCAAGAATAATGATGTGGATCTTTATTTAAATGACGAAAAGAATCTACAAAACCACTATCAATAAAGTTCCCTAGCCAATCTCTTTCCTCTGGTAAAAACCCAGAAATACCTTTCATTTTTGGGTTGTGAATATCAATTTCTTCATGACAAATATTGTAATCTCCACAAATTATAATATTAGGTATTTCGTTTGTTAAATTATTTACATACTCCTGAAATTGAGCCATATAACCAAATTTAAATTCTAAACGGGCATCATTAGTTCCTGAAGGTAAATACAAACTCATTACTGAAACATCATCAAAATCTACACGTAAATTTCTACCTTCAAAATCCATGGTTTCTATACCTGTTCCATATTCAATATGGTTGGGTTGGGTTTTAGATAATATAGCAACACTACTATACCCCTTTTTTTGAGCTGAAAACCAATAATGAAATGGGTAGCCTGCTTCTTCAAATAAACTTAAATCTAACTGCTCTTTATGTGCTTTTGTTTCCTGAATACAAACTACATCGGCATTTGTAGCTATTAACCAATCTATAAAGCCTTTTTTTAAAGCAGCTCTTATTCCATTAACGTTGTATGATATAATTTTCATTAAGTTTTATTTAAACCCTAAAAAAAGGGGCAAAGTTGTTGTTTTATTCTTAGTCAAATTTCATTTCTGGAATTTCTCCTTCAATAATTAAATCTCCTTCTGTTGCTGCCTTAATTTCTTCAACAGACACTCCTGGAGCTCTTTCAATTAAATAAAAAGCATTATTTTTTATTTCTAAAACAGCTAAATTTGTGACTACTTTTTTAACACAATTTACACCTGTTAACGGTAAAGAACAGTTTTTTAATATTTTTGATTCACCTGCTTTATTTGTGTGCATCATAGCTACAATAATATTTTCTGCAGAAGCTACTAAATCCATCGCTCCACCCATTCCTTTTACTAATTTCCCTGGAATCTTCCAATTTGCAATGTCTCCGTTTTGAGCAACTTCCATTGCTCCTAAAACAGTTAATTGAACGTGCTGACCACGAATCATAGCAAAACTTAATGCAGAATCAAATAAAGAACCACCCTTTAAAATAGTAACCGTTTGTTTCCCTGCATTAATTAAATCGGCATCTTCTTCTCCTTCAATTGGGAAAGGCCCCATTCCTAATAAACCATTTTCAGATTGAAATTCAACATCTATGTTTTTAGGTACATAATTGGCAACTAAAGTTGGAATTCCTATTCCTAAATTTACATACCAATTATGTTGTAATTCTTGTGCAATTCTTTGCGCTATTTGTTGTTTTGATAAAGCCATGACTTAAGATTTTGGAGTTACTGTACGTTGTTCAATTCTCTTTTCATAATCTTTCCCCTGAAATATACGTTGAACAAAAATACCCGGAGTATGAATTTGGTTTGGATCTAATTCCCCAGCCTCTACCAATTCTTCAACCTCAGCAACAGTAATTTTCCCTGCCATTGCCATCATTGGGTTAAAATTACGAGCCGTTCCTTTAAATATTAAGTTACCTGCTGTATCTCCTTTCCAAGCTTTTACAAATGCAAATTCTGGATCAAATGCATGTTCAAGTATATGCATTTTACCATTAAATTCTCTTGTTTCTTTTCCTTCAGCAACTTCGGTCCCATACCCTGCAGGCGTATAAAAAGCAGGGATTCCAGCTCCTGTAGCTCTACATCTTTCCGCTAAAGTTCCTTGTGGAATTAACTCTACATCAAGTTCACCCGAAAGCATTTGACGCTCAAATTCATCATTTTCTCCTACATAAGAAGAAATCATTTTTTTTATTTGACGTTTTTGTAATAACAACCCTAATCCAAAATCATCAACTCCTGCATTGTTAGAGATACATGTTAAATTATTAACATCTAATTTTACTAGTTCTGAAATACAGTTTTCCGGTATTCCACACAAACCAAAACCACCAAGCATAAAAGTCATTCCGTCTTCTACACCTTGTAAAGCTTCTTGTGCATTATTTACTACTTTATTTATCATAATTCAATTATTAAAATTCTGGATTTTCGTCTATAGTTTTAATTGAATTCTCATCTGTTTCATTTACATCGTCACAATTAATATCTATACTTAAATTTTTAGGTTTCTCAAATTTTTCTTGACTTACATTCAAGGTTGTGTCAGCATATAATTTTTGATAATATAGCGCCCAAATTGGCAATGCCATAGAAGCCCCTTGTCCATAGGTAATGCCCGCAAAATGAGTTGCTCTATCTTCAGCGCCAACCCAAACACCAGTTGCTAAGTTTGGTACAATTCCCATAAACCAACCGTCTGATTGATTTTGAGTTGTACCTGTTTTACCCGCAATAGGATTTGTAAATTTATATGGATAGCCCGTTACAACGTTATCAGGATAAGACCCAGATTGTGTGCGTAAACGAATTCCTGAACCTGACTCTGTAACACCTTCTAATAAATTAATAACAACATAGGCTGATTCTTCACTTAAAACTTCTTTAGAATTTGGAATAAATTGTTCTAAAACTGTTCCGTTTTTATCTTCAATTTTCAACAACATTATTGGTTCAACTCTTAAACCTTTATTAGCAAAAGTTGTATAAGCTCCAACCATTTCATAAAGTGATAAATCTACTGACCCTAAGGCAATTGCCGGAACTGGAGGTATTTCACTTTCTATACCTGCACTTTTGGCTAAAGTGACCACATTTTCAGGACGTACCATATCAATTAACTTTGCTGTAATCACATTTACAGAGCCTGCTAATGCTTGTTTTAAAGTAAGTTCACCTCCATATTTTCCACCTGAATTTACAGGAGTCCAATCTTCTGGCATGCCATATTTTTCTTTTGGAATTGTATATGGCGTATTAGGAAATTTATCACAAGGCGATAAGTTTAATTGATTGATAGCTGTTGCATATACAAAAGGTTTAAATGTTGAACCTACTTGACGTTTTTGTTGTTTTACAGCATCAAATTGAAAATATTTATAATCTATTCCACCAACCCAAGATTTTACATGACCAGATTGTGGTTCAATAGAAAGCAAACCTGATCTTAAAAAGTGTTTGTAATACTTTATAGAATCAAATGGCGACATAATTGTATCTATTTCTCCTTTCCATGAGAAAACTTTCATAGCTGTTTTCTCTTGAAAAGAAGCTTTAATTTCTTTTTCAGAGGCGCCATTTAATTTCATTCGAATCCAACGATTAGAACGTTTGATTGCTTGCTCCATGGTAATAGCAATCTGCTTTGAATCTATATCGTAAAACGGTGCTGTTTTATTTCTTTTTTGTTCTTTAAAAAATATACGTTGTAAATTAGACAAATGCTCTTTCATAGCATCTTCAGCATATTGCTGCATACGCGAATCTATAGTAACATAAATTTTAAGTCCGTCACGGTGTAAATCATATTCTGTACCGTCTGGTTTAGGATTGTTTTTTATCCAAGTCTTCATGTAGTCACGTAAATACTCTCTAAAATAAGTAGCAGACCCGTCACTATGGGTTTCCCTATTTATATTTAATTCTAAGTCTTTTTGTTGCAATGAATCTTTTTGAACTTCTGTAATAAATTCATTCTTATACATTTGCCCTAAAACTGTATTCCTTCTGTCTTTTACTAATTGTTCTCTTCTTAAAGGGTTAAAATACGATGCATTTTTTAACATTCCAACCAACATTGCAGACTCTGAGATTGTTAAATCAATAGGTTCTTTTCCAAAATAAATACGAGATGCTGAACGAATACCAACTGCTAAGTTCAAAAAGTCATACTTGTTTAAGTACATGGTTAAAATTTCTTGCTTTGTATATTGACGTTCTAATTGAATTGCAATTACATATTCTTTTACTTTTTGAAGTATTCTTTCTGGTAAATTTTTTGAACCTTCTCCATGAAACAATAATTTGGCTAATTGCTGAGTAATAGTACTACCTCCACCTCCTTTTCCTAACATTGTTACAGCGCGTATACTCGCTTTAAAATCAATACCCGAGTGCTCATAAAAACGTTCATCTTCAGTAGCAACTAGAGCTTTTATTAAATTATCGGGTAAATCTTTATATTTTACAGGAGTTCTATTTTCTTTAAAATACTTACCTAATGTAACACCATCTATTGAAATTACTTCAGTAGCTAAATTATGTTCTGGATTTTCTAACTCTTCAAATGATGGAAGTGCTCCAAAAACTCCCCATGAAGCTAATAAAAATAAGAGTATTATTACAGAAGTTCCTCCTAAAATAGCAATCCAAAACCATTTTATATAATAAGAAAACTGATTATTTGAAGTTGTTGTTTTTTTCATTTTTTAATTTTTTCTATATATAAACCTACATCTGTAATACCTTTCAAAGGAAGTTTTCCTTCAATATCATGAACGCTTCTTGTTACTTGCTGAACCTTAAATTTATAATCACCTTTTTCAGAAAAAACAACATTTTCTTTATAAAAAAGTTTGTTTTCTTTAATGTCTGTAAAACCTGAACCTAGCCAGTTCCCATAAGAATCTGTCATTTCATATTCTAGGGTATCAACCACTCTATATCCACTAGGGAATTCCATTTTTGCAATTAAGAACAATGAACTAAATTCATATTTTTTATTGTTTCTTATGTTTATAAACACATTTCTGGCGGAAATAGTATCTAAGTTACTCACAATAAAATTTATATCATTTTCTGAATGCCATTGATGGTTTTCAATAGCTTTATATTGATCAAAAACCATATTTGAATTGCATGAAAATAACAACAATGCAATTATAGACATTGTTATATATTTATGTGTTTTTAGTATCGTTTTCACTTTTTCTAGGTGGTCTTCTTTTTTTGTTTCTGTTTTTATTAATTTTTGGTTGGTTTGATGCTGGTTTTTGTCCAGCTTCAACTTGTTTTTTCTGATTCGGATTTGGTTTTTGTGGATTTTGTGCTTCTTTTTTTATTGGCTGATCTGGTTTCCTTTTTACAACATTAGGCTTCCTATTAGGCTGGTTTCCTTTTTGTTGAACTTCAAGAGACTTATTAGGTTGGTTTTGATTGTTTCTGGATTTACTTTTATTATTTTTTTTCTTTTTTCGAATTGGGGCATCAAATCTTGTTAAACTATCTTGTCCAACCACATTTTCAAATTCAACTTTGGCAACTTCTATAATATCAGCTTCATATTCTTCTAATGGGCTTGCTAATTCATTCTCTTTATTTAAAGCAATAATTTCTTGAACTTGTTCTAAAGTAAGTTTAAACCACTTAGCTCTGTTTTCTTTATAAGTATACCAAAGTAAACCTTTAAAAATATCCATTTTGATAAAAAAAGCATCACCTTTTTCGGTTTTTAGTTCAATATCTTGTTTTGGGAAACCTGTTAATGCATCTAAATACGTATCTAATTCATAATTTAAACAACATTTTAATTTACCGCATTGACCTGCTAATTTTTGAGGATTTAAAGATAATTGTTGGTACCGCGCTGCAGATGTATTTACATTACGTAAATCGGTTAACCAAGTAGAGCAACAAAGTTCTCTACCGCAAGATCCAATACCTCCTAAGCGTGCTGCTTCTTGTCGCAAACCAACTTGTTTCATTTCAACTCTTACGTTAAATGTGCTTGCAAAATCTCTAATTAATTGTCTAAAATCTACGCGTTCTTCCGCAGTATAATAAAAAGTTGCTTTATTTCCATCTCCCTGATATTCAACATCAGAAAGTTTCATTTTTAAGCCTAACCTTCCTAAAATCTCTCTACCACGAAATTGGGTATCATACTCTTTATCTCTTGAAGCTGTCCAAATATCTATATCTTTCTGAGAGGCTTTTCGGTATATTTTTTTGATTTCTTCACTATCATTTCCAATTCCCTTTCTCTTTAACTGAACTTTTATTAATTCTCCTGTTAAAGAAACAGTTCCAATATCATGTCCAGGATTTCCTTCAACAGCAATAATATCACCTATTGAAATGGGTAAATTTTCATGATTTCTATAAAAATGTTTTCGTCCATTTTTAAAACGAACTTCTACAATATTAACTGGCTCTTGACCTGTTGGCAACGCCATATTTCCTAACCAGTCGAATACTGAAAGTTTTTCACAGTCTCCTGTACCACAACTTCCATTACTTTTACAACCTTTTGGAACACTATTTATATCTGAAGAGCAACTATTACAGCTCATATATTTCTGAATTTATTTGAGTTAAATAAAATTGAATATTCAATCTTACAATCTTCACTAATTTGTAAAGATAAATTAAAATTACTAACTGTAAAACGTTAAAAAATAGATTTTAAGTCTGTTTCACATCAATAATTTTCACTGGGCAAGCCTCTTTAGCTTTTATACTCTCCTCAAAAATGGTTTCATCAGGAGATTTAATGGTGAAAAACCCTTTTTTTTCTTTGGAATGGAGTAATACAGATTTACCATCTTTTTTAGACATTTGAAACTGGGCAGGTGCCAATTCAACACAGTAATTACAACCAATACACTTGGCTCTTTGTAAGGTGACAATTACCATTTAAGCTTCTACTTTATTTTCAACAATTTTATATAATTTATCTGAGGGTCTAATTCTAAATTCTAATTTAATAGTAACTGAATCTCCTTTTTGTCCTTTTTGGGCATTTACATCATTTACAAACATCTCTTTCACTTCCATTTCTTTAGCTCCTGTTGTTGGTCCTGTAATTAAAATTGTATCACCTACGGTTATATCATACGCTTCAATTTTAAATTCACCAATGTTTGATTTTGGAAAATAATGCATTCCTTTTCCAATATACACTTTCTTTTGGGTTGCGTGACTTCCTGATCCGTTACTCCATTCACCTAATTTTTGACCTAAATAATAGCCACTCCAAAAACCACGATTGTAAACTTTTTCTAACTCCAACATCCAAGAAATTACTTTTTCTTTATCATAAGTACCTGCTTCAATACTATCAATAGCATCTCTATAACATTTTATTACATTTGCCACATATTCAGGAGCTCTACCTCTACCTTCAATTTTTAAAACTTTTACACCTGCTTCTTCAATTTGATCTAAAAAATCAATAGTGCATAAATCTTTTGGTGACATTATATATTCATTGTCTAGCTCCATTTCAAAACCAGTTTCCTGATCAATAACCGTGTATTTTTTTCTGCAATTTTGTTTACAAGCTCCTCTATTTGCTGAAGAATTTGCTGAATGCAAACTCATATAACATTTTCCAGAAACTGCCATACATAAAGCACCGTGACCAAAAATCTCAATTTCAACTAAATTTCCTGAAGGACCACAAACATTTTCTTTTACAATTTGTTCTGTAATTTTCTTCACCTGACGTAAACTTAACTCTCTGCTCAAAACCATTGTATCGGCAAACATGGCATAAAATTTAACCGTTTCAATATTGGTAATATTTATTTGAGTAGAAATGTGAATTTCCATTCCAATAGCTCTTGCAGTTGCAATTACTGCCTGATCCATGGCAATTACAGCAGTAATATCTGCATCTTTTGCTTTTTGAATGAGTGTTTTAACTATTGATAAATCATGATCGTAAATAATAGTATTAAGCGTAAGATATGTTCTTACATTTTTTGCTTTGCATCTGTCTGAAATTTCTTGTAAATCATCCAACGTAAAGTTAATAGATGCTCGCGCTCTCATATTTAATTGCTCAACGCCAAAATATATTGAATCCGCACCATTATCTAAAGCTGCTTGCATTGATTCAAAATTTCCGGCAGGAGCCATTAATTCCATTTTTCCTGTAGTAGTCATTCTTTTTTGATTTTTTGCAAAATTACATATTTTATGACAACTAATTGTGCTTGAACCATACAATCATTTTTTAACACAAAAATATTTATTTGTTAATTTTCAGTTAATTACTCTTAGTTGTTACATTTTTTTACAAAATTTGTATTCTAATTAAACTAATAAGATTTTAAAAGATGAAAGTAGCAGTAGTAGGTGCAACCGGGATGGTAGGAAACGTAATGTTAAAAGTTTTAGAAGAACGAAATTTTCCATTTACTGAATTAATTTTGGTGGCTTCAGAAAGATCAGTTGGTAAACAAATTTCCTATAAAGGAAAAAACTACACAGTTATTGGGTTGCAAGATGCAGTAAATGCTAAACCTGATATTGCTTTATTTTCAGCAGGTGGAACTACTTCTGAGATTTGGGCTCCTAAATTTGCTGAAGTTGGGACTACTGTTATTGACAATTCTTCTGCTTGGAGAATGGATCCTACTAAAAAATTAGTAGTGCCAGAAATTAATGGAAACGTATTAACTAAAGAAGATAAAATTATTGCAAACCCTAATTGTTCAACCATACAATTAGTGATGGCTTTAGCACCTTTACACGAAAAATACAAAATGAAACGTGTGGTAATTTCTACGTATCAATCGGTTTCCGGAACAGGTGTAAAAGCAGTTCAACAACTTGAAAATGAAGCAAATGGAATTAAAGGTGAAATGGCATATCATTACCCAATTAACAGAAATGCTATTCCACAATGTGATGTATTTTTAGAGAATGGATATACGAAAGAAGAAATGAAATTGGTAAAAGAACCAAAGAAAATTTTAAACGACTCTTCTTTTTCTGTGACAGCAACTGCGGTTCGTATTCCAACTGCTGGTGGACATTCTGAAGCTGTAAATGTTCAGTTTGAAAATGATTTTGATTTAGGTGAAGTTCGTAAATTATTGAGTCAAACACCTGGAGTTATTGTGCAAGATAATTTAGATACAAACACCTATCCAATGCCAATTTACGCACATAATAAAGATGAAGTTTTTGTTGGGCGTATTCGTAGAGATGAGTCTCAACCAAATACTTTAAATATGTGGATTGTAGCTGATAACTTACGTAAAGGAGCTGCAACCAACACTATTCAAATTGGTGAATACCTAATTGCGAATAAGTTGGTTTAGGTAAAGAAAATATAATATTTTGATTAAAAAAAGGGAGCTTATTGCTCCCTTTTTTTAATCATCTAGTTAACTATTCTTATTGCTTCTTTTTAAACAAATTCTTTAAAGCATTTTTAACAATACTGTCATTAACATTATTTAATGATTCTTTAATTGGCGTTACCTCTTTTATCGTATCCACACTCTTAGTTTGAGTAGTATCAACTTTCGTTTTACCTGGAATTAGGTTGCCTAAAGCCTCCGTTGCCTGGTCAATCAGTTTTCCTTTTTGCATTTCTACTAATTGCGTTACTAAATTGGTTGTAGCCTGTTTCATATCTGTTGAAACTTTCGGATTGGCAAAACTTCCTGATAAAATGGCATTAATTGGAAAATTTTCAATTTTTGCTGCATTGGCAGGTGTTAATTTTGAAATTAAATTATTGACTTCCGTACCTAAATACTTTGCTGGAACATCAAATTTTAAGTTATATGCCATACTTTGATCAAAGCCATGTGAACCTGCAACTTCAATATTGATATCTTGATATTTAAGCGTAAAAGGATTTATTTCTACTTTTCCATCTTTAAAAGTCAATGCCATTTTCAAAGCATCCAAATTTAACTTTTCAAGATTAATAAATTTTACATTTGAACTTAAAGCAGTAAGGAGTTGTGAATTGGAGGGGCTTAATTTAGAGTCCAACAATTGACCAATCAAATTTCCTGAAATTGTTTTAAGATCGGGTGTCATATTATTGGTTAAATTTCCCGATAATTTTATTGTGGAATTTAACTTACCAATAACAGCATTGGCTATTGGAGCAATGGCTTTTAACATCGCTAGTTGCGTAAAAGATTCTGAAATGTTCAAGGCATTTAAGTCTAAATCCATTTTGAATTTCGGTGTTTTTTCTTTGGTTGAAACCATACCACTTAATGCTATTTGCCCTCCAAAAGCATTCATTTTTAAATTGCTTAATGAAACGGCTTCATCTTTAATTGCCAAATTCCCCGAAACTTCTTTTAAATTTAAATTATCATAAACCACTGTTGTTGCTTTAGCGGCGATGGTAACATCTAAAAATGCAGGAATTTTAAGTGCTTCTTTGCTTGTTTTAGTTGAAGTTGTGTCAGATTTAGTTTCCATAAAATCGGCAACTTCAAATTGCTGGGAAGTCATCTCAAAATTTCCCTTCAGCACTTGATCTTTAAAAAGAAATCCATAAAAATTATCCAAACTTCCCGTCACATGAAAATCGGAATTTCCGGTTTCCCCATCAAATTTATTCAAACGGATTTGGGTTGGATTAAAAGCAATGGCGGCTTGTTTAATTTTAAATGGTTTTGCCATTTCCTTGCTTTCATAATTAAAATCGGTTACAGTAATGGTCCCTGAATTTTGAATGTTTTGGTACTGGCTTGCTTCAACCGATTTCATATCAAAACGTGTTACCACATCTGCTTTTAAAATACCCGTTAATGGTTTTTCTAATTTTATGGGATACGCCTTGGAAACATTTGCCAAATTTACAATTCCTTTAAGTTCGGCATTTATCAACGGATTTTCAACAATATTTTGAATGGTTGCTTTTGCGTTAAACACATCTTGATCAATGGTAAACAAAAGTTTATCGAAATTTACATAGGTGTCGTTAAATATTCCGGTTTTGTTTACAATACGGGAATCTATTACAATATTTTTTACCGATTTGGGTAAATTAGGATATTGAAATGAGGCATTATCAGAAGCAATTTCAATATCAAATGCAGGAATGTTTTTTTCAGTATATATACCTTTTACAATACCGTTTACCTTAAAATCACCAGATGTTTTCACCCCATCCAACTTCCCTGAATACATTTCAGGAATTAACCCCAAAAAGTTTTTAAATGAAGATGTTGGCGTTTTAAATTTTAGGTCATACAATTGCCCAGCGTCTGTCATCTGAATAAATCCGTCAAAGGCAATAGGCAACAAATTAACCAAAGCTTCATTTTCCTTAAATGTGTATTTAAAATTTTCTAAATCCAATCCCAGTACCGCATCAAGTGACAATGTTACGTTTTTTAAATAGTTTGTCTTATCAATAGAAACAGCCAATTTCGCGTTAGATTTGGTGTCTAAATCCAAAATTTTATTTTTAAAATCACCGCTTCCTTCGTGGTTGATACTGTCAAGAATAACACTCATTTTAGACGCTTCATCAAAATAGGTGAAGCGAAGATTTTTAATATTATACTGCTGAAAATTAAGGGAAAAGTCATTATTTTTAATACTGTCCCTTTCATTTTTATCTTTTAAGGCAATGTCATAATTTGCCAAACCGTCCTTATTAAAAATAACGCTCACCTTAGCGTTTTCAATGCTAAAAGCATCAATACCCATAGGTTCTCCTTCCGCTTTAAAAAGCTCTTTAATACTCATTTTAAGTATAAAGTTGTCCGCATAAAATAACGTGTCATTTTCAAAAGGCACCTTATTTACTATACTTAAATCATCAATGCTAACAGTAGCTTTGGGAAAATTTTTAAACAAACTCAAATCAACTTCATTAAAAGCAACCACTGCATCAACTTTTTCATTCATCGTTTTTAAAACCAATGCTTTAATCTTGTCTTTAAATACAAACGGTACAATCGCTAAAGCAATAATAGAAACTATGATGAAAATTCCTAATCCTTTAATAATTTTTTTTAACATAACTTTATTTTTTTTAAAATTTAAGCTTTATTCTAATCACTAAAACAATATAAAACCAATTGATTAAGTCACTTATGAAACACTAAAATTACTGTAAAATAGTATTAATTACGTTAAATTTCATAAATAAGTTAATACTACTTTGCTAACTAGAATTAATAATTGAATTTAAAAGTAAAAAAGAGCGACTTAAGTCGCTCTTTTTAAAAAAAATATTAATAAAAATCTAAAATCTAATACCACTAACTTCAATAACTTGTTTAATTTGTGGCGCATGTCTTTTTATAGTTGCCTCAACACCATTTTTCAACGTCATTTGATTTACTGAACAACCTAAACAAGCACCTTCTAACTGTACGCTAACAGTATCGTTGGTAACTTCAACTAATTTAATATTACCACCATCAGCTTCCAAATAAGGCCTGATCTCTTGTAATGCTATTTCAATAGTTGTTTTTAGTTCTTCAGTGCTCATAGTTTTTATTTAGTGCTACACCCACTCATTGTTGTAATTCTTACAATTTCAGTAGCTGGTAACTCTTTGTTTCTTTTTACCAATTGAGAAAGTGCATTTTTAGTGATTTCTGAAAATGCTTTTTCTAAAGGTGTGTTATCTTGTAATGCAACTGGATGACCAACATCACCAGCTTCTCTTATACTTTGTACTAAAGGAACTTCCCCTAAAAAAGCAGTATCTATATCTTCAGCTAAATTTTTAGCGCCATCTTTCCCAAAAATGTAATATTTGTTATTTGGTAACTCGGCAGGTGTGAAATAACTCATGTTTTCAACAATACCTAATACAGGTACATTGATGTCTTTTTGTTTGAACATTGCAACACCTCTTTTAGCATCAGCTAAAGCAATATTT
>NZ_JBFFOE010000035.1:0-28215 GCF_041562875.1 Lutibacter sp. | reverse complement strand
GCAACCTATAAAATTCTAAAAAAAGCATTACCAGGGCCTTATACGTTTATTTTACCAGGAAATAATAATTTACCAAAAGCATTTAAAAATAAAAATACAGTTGGTATAAGAATTCCAAATAGTAATATTATTAGGGAGTTGGTTAAAAAATTAGGAAATCCAATTGTTTCAACTTCAATTTATGATGAGGATGATTTAATAGAATACACAACTGACCCTGAATTAATTTTCGAGAAGTGGGATAATAAAGTTGATATTGTAATAGATGGTGGTTTTGGAGACAATATTCCATCAACAGTTATTGATTTGTCTAATGATGAAATAACAGTTTTTCGGGAAGGTAAAGGAAGTGTTGATTTTTTATAGAATATTAAATTAGAGCTCTTTATATGTTTTCTTTCCTGAAATAAAATAATTCCAAACAATACTATTAATACTAAAATAATTATTTTTTTGCTGAATTTGTTTTCTTTTTTTTAATGTTTTTGGCAAATGATAATAAAAACTAAAATGAGCTTTTACAATTGCTAAAGTATGTAAAGGACGTAATTCTAGTAAAAATTTTATTCCAGCAACAGCGTCTAAAACGAGTCTTAAAAATAGGATTTGGACTAATTTATTTTGGGGTAAATTTTTAACCAATGAAAAAAGACTATTTCTAAAATTCAAAAAAGTTTTTCTCGGGCTAGCTTCTTTGAGTGTTGCTCCACCAACATGATATACAGTTGATTTTCCAACATATTTAATGGTTTTTTGTAGATTCTTTGCTCTCCAGCATAAATCAATTTCTTCTTGATGAGCAAAGTAACTTTCATCAAAACCATTGAGTTCATGAAAAACTTCAGCTCTAATAAAAAAACATGCACCTGATGCCCAAAATATATCTGTAACATCATCATATTGTTTTAAATCTGTTTCTAAACTTGTAAAAATACGACCTCTGCAATATGGATATCCATATTTATCAATAAAACCACCTGCTGCACCAGCATATTCAAACTTGATTTTATTCTTATAATCTAATATTTTTGGTTGAATAATGCTTGTGTCAGGTTCAGTTTCAAAGGTCGAAATAATTGTATTTAACCAACCTTCAGTAACTTCAATATCTGAATTTACTAAAGCATAAATATCAGCATTTACAAACTTTAAAGCATCATTGTAGCCTTTAGCATAACCCCCATTTTTTAAATTTTTTACAATTTTAATATTCGGATAATTTTCCTGAATAAAATTTACAGAATCATCAGTTGATGCATTGTCTGCAAGAACTATTTCTACGTTGGGTAAATTGCTATATTTTACTATAGATGGAACAAATTTTTCTAGCAATTGTTTACCGTTCCAATTTAATATGACGATGGCTATTTTCACAATGACAAACTTACTGCAAAAGCAATTAAAAATTAACTAATTTATTCTTAAATATAATCTGGTATATTTTGTAAAAAAATATATTTTTCATTTTCAAAGTCCATTTTACAGTAATAGTGATTTATTCCATTGGTAACCATTAAGTAATTGGCATTTAATTTTAAATTATAGCTTGCAATTTGGTCAAATGCATTTTGAGTTATGTTTACTGATGGAGCTTTACATTCAACTATAATATGAGGTAAACCTTTAGTATTAAATATTAAAATATCTGTTCGCTTTGTTAATTTATTGACAGTAAGTTTTTTTTCAATACCAATTAATGAAAGAGGATACTTTTTTTCTTCAATTAAATAATGAATAAGATGTTGACGTACCCATTCTTCAGGAGTAAGGCTCACATATTTTTTTCTAATAATATCAAAAATAACATACTTATTTTTGGTACTTTTGATTCTGAATTTATATGTTGGTAAATTCAATTGCTGCATATCACAAAAGTGCTAATTTTTTTTTATAAATGAGTGACGTTACTAAAATAGTTTCAGATATTAAAAGTGGAAATATTAAACCTATTTATTTTTTAATGGGTGATGAGCCTTATTATATTGATAAAATTTCAGAATTTATTGAAGATAATGTGCTTTCTGAAGAAGAAAAAGGGTTTAATCAAATGGTTTTATACGGAAGAGATGTTGCTGTTGAAGAGATTTCTGACAATGCGAAACGTTTCCCAATGATGTCTGAACGTCAGGTAGTAATTGTTAAAGAAGCACAAGACCTATCCAGAACTATTGAAAAGTTGGTTTCCTATGCAGAGAATCCACAACCTTCAACAGTATTAGTTTTATGTTACAAATATAAAACAATTGATAAACGTAAAAAATTATACAAAACCATTCAAAAAATTGGTTTAGTTTATGAAAGTAAAAAGCTATATGAAAATCAGGTTGCAGATTGGATTAGGCGCGTTTTAGCGGGTAAAAAGTATCAAATAGATACAAAAGCAACGTTAATGTTGGTGGAGTTTTTAGGAAATGATTTAAGTAAAATAAGTAATGAACTAGATAAATTAATGGTTGTTTTACCAGTAGAGTCTATTATTACACCTAAAGATATTGAAGAAAATATTGGTATTAGTAAAGATTATAACAACTTTGAATTGAGAAAAGCCATTGGAGAACGCGATGTTTATAAATCAAATATGATTATAAATTATTTTGCTCAAAACCAGAAAGCAAACCCAATTGTTGTAACAATATCTTTATTGAACAGTTTTTTTACTCAATTACTCATTTACCATAGCTTAAAAGATAAATCTAAAAATCATGTTGCCAAGGCGTTAGGTGTAAATCCGTTTTTTGTTTCAGATTATATAACAGCAGCAAAAAATTATCCAATGCGAAAAGTTTCTCAAGTTATTTCTTTTTTACGAGATGCAGATGTTAAAAGTAAGGGAGTGGGAGCTAATTTAACTAGTGGAGAAATTTTAAAAGAATTAATATTTAAAATTATACATTAAGGTATACTTGTATATTCACAGAGTTATATATTAATTGTAGACTGAGTGAAACCAAATTCAATATTAGTTTGAAAGTTAAAAATGAATCCTTTTACTGCTACTGAATACTCGTTTTACTAATCAACTTTAATTCTATATTCTCTATTTGCTATTTCCCAAGCTGTATAAAAAATAAGTTGAGCTCGTTTTGCTAATACTTCATAATTAATTTTATCAGGAGTATCTGAAATTCTATGATAATCCTGATGTGTACCATTAAAATAGAAAATTATTGGAATATTATTCTTTGCAAAATTGTAATGATCTGAACGGTAATAAAAACGATTTGGATCATTTTCATCATTATAGGTGTAATCTAAATCTAGTTGTGTAAAACGTATATTAATTTCTTCTGATAAGTTGTGTAATTCAGCACTCAATTTATCTGAACCAATTAAATATACAAAATCAGGATTATTTGTATGTGAATCATCAACACGACCAATCATATCAATATTTAGGTTAGTCACTGTATTTTCTAATGGAAAAATAGGAAAATTAGTATAATATTTTGAGCCTAATAATCCTTTTTCTTCGCCTGTAACATGTAAGAATAAAATAGATCTCTTTGGTCCATTTCCTTCAGTAACAGCTTCTTGAAATGCTTGTGCAATTTCTAAAATTGCAACGGTTCCTGACCCGTCATCATCTGCGCCATAATATATCTCGTCTCCATTCATACCAAGGTGATCAAAATGCGCTGATATTACTACAATTT
This sequence comes from Lutibacter sp., assembly GCF_041562875.1. GTDB lineage: Bacteria > Bacteroidota > Bacteroidia > Flavobacteriales > Flavobacteriaceae > Lutibacter. The sequence continues at coordinate 24,562 of NZ_JBFFOE010000035.1, read as the reverse complement.
CATCTGGTTTTTCGCTTCCTTCAATAAAAGCAACTACATTTTCAGAAGGATTTAACTCAGGTCTCAAATGTTCAGTTGGTATGGACTGAAAATAATCATTTCCACCATAAGGTGAAGCAATATGATGTGCTATATAAAAGTTTTTTAAGTATTCAGCTGCCTTTTTTTGACCTATCTCACCTGTTTCTCTTCCTTCAAATTCTTTAGATGCAAAAGCATATAAATATTCTTTTAAATCGGCAGTAGTTATTGTATTGGCAAATCTTATGGCTGTTTCATCAGTAACAACTGAATAATCAGTAGTTTGGCTTGTAATATGATTGTTACTTCCACAACTAATTAGGATTGTTATAGTGAATATTATAATTAAGTTTTTCATTTGGAGTTTTTAGAGATAATCCAAATATATTAAAATAATTAGGAGTGGTTGATGATAAATTGCTTTAATGTTTTGTTAAAAGTGATTAAGTCAGACTCAAAAAGCTGGCTTACATTGTTATTTGAAATTAAAGTTTCAGTTTTTCCGGAAATAAAATCAGTAGGAGTCATGAGCCATAATTCATCAGCTAATTGTAAAGCTAAGTTAATTTCATGTGTTGAAACTATGATTGTTTTTTGAAAATCAGAAGCTAAGTTTTTAAGTAGTGAGAACGTATTAATTGTATGATGTAAATCTAAATGCGCTGTTGGTTCATCAAGTACAATTATGGGTGTGTTTTGGGCAAGTGCTCTTGCAATTAAAATTTTTTGTAGTTGTCCATCACTTAATTCAGAACATTTTGAATTCATCAAATGTTTGGTGTTTGTTTTTTCAAAAGCAGACTGAATAATACCTAAATCTTCAGATGTTAAATAACCAATCCAATTAGTATATGGTTGTCTTCCTAAAGCTACTAATTCAAAAACAGTTAAACTACTGTCTGGTAGTTGTTCAGTTAATACAAGGCTAACTATTTTAGCAAAATCAGTAAAGCTGAACGTTTCTAATTTAGTTGAATTTATAAAAATATCACCTTTTAAACTTGGTTGTACCTTTGTTAAAGTTCTAAGTAAAGTAGATTTTCCAATTCCGTTTTTTCCTAATAAACAAACTAAATTTCCAGCATCTAAGTTTACATTTAAATTAGAAGCAATTGTTTTTATTTCTTTTTTAGAAGTATATCCAATGTTTAAATTTTTAACTTGAATGATATGTTTAGCCGCTAATTTCATTAATAAAAAACTTTTCTTTTTCTAACCAATAACCAAATAACTATAGGTGCTCCAAATAAGGATGTTATAGCATTAATTGGCAGTGTATATTCACTACTTGGTAATTGAGCAATACTATCACAAATTAACATAATGATGGCTCCACTAATGGCAACAGCTGGTAATAATGTTTTATGATTTGAGGTGCTAAATAATAATTTTGTTAAATGAGGTACAGCCAATCCAATAAATGCAATTGGACCTGAAAAAGCGGTAATTACACCCGTTAATAAACTGGTTGAAATTAATGTGAGATTACGAGTCCGTTTTACATTTACACCCATACTTTTGGCATAATTCTCACCTAAAAGCAGGCTGTTTAATGGTTTTATGATAAATATAACCAGTGAAATTCCAATGAAGAATGTAACCAAAAGTGCACTAATTTCATTCCAACTAAGGTTTCCTAAACTTCCAAAACTCCAAAATAAATATTGTTGTAATTGATTTGCGCTACTAAAATAGGCTAAAACACTTATTACAGCAGCTGTTAAACTTCCAAACATAAGGCCAATAATCAATATAGACATAGTGTTTCTAACTTTAATAGCGGCTAACATAACTGCTGAAAGCACCAAAAAAGCACCTGCACTGGCAGCAATTGCTAGTCCCCAGTTTGTAAATGCATAAGCGGTAATGTTTGCACCCAAAAATGAAGCACCTAAAATTAAAATTGCTACACCTAAACTTGCGCCAGAACTTATTCCCAAAACAAATGGACCAGCTAACGGATTTCTGAACAATGTTTGCATTAACAATCCACTAATTGATAATCCTGAACCAACAACCATGGCTGTAATTGCTTTTGGTAATCGGTAGTTTAAGATAATTGCTTTCCAAGATTCTTTTTCAACGGGACCGTCAAAAAGTGAAAATAAAATTTGTTTTAAAGGTATAAAAACAGAGCCTAAACTTATATTTATGCCAACAACTATAATAAGCATTATTATTAATAGAATAAAAGTGTTTTTATATGATTTTGATGGATTTACCAAGTATAATTATTTAAAAATGTCACTAATTTATTTATGGCTTTTCCTCTGTGGCTTATAGTTCCTTTTTCAATCATATTCATTTCAGCGAAAGATTTATTGTAGCCTTCAGGCATAAAAATAGCATCATACCCAAACCCTTTTTCTCCTTGTTTTTCTTTTAAAATAGTTCCTTTACAAATTCCTTCAAAGATATACTGTTTTTCGTTAATATTTAATGTTACAGCAGTTCTAAATTGAGCTTTTCTATTTATATCATTTCCCAGCTCTTTTAATAATTTTTGTATGTTTTTTTCTGAATCATTTTCTATTCCAGCATATCTTGCAGAATAAACACCAGGTTCGTTATTTAAAGCTTCAACTTCTAAGCCTGTATCATCAGCAAAGCAATTTAAACCGTATTTTTCAGTAATAAAATTTGCTTTTATAATAGCATTTCCTTCTAACGTGTTTGCAGTTTCAGCAATATCATCAAAACAATTAATTTCAGCTAAACTAACAATTTTAAAATTGGTAAGCATTGCCTGAACTTCTTTTAATTTGTTCTTGTTGTTGGTTGCAAAAACTAGTTTTAATTTATTCATGGTGATATGGTTCGTTTTTTAAAATAGTAAAAGCTCTATAGATTTGTTCAACAATAAATAAACGAATCATTTGATGTGAAAAGGTCATTTTTGATAATGAAATTTTACCAACAGACTTTTTGTAAACTTCATCTGAAAATCCATAAGGACCACCAATTACAAAAACTAATTGCTTAATCCCTGAATTCATTTTCTTTTGAAGGTACGTAGAGAAATCAATAGATCTATATTCTTTTCCTTTTTCATCCAACAAAATTAAAGTATCTGTAGGTAATAACTTTTTTAAAATAAGTTCACCTTCTTTTTCTTTTTGCTCTTGTTCACTTAAATTCTTTACATTTTTAATATCAGAAATAATTTCAAGCTCAAAATTAATATAATGCTTCAATCTATTTTGATAAGCTTCAATTAAAGTTTGTAAATTTTTATCATCGGTTTTACCAATGGTCAGTAATTTAATTTTCATTTGGCAAATATAAAAAGAAAACAAAGATGAATTTTTGAAAATAAAAAAGTTATTTTTGTGTTAAAATCGGCGTAAAATGATTAGCAAAAAGCAATTTGAGAAAGAATTAAATATTATAATTTCTAATGCAGTTAGAGAAGATGTTGGAGGTGGAGATTATAGTTCATTAGCTTGTATTCCTGAAAGTGCACAAGGGAAAGCTAAATTATTAGTTAAGGAAGATGGTATAATTGCGGGTGTAGAATTTGCCAAGAGAATTTTTGAATATGTTGATATTAATTTACAAGTTGAAGCATTAATTAATGACGGTAATGAAGTGAAATATGGCGATATTGTTTTTTATGTTTCCGGGAGTTCTTTATCCATTTTAAAAGCGGAACGATTGGTATTAAATGCTATGCAGCGAATGAGTGCAATAGCTACCAAAACTAAAAAGTTTGCCAACCTATTAGAAGGTACAAAAACCAAAATTTTAGATACTAGGAAAACAACACCAGGTATTAGAGCTATTGAAAAATGGGCGGTTAAAATTGGAGGAGGAGAAAACCATAGATTTGCTTTATATGATATGATTATGTTGAAAGATAATCATATAGATTTTGCAGGAGGTATTACTCAGGCGATTACTAAAACCAAGCGATATTTAGAAGATAATCAATTAGATTTAAAAATAATTGTTGAAGCAAGAAGCCTCAAAGAAATTAAGGAAATTTTAAAATCTGAGGGCGTTCATAGAATTTTAATAGATAATTTTAATTATGATGATACTCGTAAAGCAGTAGCATTAATTGGTGATAAATGCCAAACAGAATCTTCAGGCGGTATTACTTTAGAAACAGCTAGAAAATATGCTGAATGTGGTGTAGATTATATTTCATCGGGAGCTTTAACTCATTCTGTTTATAATATGGATTTAAGCTTAAAAGCTATTTAATGAGTAAACAAATTGAAGAAAATATTGATAAAATCCCAGTTGTAAACTGGATCATACGCTTAGCTAAAAGAATTAAAATCCCAGGTTTATTAGGCATGTCTTTGTATGATGTTATTGAAATGTATTTTATTGGAATTGTAAAAGGAGCTTTAACCTCGCGTGCAGGTGGAATAGCCTTTAGTTTCTTTATGGCATTATTTCCTTTTATTTTATTTATTTTAACCTTAATTCCGTACGTTCCAATTGAAGGATTTCAGGAGAATTTCTTAGTAATGATTGAGCAATTATTACCTCCAAATACCGCTGAAACAGTTCATGATGTTATTGAAGATATTGCAAATAACAGATATAGCGGTTTACTTTCATTTGGTTTTATTGCATCTATTTTTCTAATGACTAATGGTGTTAATGCTATTTTAGGTGGATTTGAATATTCATACCATGTAACAGAAATGCGAAATATATTGAAGCAATATTTTATATCTATGGGAATGGCAATATTACTGTCTTTTATATTAGTTTTTACCGTAGCAATTGTTCTTTACTTTGAAATAGGAATTAATGATTTAAAAGCAAAAGGTTGGCTAGAAGATGATGTTTTTTGGATTGAAAAAGGGCAATTTTTATTTTTTGTTTTACTCATATTTATTTCAGTTTCATTTTTGTATAAATATGGAACAAAAGAGGTGAAACACATTTCTTTTTTTACGCCAGGTTCCATTTTAACAACTGTTTTAACCATACTAATGTTTAAACTTTTTGCAATTTATGTATTAAAATTTGCAACCTACAATAAGTTATATGGTTCTATAGGAACATTGTTAGTTTTAATGTTATTTGTTTGGATAAATTCCATCATTTTATTATTAGGTTTTGAGTTGAATGCAAGTATAAATTATCTTAAGAAAACACGTTTAAAAAAATCATAGTTTAAGAAATAATAGTATGAAAGTAATTGCAATGATTCCTGCTCGTTTTGAAGCAAGTAGATTTCCAGGGAAATTAATGAAGGATTTAGCTGGGAAAACAGTGATATTAAGAACGTATGAAGCAACAAAAAACTCTAATTTATTTGATGAAGTATATGTTATAACTGATAGTGACCTAATTTATAACGAAATTATTTCAAATGGAGGTAAAGCAATAAAGAGTAAAAAAGAACATGAATCAGGAAGTGATAGAATTGCTGAAGCTGTTGAAAATTTAGAGGTTGATATTGTTGTAAATGTGCAAGGCGATGAGCCTTTTACACAAACAGTACCATTAAAAAATTTGTTAAACGTTTTTAAATCGGATGTTAATAAACAAATAGATATTGCTTCTTTAATGTTAAAAATGGAAGATGATGAAGAAATTAATAATCCGAATAATGTAAAAGTAGTAACTGACGAAAATAATTTTGCCATGTATTTTTCACGTTCACCAATTCCTTACCCAAGAGAAAAATCTACAGCAATTTATTATAAGCATATTGGAATTTATGCTTTTAGAAAAGATGCCTTACTAAAATTTACTAAATTGCCTATGAATAGGTTAGAAGCCACTGAAAAACTAGAAAATTTACGATTTTTAGCAAATGGGATGACCGTTAAAATGGTAGAAACAAATCAAATTGCCATTGGAATTGATACACCTGAAGATTTAGAAAAAGCCAATGCTATTTTTAAAAAAAAAATAGTTAAAAAATGAGGATTTCTCCTGAAACAATTTTTAGTATTTTAGTTGGAATAGGGCTAGCTGCATCCGTTGGTTTTAGAATTTTTATTCCTTATATTTGCTTTAAGTTTGGCTTCTTCCACCACCACCGCAGGAATTGCAAATCCATTAATTTCAACAGTTGAGACTAGAACTTCAATAATAATGGCAGTTTTTGCTATTTTTTTACCTATTATAGCAATAATTTTAATACTAATTTATATTTTGGATTCTATTTAAAGTTTTCAAATTTTTTAAACCAACAAAATCAAAGAAATGAGTTACATTAATAAACAACCAAAAGATTTCATAAAATCATTGCAAATCATTCATTTTGTATTGTTAATGGTTATTATTGTATTCGCAGCGTATGTTTCAATACAATTAAATGAAAAATTAACTTTTTCTTATTCTAATGATAAAGCTTTTCTTTATTTAGCTATAACAATATCATTTGTAGGAAATTTAATGAGTAAAAGCTTGTTTATGAAACTGATTAAAAAAATTCCTGAAGATGCTGATTTACTTCAAAAAGCTTCAAAATATAGCACTGCACATATTTTTAGATTGGCAATGTTAGAATTTCCAGCATTAATGTGTATTATTTTTGTGATGCAATCTAACAATAGCTTTTATTTTATTCTTGTAGGAATATTATTAATAATGATGTTAGCTATTTTGCCTACCAAAAGCAAATTTGTAAGTGAAGTACCATTAACATCTAAGGAAAAATCAATACTAGAAAAGCTTTAATTAGTTTTTTAAATTTCGGATATTTGCAAACTAATTAATAAAAATGGCACAAAAACCAAGTATACCAAAAGGAACTCGTGATTTTTCACCTACTGAAGTAACAAAACGAAGCTATATATTTTCAACCATAAAACAAGTGTTTGAAATATATGGATTTCAACCCATTGAAACACCTAGTTTTGAAAATTCAGAAACTTTAATGGGTAAATATGGAGAAGAAGGTGATCGACTTATCTTTAAAATATTGAATTCAGGAGATTATTTAAATAAAGTTGATGACACTTTGCTAGCTTCAAAAGATAGTTTAAGAATTACTTCAAAAATTTCTGAGAAAGCATTGCGTTATGATTTAACTGTGCCTTTTGCACGTTATGTGGTACAACACCAAAATGAAATTGAATTTCCTTTTAAAAGGTATCAAATGCAGCCAGTTTGGCGAGCAGACAGACCTCAAAAAGGACGTTTTAGAGAATTTTTTCAATGTGACGCAGATGTTGTAGGAAGTAAAGGTTTGTGGCAAGAAGTTGAGTTTGTTCAATTATACGATGCTGTTTTTAGTAAGTTAAAATTAACAGGAACGACTATAAAACTTAACAACAGAAAAATATTAGCTGGTATTGCAGAAATTATTGGTGCTAAAGATAAATTGATAGATTTTACAGTGGCGTTAGATAAGCTAGATAAAATTGGAGCTGATGGTGTAATTAAAGAAATGCTTTCAAAGGGAATTTCAGAGGAAGCTATTGGAAAAGTACAACCATTATTTAATTTTAATGGAAGTAATCAGGAAAAATTAGTTCAGCTTCAAGAATTATTAACAGCTTCAGAAGAAGGAACTCAAGGTGTTAAAGATTTAAAATTTGTTGTAGATTCTATTGAAGCATTAGGTTTACAATCAGCTAAATTAGATTTGGATGTAACTTTAGCCCGTGGTTTAAACTATTATACTGGAGCCATTTATGAAGTTTCAGCACCAGAAGGTGTTTATATGGGATCTATTGGTGGTGGCGGTAGATATGATGATTTAACGGGAGTATTTGGGTTAAAAGATGTGAGTGGTGTTGGTATTTCATTTGGTTTAGATCGTATTTATTTGGTATTAGAAGAATTAAATTTATTTAATGAAGTTGAATTGCCAAAACCAAAAGTGTTATTTATAAATTTTGGAGAAACGGAAGCAGCTTATTGTATGAAAGCTTTAGTTGAATTGCGCAAAAACAATATAAAATCTGAATTGTATCCAGAAAATGCAAAAATGAAAAAACAACTAAATTATGCTAATAAGCGTGAAATTCCTTATGTGATAATTGTTGGTTTAGATGAAATTAAAAATAATAATTATACATTGAAAAATATGCAAACAGGTGATCAGCATTTATGTAATTTAGAAGAATTACTTAGAATCACAGCATAACTTTGAAACAAAGTTGTAAATTTGCAAGCTAAATTAGTGAAAATGTTTGAAGGTAAAAACGGAATGAAAAACACAATAGATGAAATAGGAGATGATCACGTAGCATCATCTGCTAAAACACCTTTAAGAGCTGATGCTTTTGATATTTCTGATGAAGAAAAAAGAAATCGTATTGAAGCAAGCATTAGAGATATTCTAGAAACATTGGGAATGGATTTAGAAGATGATAGTATAAAAGGAACGCCAAGAAGAGTTGCAAAAGCATACGTGAATGAAATCTTCAGCGGTTTAAATCCTACAAATAAGCCGAAATTATCAACGTTCGATAATAATTATAAATATGGTGAAATGTTGGTAGAAAAAAACATTACAGTTTATTCTACCTGTGAACATCATTTATTGCCAATTGTAGGTAGAGCGCATGTTGCTTATATTTCAAATGGTAATGTAATTGGACTTTCTAAAATGAACAGAATTGTAGATTATTTTGCAAAACGACCACAAGTTCAAGAGCGTTTAACAATGCAAGTTGTGCAAGCTTTACAAGAAGCAATGGGTACTGATGATGTTGCTTGTGTTATTGATGCTAAACATTTATGTGTAAATTCCAGAGGAGTTCGGGATATTGTAAGTAGTACTGTAACTTCAGAATTTGGAGGGAAATTTAAAGACAAAGAAGTTCGTAGAGAATTTTTGGATTATATTAAAATGGATACGAATTTTGAAGAAATTCAATAATTATTTAATTTAAAACATAAAAAAAAGCACCTTTAAGGTGCTTTTTTTTATGTTAAAACTTCAAAAGTTATTCTTTATCAATTAATTTTTTTGATAAAGTAAATCCAGTAAATAATCCAAGTCCAGCCATTAGAAAGATAGAGCCAGTGTATGCTATATCATGTTCAATTACAGTATAAGTTTCTAAAAGAGCACCCGTAAAAACACCAATACCAATACCAATAAGCAATACAGCTATATTTAGAATTAAAATTCTCCAAATAGGTACAGGTGATTTTTTTTGAGCAGCCTTAGCGCTAAAAAAGATACTGGCATCAGCTCCTTTTTCAATTAATGCTAAACGCTCTTTGTTTCTTGTGGAATAGTGTAAATAAAATATTCCAAAAATGATGATAAATAGTGATACAAATACAAATGCTACTTCCATAATATATAATTTAAGTTTTTTATGTGTTTCATTTGGTATGACGATTATTATTCTCATTCGGTTACAAAAAAGAGTATTTAAATTTAATTGTATTAAATTGTAACCACTTTAGTTTAATTGTCGTCCTATATCTAAATGAACACCGAACCCGACGAGTACTATATAGAACAAACGTTAAATGGTAACGTAAATGCTTTTGCTTTTTTAGTTGAGAAGTATAAACACATGGTGTATACACTTACTATAAGAATTGTTAAAAATAAAGAAGAAGCGGAGGAAGTTTCACAAGATTCATTTGTAAAAGCTTTTAAAAATTTAGATAAATTTAAAGGTGAATCAAAATTTTCAACTTGGATTTATAAGATTGCGTATTATGCTAGTTTAGATGTTTTAAAGAAAAATAAAAGATTTGTTAATTCTGAAAATATTGATGATTTTAATGAAGGTGATTTAGAAAATATGCAAGATGCTTTAGAATATTTGCATGAAAATGAAAGAAAAAAAGTAATTAATGATGCACTTTTAAGATTAAATGAAGATGAGCGTATTATTTTAACATTGTATTATTTTGAAGAATTACCAGTAAAGGAAATTTCAAAAGTTGTAAATTTATCAGAAGATAATATCAAAACAAAGTTATTTAGATCTCGAAAAAAATTAACAACAATTTTAAAACATGTTATTGAACCAAGAACCATAGATTTAAGATGAAACCAATTAAAAACATAGAAGAAATTACAAAATATATAATTAAGGAAGCGCAAATTGAATCGCCTTCTGAAGATTTTCTGAATAAAGTAATGAATTCTGTAAAATTAGAAAGTAAACTTTCTTTATCAAAAGTATATCAGCCTTTAATATCAAAATCAGCTTGGTTATTGATAATTATGGTCTTTTTTGCTTTTAGTATTTTTATGTTGGCAGGAAATTCTGAAAATTCATACTTATTATCAAAACTAAATGTATCATTTTTTAATAAAATCACTTCAATTAAAGTTTTTGAAAATATTTCTTCAATAAATATCTTTAAAAATATTCATTTTTCAAGCACATTTACATACAGTTTTGTATTCTTTTCTATTTTAGTTATGTTGCAATTGTTGGTTATTAAAAACTATTTCAACAAACAAAATAACATATGAATTTAATTGTTTTTTTAATTAGGAGCTAAAATAGTAAATGGATAATATGGAATATTTCGTAAAACCCAATAAATAATAATGATAACTAAAATTATTATTGGTGTTTTAGGATGATAGATATAGTTGTAAATACTCTTTTTAAAATAGAGGTTTAAGCCAGTAATCATTCCATGATATCCTAAAATTAATATTCCAAAAAAATACAAGACGTTTTGTTGAAGAACCCCAATTAAGTTAAATTGTAACAATTGATGTGTTGCACGTTGACTTCCACAACCAGGACAATAAATACCTGTGGTTAAATATAAAGGGCATTTAGGGAAAAAATTAACATCACTTGGATTTACAAAAAAATATAGGATTGCTACACTTATTCCAAGTAAAAGAAATCCTATAGTTTTTAAGTTCATAAGTTAAATTAATAGTCATTACCTAAACCCATTATAGCAACTCCTCCTATTGCAAAAATAACAATAGCATATAAAAGAATAATAGCAATCCCTGAAAAGAATCCCCATTTCATCCATTTTTTTGCATTTTCAGAAGCTTCCTGTGCTCCATGATAATCTCCAGAAGAAAATTTAGAATTTACTTGACTTGCAAATACAATACCTACTATTCCAAAAGGTAAACAGCAAAAAATAGTTACTAAAATAGATTCAACAAGGTAGTTTTTTGGTTGATTTTGATCCATCATTTTTCTTTTAAATTATAATAAAAATTGTTACAAACGAATGTACAAAAATATTATATTGAATTTTTAATAGAATTAAATATAAAATGAATTTCACCAGCTATTTGCTTATTTGTTTCCAAATATTTTTCAGATTGGAGCAGCGTATTGTCATACATCTTAGGATCGTTAAACGGTAAATGAAAACGTTCAATAGCATTAGGAATAAAAGGGCAGTTTTCATCAGCACTAGAGCAAGTTGTGATAGCTATAAATGGTTTTTTATGATGTTCACTATCATATAATTTAGAAAATCCAATTATTGGATTTATGCAATTTTTATAACTAATTGAATACACTGGGTTTTCATGAGAAAATTCTAATATTTGAAAGTCAAAACCAACTTCTTGTAATGTTTTAACGGTATTTCTATAGAAAGAAGTAGCCATTGTACCTCCTGAAAAACTATAGATTTCAGAAAATTTAAAATAATAAGAAGCATAACTACTCCAAACTTGTGCTAATTGGCTTCTTCTGCTATTGTGAGTGCAAATATAATTGAGGTTAACACGTTTATTTTGTTCTAGCTCATTTGTAATAAATAATGCAATAGATTGAAGTAATTTCATCCTATTTTCATCAATTTTTAAATTGGTAAGCGCGTCTTTAAAAAATTGTTCAGTGTTTATTGAAATAGTTTGTTCCATCATTTTCTTTTTCTACAAAAATATTGTTTTAACTTTGCCTAAATATTTTTGTAAAATTAATTAAAAGTTAAGAAATTAACTAAATTAAATTTTTCAAATAAAAAGTAGTTCTAAAAAATAGTAATTTTCAAAGTTAAAATAATCTGATATAAATGGAATTTAAAGTAGGGGATAAAGTTGCAGTACTTGATGATGTAATTAAAGGTAAAGTTATTGAGGTTTATACGCATAAAATTGTAATTGAATCTGAAGATGGATTTTCTTTTGAATTTTTGCCTAAAGAGTTGGTGGTTATTGGGCAAAGTCAAAGAGAACTTTCTAAATTCAGTGATATTTCTAATGAAGGTTTGTTAGAAAAAATTAATTACACAACTAAGAAAAAGAATGCACCTAAATTTAAAACAGCTAATTTAAATGATAAACTTCCACCTATGGAAGTAGATTTGCATATTCATCATTTAACGGCTTCAACTAAAGGAATGGATAATTATGATATGTTAAATTTACAAATGAATGAAGCAAAACATAAATTAGAATTCGCGATTAAAAACAGAATTCCAAAAATTGTTTTTATTCATGGAGTTGGGCAAGGTGTTTTAAAATCAGAGCTAGAATTTTTGTTTAAGAATTACCAAGTTAAATCCTATGAGGCTTCATTTCAAAAGTATGGATTAGGAGCCACAGAAGTTTATATTTATCAGAATACTAAAGGTTAACAGTAAGTATCCCAAAATCAAAACTTTCAAAGAAAATACGCTCATTAACATCATTAAATAATAAATCTGAAATTGTGATTGTATATGTGTAACCTGTTATAACTTCATTTGTTAAAATCTCAGCAGTTGTTATATTAATTGTGCCACTGTCAGCTATTAATTCTTTCAAAACTCTTGGAGTTGAGGGTGGAATGGACTGACAGAAATAATTTGAATCAATTCCATCTTCTAAAATTCTATAAGTTACACTTGAAGTTGTAGAGATTGCAACAGTTTTATCACCTATAGTTGTTCCTATATTTGTAGGTGTTAAAGTTAAAATTATAACTTCAGTACTAGTACTATTTTTCTTGTAAATAACATATTCTCCACAACTTTTAACATCAGAAGTAAATTCAAAAGATGGCACATCAAAATCACCATCATTACAAGAGCATAATGAAATTGTTAAAAAAAGTAAAATTATTTTTTTCATTTATATAAAATTTTCAAGACAAAAATAAGGGTTTTAAGTAATTCAACGCTAAATGAAACCAACTATTTTAATTACTTTTGCTTTTGATGAAAAATATATATTTAGACAACGCTGCAACAACACCTATTTTGCCAGAAGTAATTGATGTAATTACGAATGCAATGGTCAATTTTTATGGAAATCCATCTTCAACTCATCAAATTGGAAGAAAGTCAAAATCTTTGGTTGAAACAGCTCGAAAAAATATAGCAAAACAATTTAATGCAGTTTCAAATGAAATTATTTTCACTGCAGGAGCAAGTGAAGCGGATAATTTAATTTTAAGAAATGCAGTTACAAATTTGGGAGTAACTACCATTATTTCATCAAAAATTGAGCATCATGCAATTTTACATACGATAGATAATCTTGTTAAAGAATTTAATATTCAAGTTAGTTGGGTAGATTTAGATGAAAGAGGAGGTGTAAATTACACACATTTAGAAGAATTACTTAAACAATCTGACGAAAAAAAATTAGTAAGTTTAATGTATGTTAATAACGAAATTGGGAATGTATTAGATTTAAAAAAAGTTTCAAATTTATGTATTGCAAATAATGCTTTATTTCATTCTGATGCTGTGCAAGGAATTGGGCATTTTAAAATTGACATTAAAGAAACCCCTATAGATTTTTTTGTCTCTAGTGCACATAAATTTCACGGACCAAAAGGTGTAGGGTTTGCGTATATTAAAAAAGGATTTGGTGTAAATCCAATTTTACACGGAGGAGAACAAGAGCGAGGAGCCAGAGCAGGAACTGAAAATATTCATAGTATTTTAGGAATGGAAAAAGCGTTGGAAATTGCATGTGCTAATCTAAAAGAAGAATCTAATGACATTCAAAAAGTAAAAAGTTATTTTATTTCTGAGTTAAAAAATAATTTTGAAGGAATAGAATTCAACGGGTATGCTGAAAGTGAAACAAAAAGTAGTTATATTATTTTAAACGTTCGATTTTCAAAAGAATATCCAATGTTGATTTTTAATTTGGATTTAAAAGGAATAGCAGTATCAGGTGGGAGTGCTTGCCAAAGTGGCAGTAATAAAGGTTCACATGTTTTAAATGCCATATTAGATGAAAAAGAAGCTATTAAAACTTCTATTCGATTTTCCTTTAGTAAATTTAATACACTTGAGGAAATAGATTATGTAATAAAATCATTAAAAGAAATTATTAAGTAATAATAAATTATCAACTCAATTTAATAAAAAATCTAGCTTAAAAAATGTTGGAGAAAGTTGGGAAATTTCTGGTGTTGAAGGAACTGTTTCAATAGTTTCTAACGGAAATTTAAGGGGTTTTTCTTTAAAAGAATTATTAATAACTTATAAATCTAACTTATTAGGGAAAAATAATTATGCAAATTTTAGAGATAATTTTCCCTTGTTAATTAAGTTTATTGACGCAAACAAGATTTATCTGTTCAAGTTTACCCAAATGATGAATTGTCAAAAACACGCCACAAATCGATTGGGAAAAAGGAAATGTGGTATGTTATGCAGGTTGAAGAAAATGCAAGATTGATATTAGGTTTTAAGGAAATTATAACTACAAAAAAATATGTATCTCTTTTAGAAGAAAAAAAATAGTATCTGTTTTAAATGAAGTTATAGTGAAAACTGGTGATGCCTTTTTTATTGAAACAGGAATAATTCATTCCATTGAGGCAGGTATTATATTAGCAGAAATCCAACAAACATCAGATATTACTTATTGAATTTACGATTTTGATAGAGTTGATGTGGAAGGTAATAAAAGGGAATTACATACAGAATTGGCTGTAGGTGCATTAAATTTTATTGATAAAATTGATGCAGAAATAAACTATAGTAAAGAGGTTAATATTTTAAATATAGTTGTTTCTTGCCCATATTTTAAAACTAATTTTATTCCAGTAGTAAATAAAACAGTACTTGATTATTCGCAAATAGATTCATTTGTAATTTTTATGTGTGTTGAAGTAAGTGCAGAAATTTCTATTTTTGATAATTCAGAAATTATTAAAACTGGTGAAACAATATTAATTCCTGCAATTGCAAATACAGTGATAATAATTTCAGAAAATTGTAAATTGTTAGAAGTAACAGTTTAAATTATATTAACTTCAATAGCTAAATCAATATTAAATGTGTCTTTTATTTTTTGCTGAATATTTTTAGCTAAGCTGTATATTTCTTGCCCAGTTGCGTTGTTATAATTTACTAAAACTAATGCTTGTTTTGTATGAACACCAGCATCACCAAAGCGTTTTCCTTTAAAGCCACATTGCTCAATTAACCAACCAGCAGGTATTTTTATTTCATTTTCTGAAACTATATAATGTGGAATTTCTGGATATTTTTTTTGTAAGATTTTAAAAGAATTGTGGTTGATTACCGGATTTTTAAAAAAACTTCCGCTATTTCCAATTTCTTGAGGGTCAGGTAGTTTGCTTTGTCTAATTGCAACTACAGCATCTGAAATATCTTTAATTGTAGGATTCTCTTTATTTTCTAATAAAGAGCTTATTGCTCCATATGAAATATTGATTTTGTGATGTTTTTTTGTAAGTTTAAAAGTAACATTTATAATAATGTATTTATCTTTTAATTCCTTTTTAAAAACTGAATTCCGATATCCAAAATCACAATCTTCAAGTTTAAATATTTTGATTTTTCCAGTTTCAATCTCAAGAGCTTCCAATTGATGAAACGTATCTTTTATTTCAACTCCATACGCACCAATATTTTGAATGGGTGATGTACCAACATTTCCAGGGATTAATGATAAGTTTTCTAAACCACCATAGTTTTGAGAAATACACCAAACTACAAATTCATGCCAATTTTCACCAGCTTCAGCAGTTACAAAAACAACTTCATTCTCTGTATCATTTACAATAATACCTTTTAGATTTAAGTGAAGTACTAATTTCTCAATATCAGTAGTTAATAGCATATTGCTACCGCCACCTAAAAGAAAAACATCCTTCTCAAGAGTGATAATTTCTTTTAATTCTTTTAATGAATTTATGGATACAAAACGTTTGGCATTTGTTGAAATACCAAACGTATTGTATTTTTTTAAAGGTATGTTTTGTTGGATTTTCAATTAATTTTTATTGTATTTTAAAATAGCAGCTTTTAATATTTTAACAGAAGTAATTAAATCCTCTTTTTTCAAAACGTAAGCAATTCTTATTTGTTTTGTTCCAAACCCTTTTGTTGAATAGAAACCTGCTGCAGGAGCAACCATAACTGTTTGATTGTTTAAATTAAAATCTTCTAACAGCCATTGTGCAAATTTATCGGCATTGTCAACAGGAAGCTCAACTACACAGTAAAATGCGCCTTTTGGAGATGCCACTTTTATACCATCAATTTTACTTAATTCTGAGATTAAAAGATCTCTTCTGGCCTTGTATTCAATGATAACTTCATCAAAATATGATTGTGGAGTTTCTAAAGCAGCTTCACTTGCAATTTGTGCAAATGTTGGTGGACTTAAACGAGCTTGAGCAAATTTTAATGCAGTACTTATAACTTCTTTGTTTTTTGAAACCAAACAACCAATACGTGCGCCACACATACTGTAACGTTTGGATACAGAGTCAATTATAATAGCATTATTTTCTAAACCAAAATCACTTAAAACAGATTGATGTTGCACATTATCATATACAAATTCTCTATAAACCTCATCAGCAATTAAAAATAAATCATGTTTTTTTACAATAGTTGCTAATTTTTGAATTTCTTCTTTTGAATATAGATATCCAGTAGGGTTTCCAGGATTACAAATTAAAATTGCTTTTGTTTTTGATGAAATTAATTTCTCAAATTCTTCAATAGGAGGTAAGGCAAAATTTTCTTCAATTTTAGATATTACAGGAACAATAGTAACACCTGAAGCTGTTGAAAATCCATTATAATTTGCGTAAAACGGTTCAGGAATAATAATTTCATCACCAGGATCACAAACACTTCCCATTGCAAATAACAACGCTTCAGACCCACCGGTTGTAATTATAATCTCATCAGCATTAACATTTATATTGTGTTTTATATAATAATTTGCTAGTTTTTGACGGTATTCTTCTGATCCTTCTGATCGGCTATAAGCTAACACTTTAATAGTGTTATTTTTTATAGCTTCAAGAGCTATATCTGGTGTTTTTATATCTGGCTGACCAATATTTAAATGAAAAACTTCAATTCCCCTTTTTTTAGCATTTTCGGCATAAGGAACCAGTTTTCTAATTGGTGATTCAGGCATATTTTTACCTTTAATAGATATTGTAGGCATATTTTTTATTTTTGAAAAATTATACTACAAAATTGCGAAATTTAATTTAAAGTTCTTAACTTTTGATGTGATTTGTTATAGGTTAAAGTTTTCATAAAAGTTGTGTTATAATAAGCCTTTTTTGTAGTTTACCACTAAAATTAAAATTTAATATTGTTGAAAATTGGTTTTACATATATATATATTATTATAGCACTACTTTTTTGTTCAAAAGTTAGTGTTGCACAAAGCAATTTTAGACTCATTAATAATGCTACAAAACAAACTGTTTCTTTTAAATTAATTAATAATTTAGTTATTTTTCCTATTGAAGTAAATGGTAAGGAATTAAATTTCATACTAGATTCAGGAGTTGGAACCACAATCTTATTTAACATAAATAATAAAGATTCGGTACAACTTAATAATGTAGAAAAAATTAAATTACAAGGTTTAGGGAAAGAAGATGCAATTGATGCTATATTATCTAAAGGTAATATTTTTGGAATTAAGAATATTAGAAGTACAAATCAAGATTTATATGTAGTTTTTGATGATAGTTTTGATTTATCTTCCAAACTTGGAATTACTATCCATGGAATTATAGGTTATAAAATATTGAAAGATTTTGTTGTTAAAATAAACTATGGCAGTAAAAAATTAACTTTTTATAATACAGAGACTTTTAGTTATAAGAACTTTAGAAAATGCGAAACATTTGATATAGAATTTTATAAATTAAAACCTTATATAAATGTTGGGATAAAATTGGATTCTTTTACTAATAAAATAACACCTGTTAAGTTATTGATTGATTCTGGAGGAAGTGATGCTATGTGGTTATTTGAAAGTAGTCACCCAGATATATTACCACCTAAAAAGTTTTTTATTGATTTTTTGGGTGAAGGATTAAGTGGATCAATTTATGGGAAAAGGTCAATAATTAAAGGATTAGTTTTAGGGAAATTTGAATTAAAATATCCTACGGTTTCTTTCCCAGATTCATTATCTATTGCAAATGCTCTTAAGTTTGAAGAACGAAATGGGAGTTTAGGAGCAAATATTCTAAAACGTTTTATTGTGACGTTTGATTATAAAAAAAATAAAATTACTTTAAAAAAAGGAAGTTCATTTAATGAGCCTTTTAGATATAATATGAGTGGAATTGAATTAGTTTATAATGGAAAATTATTGATAAAAGAACCCGACTTCACTAGTTTCTCTTTATCAAGTGATAAAGAGAGCACTCAGCAAAATAGAATTGCATTAGATTATAATTATAAATATAGTTTTAGGCCCACCTATAAAATTTTTAAAGTAACAAAAAATTCTCCAGCATATCATGCTGGATTACAAGCAAATGATATTGTTATTAAAATTGATGGACATTATACCTATAATTTAAAACTAGAAGAAATTGTTGAAAAATTTTATCAAAAAGAAAATAAAAAAATAAGTTTAGTTATTGAGAGGAATGGACAAGATTATGAATATCAATTTCGTTTAAAAAACTTGTTAAAATAATAAAGGCTTTCAAATTTGAAAGCCTTTATTATTTTATTTATAAGGTTTAGTTTTCTTAATCTGCAGACATTGTTGGTCTTACTTTTTCTACTGCAGATTCAGGTTTAATAACAATTCCTTTAATTCTTAATTGTTTTGCAGATTCAGTAGCATTAGAATTTACTGTTATAGTTTTTGAAAATCCTCCTGGTCTGTTTGTAGCATATTTTACTTCAATCTCACCTGTTGCGCCTGGCATAATTGGTTCAGTTGGTTTTTTAGGAACCGTACAACCACAGCTAGATTTAATATTACTGATAATCAAAGGTGATTTTCCAACGTTTTTAAATTTAAAAACACGGACACCATCGGCATTTAAGTCTATTTTTCCGTAATCAATAACTTCAGTTTCAAATTCAAATGCAGGTGCATTAGGGTCTTGAACTGGTTCAGCAACTGTTTTTTCTTGAGCGTTTATTGAAAATGTTAAAAGCCCAATAAATAATAATGTTATTATTTTTTTCATAATTTTAAAGTTTTAAGATGTAAAGTTAGTATTTTTTTTAAGTTTTCAAAATATTTTGTGTTATCTCTTATAATTGTACATTTGCAAACTATATTACAAAAATTAGACCACAATGAGTTTAGCAGCAAAATACAACCCTCAGGATATTGAGAAAAAATGGTATGATTACTGGATGGAAAACAATTATTTTCATTCAGTCCCTAATGAAAAAGAACCTTACACAATTGTAATTCCTCCTCCAAACGTAACAGGTGTTTTGCATATGGGGCATATGCTTAACAATACAATACAAGATGTATTGATAAGAAGAGCTAGATTAAAAGGTTTTAACGCTTGTTGGGTACCAGGTACAGACCATGCATCTATAGCAACAGAAGCTAAAGTTGTTGCTAAATTGAAGGAAGAAGGGATTAATAAATCAGATTTAACACGTGATGAGTTTTTAAAACACGCTTGGGAATGGACTGATAAACATGGTGGAATAATTCTT
The DNA here is from genome assembly GCF_041562875.1 of Lutibacter sp. GTDB lineage: Bacteria > Bacteroidota > Bacteroidia > Flavobacteriales > Flavobacteriaceae > Lutibacter. The sequence continues at coordinate 4,771 of NZ_JBFFOE010000035.1, read as the reverse complement.
GAGCAGCTAAAAAAATTGGGAGCTTCATGTGATTGGGAACGAACAAAGTTTACAATGGATCCAGATTTAAGTGAAGCTGTAACTAAAGTTTTTGTTGATTTGTATCATAAAGGATTAATTTATCGTGGTTATAGAATGGTAAATTGGGATCCTTCAGCAAAAACAACTTTATCTGATGAAGAAGTTATATTTGAAGAAAAACAAGGGAATTTATACTATTTAAATTATAAAATTGAAGATTCTAATGATGTTTTAACAATTGCAACTACGCGTCCTGAAACTATTTTTGGAGACACAGCAATTTGTATCAATCCAAATGATGAGCGTTTTAAACATTTAAAAGGGAAAAAGGCTATTGTACCAGTTTGTAATAGAGTAATTCCAATAATTGAAGATGAATATGTAGATGTTGAGTTTGGGACAGGTTGTTTAAAAGTAACTCCTGCACACGATCCAAATGATAAAGTACTTGGAGAAAAACATAATTTAGAAGTTATAGATATTTTTAATGATGATGCTTCTTTAAATTCTTTCGGATTGCATTATGAAGGAAAAGATCGTTTTGTAGTTCGAAAAGAAATAACCAAAGAATTGGAAGAGTTAGGTTGTTTAGTGAAAGTTGAACCATATATGCATAAGGTAGGTACTTCAGAAAGAACAAAAGAAGTTATTGAACCGAAGATTTCTGCACAATGGTTTTTGAAAATGGAAACGATTGTTGAACCAGCCTTAAAAGCGGTTTTGGAAGATGAAGAAATTCATTTTTTTCCAAAACATTATAACAGCACATACCGTCATTGGTTAGAGAATATTAGAGATTGGAATATTTCTCGTCAGCTTTGGTGGGGACATCAAATTCCAGCATATTTTTATGGTGATGGTGTGAACGATTTTGTAATTGCTTCAACAATTGAAGAAGCTGCTAAATTGGCTTCAGAAAAATTAGGAAAAGAAGTAACATCAACTGATTTAACTCAAGATCCAGATGCATTAGATACTTGGTTTTCTTCTTGGTTATGGCCAATCTCAGTTTTTGACGGAATTAGAAATCCAGATAATAAAGAAATAGAATATTATTATCCAACAAACGATTTAGTTACTGGACCTGATATTATTTTCTTTTGGGTGGCTCGTATGATTTTTGCAGGTTACGAATTTAGAAATGAAAAACCATTTACCAATGTATATTTCACAGGAATTGTACGTGACGGTAAAGGTAGAAAGATGTCAAAATCATTAGGAAACTCTCCTGATCCAATTGAATTAATCGAGAAATATGGAGCAGATGGTGTTCGTGTTGGAATGTTATTGTGTTCTGCTGCGGGTAACGATTTGTTGTTTGATGAAGAATTATGTGCTCAAGGACGTAATTTTTCAAATAAAATTTGGAATTCTTTTCGTTTAATTAAAGGATGGGAAATTGATGAAACACTTGAACAACCACAATCTTCAAAAGTTGCAATTGAATGGTATCAAGCTAAATTTCAACAAACATTACAAGATTTAGATAAATCTTTTGAGCAATACCGTATTAGTGAAGCTTTAATGAGTATTTATAAACTGGTTTGGGACGATTTTTCTTCTTGGTTTTTAGAAATGGTGAAACCAGGGTATCAACAACCAATTGATGCTAAAACTTATCATTCAGTAATTTGTTTTTTAGAAGATAATTTAAAAGTACTTCATCCATATATGCCTTTTATTTCTGAAGAAATTTGGCAAGAGATTACAAATAGAACTCCGGAAGAGGCACTAATAATTGCTGAATATCCTAAAACGTCTATTGTAAATGAATCATTAATAAATGATTTTAAGTTTACTTCGGAAGTTATTTCAAATATTAGAAGTATTAGAAAAGACAAAAATATAGCATTTAAAAACACTATTGAATTATCAGTTTTAAATAGTGAAAATTCAAATAAAGATTTAGATGCTGTAATAGAAAAATTAGGAAATTTATCATCTTTAAAATATGTAAATGAAAAGGTTGAAGGTGCTTTAAGTTTTAGAGTAAAATCTAACGAGTATTTTATTCCTATGACTTCAGATATTAATGTTGAAGAAGAAAAAGCAAAATTAGAAGAAGAGCTTAAATATACATTAGGTTTCTTAAAATCTGTTCAAAATAAACTAAGTAATGAACGCTTTGTAAATAACGCTCCTGAGAATGTTCTTAAGATAGAGCGTCAAAAAGAAGCTGATGCTTTGGCGAAAATTGAAACTATAAAAGCTAGTTTGTTTAATCTTTAAATTTGAAATAATGAAGTCATTGAAATATTTACTATTTATTGTTCTATTTTATTCCTGTGAAACTGATGAAAATTCAATTCAGTCGTTTGAAAACTTGAACAATAGCATAAAAATTAAATATGCACCAGATAAAAGAGTTGCTATTTATAATGTTTCATTAGAGGAAAAAGGTGATGTTTTAGTATTAAAAGGTGAAACCGACAATGCTGCTGCTATTGAAGAATTAAGGAAGGTTATAGCAACTAAAGGTTCTAAGTTTGAAGACAAGGTTACAGTTTTACCAGATGCAGCTGTAGGTGATGAAAAGTATGCTATAGCAAATAATTCCGTATGTAACTTAAGAGGTAATGCTAAGCATTCAGCTGAATTAGCTACTCAAGTTGTTTTAGGAACGAAATTAAAGGTTTTGAAAAAAGAAGGTTCATTTACTTTAGTGCAAACACCAGAAAAATACATAGCTTGGGTTGATAATGGAGGTATTCAGTTGGTAAATAAGAAAAAATTAGAAGAATGGTTAGATTCTGGACTCGTTATTTATTCCAAAACGACAGGAAATTTATATCAAGACAAAGATTTTACAATTATATTAGCTGATATTGTTCTTGGTGGAAAAGTTAAATTGAAGGAGGAATTAACTAACAGTTATAAAATTCAATTACCTGATGGAAGAATTGGATTTGTGAAAAAAGTTGAAGCACAGATATATTCAAGTTGGCTAGAGAATTTGAATCCTTCACAGGAGGGCATTGAGAATTATGCGAAAAGCTTATTAGGCTCTCCTTATTTATGGGGAGGAACTTCTTCAAAAGCTGTGGATTGTAGTGGATTTGTAAAAACCGTATATTTAATGAATGGTTTTGTAACGCCAAGAGACGCTTCTCAGCAAATTTTTGCTGGAAAAATAGTTGATGAAAACTTAAAATTTGAAGGTTTAGAAAAAGGAGATTTACTTTTTTTTGGTTCAAAAGCAACTGAAATTAAAAAGCAACGAGTTACTCATGTTGGTATTTGGTTAGGTAATGGTAAAAAAGAATTCATTCACTCATCAGGTAGAGTTAAATTAAATTCTGTTGATTCGTCTTCAAATATTTATGATGAAGGAAATGTAAATCGTTATTTAGGTAGTAGGAGATATTTGGGTGTTGAGGATTCTTTAATTATTGATTTAAAAAAACTATAAAAGCTAGTTTGGCTAGCTTGTAAAAAATGGTACACTAGCTATGGCTGGCGAATGTACTTTAGAAAGGGGACACTTATTTATAAGCGTCCCTTTTTGTTTTTAAAGATATTTTACTTTAAAATATGCTCTATTTTTTGTAATTCTTCTTCAGAAAAAGTAGTATTATCAATAGCCTTTAAACTATCTAAAATTTGAGATGTTTTACTTGCTCCAATTAATACAGATGTAATTCTTTGATCTTTTAAAATCCAAGAAATTGCCATTTGAGCCAAGCTTTGATTTCTGTTTTTAGCAATTTCATTTAATTGCTTAATTTTTGAAAGCATGCTACTTATTTGAGTAGTGTTTATAAAACGACCATCTTTAACTGCTCTTGAATCTTCAGGGAAACCATTTAAATATCTGCTGGTAAGCATGCCCTGAGCTAAAGGAGAAAAGGCAATAGATCCAATGCCTTCAGTCTCAAGAGTATCCAATAAACTATTTTCAACCCAGCGGTCAAACATATTGTATTTTGGCTGATGAATTAAGCAAGGGGTTCCAAGATTATTTAAAATTTTAGAAGCTTTAGCAGTCTCTTCAGCATTATAATTTGAAATTCCAACATACAATGCTTTCCCTTGACGAACCATTAAATCTAACGTTCCCATAGTTTCTTCTAAAGGTGTTTCAGAATCTGGACGATGATGGTAAAAAATATCTACATAATCTAAGCCCATACGCTTTAAACTTTGGTCTAAACTTGCTGTCAAGTATTTTTTAGAACCAAAATCTCCATAAGGTCCTGGCCACATTCCGTAACCCGCTTTTGAAGAAATAATTAATTCATCTCTATAACTTTTGAATTCTTTTTTTAATATTTTTCCTAACGTTGATTCGGCTGATCCAGCTGGTATTCCGTAATTATTAGCTAAATCAAAATGTGTAATTCCATTATCAAAAGCACATTTTAATAAATCTCTTGAATTATCAAAATCATCGTTAAAACCAAAATTGTGCCATAAACCTAAAGATAATTCAGGTAATTGCAGCCCGCTTTTTCCAGTACGTCTGTACTTCATTTTTTCATATCTAGTAGTTTCTGCGGTATATTTTTCTTTACTCATATTAGGATTCTTTTAAGGCTTTATTTAAATTTATAACTTGATTTTAATTTAAAGTGTGTTTAATTAATTTGTTCTCCATTGGTTAAATTTTTCATAGAAGCTTGGAGTAAAACAATTTTATTTTGATTATTTTCAATTCCAAGAATTAAACACTCACTAAGAAAATTAGCGATTTGTTTTTTTTGAAAGTTAATAATAGCTACTATTTGTTTATTTAATAATTCTTCTATAGAAT
>NZ_JBFFOE010000034.1:0-28476 GCF_041562875.1 Lutibacter sp. | reverse complement strand
AGCTGCTCCAACTACTGAAGTAATTAAAGATCCGATAACTCCACCACCCATTTCTAATCCAAGGATACCAAAAAGCCAACCACCAACAATACCTCCAATAATACCTAAAATGATATTCATCAATAATCCAAATCCACCACCTTTCATTAAGTTACCCGCTAACCAACCAGCAACAGCTCCAATAATAATAAAATACAAAAATCCCATAATTAATTTGTTTAAAGTTAATATACTATAAATATAACTTTAAAAATATTAACAAGAGGTGTTTAAAAAAGATAGAAAATAATTACATTTGAAGCATATGAAATTTTTTAGGTATCCTTTATATATTTTTTGGAGAGTTTGGTTTTTAGCATGGTTATTACTAACAATGATACCTGTTTTTCCCGTATTAATAGTAGTTACTTCTTCAGAAAAATTATATCCTGTATTTTTTAAAATAGCTAGAGTTTGGGCTAAAACCTTAATTTTTGTGATGGGTTTTAAAGTTATTTTAGAAGAAAACCAGGTTTTAGCAAAAGAAAAAAGTTTTATGTTTTGTCCAAACCATACATCAATGATTGATGTGATGGTAATGCTTTCCGTTACAAAAAATCCTTTTGTATTTGTTGGCAAAAAAGAATTGACTAAAATACCAATTTTTGGTTTTTTTTATAAACGAACTTGTATTATTGTTGATAGAAGTAATTCAAAAAGCAGATTGGCTGTTTTTGATGAAGCAAGAAGAAGAATGAGTGAGGGGCTTGATATTTGTATTTTCCCTGAAGGATTAGTTCCTGATGATGAAAGTGTGGTTTTAAGTGAATTTAAAAATGGTGCTTTTAAACTGGCAATTGAACATCAAATCCCAATTGTACCAATTACAATGTACGATTGTAAAAAAAGATTTTCTTATACTTTTTTTAGCGGAAGCCCTGGTAAATTGCGTATAAAAATTCATCATTTTATTAAAACAGAAGGACTTACCTTAAAAGACAACGATTCTTTAAAAAAACAAACATTTGATGTTATTTACAATGAATTAATTTCAGATTTAAAACTTCAACAAATAAGTACTTAACTAAAACTTTTCTCGTTTAACTAAAATGGAAAAAAAAGATATCACATATTACGACCCAAAAGAAGAAAAATTTAATATAATTTCACACGCTATTGGATTGATTTTAAGCATTGCTGCCTTAATTTTACTGGTAGTATATTCTAGTATTTATGGAAGTGCTTGGCACATTGTAAGTTTTACTATTTATGGTGCTAGTTTAATTGTGCTATATTCTGCTTCAACATTTTACCATTACGCTCAAAATCCAAAATTAAGACATCGTTTAAACATTTTTGATCATTCTGCTATTTATGTTTTAATTGCAGGAACTTATACACCTTTTACTCTGGTGGTTTTAAATGGTTGGGTTGGCTGGACAATTTTTGGAGTTTCTTGGGGTTTGGCAATTGCAGGTATTATTTTAAAACTTTTTTTTATAGGAAAATATGATAAAATATCAACTTTTGCCTATGTACTTATGGGTTGGGTTGTAATCTTTGCTATAAAACCATTGGTTCATAATTTACCTTTTGAAGGTTTAATGTGGTTATTAGCTGGTGGAATTTTCTACACTATTGGTGCTGTTTTATACAGTATTAAAAACTTAAAATATAACCATGCTATTTTTCATATTTTTGTGTTATTAGGTAGTTTTGCACACTTTGTAGCAATATTTTTTTACGTTTTACCTATTAAAAAATAGAATAATTTAAAATTTTGATTTTTCAACTTTCGCTGTTTATTTTTTAGTAATTTCATAAAAAATTTGCCAACAATATAATTCGCTTAAGATGAGACTTCAACATTTAGTTTTTACACTTTTAGTAAGTGTAATTTTCTTGTCATGTAAAAATGACAACCCACAAGAAATAACCAATAATATTTTTAAATTTAGAAAGCACATTAGCTACACAACTTCAGATGTAATTTCAATTGCTGAACCTATCAGAATTGATTTGGTTAATGAAGTTGATTCATGGGTTCCAAATAAAGAAGTTTCTAAAAATGCAATAACTATTTCACCTTCAATTGAAGGGAAATTATCAGCTTTAAATTCAAGAAGTTTATTTTTTCAACCTTCAAAAAATTTAGAACCAAATAAAGAGTACACGGTTACGGTTAACTTAGGTAAAATATACGCTACTATTCCTTCTGAATTTAAAACCTATACGTTTAAATTTAAAACATTAGAGCAAAATTTCAGTGTAGCTACAACTAGTTTTCAATCTTATAGCAAAGAGTGGCAATATATTGAAGGAACTCTTAAAACAGCCGATATTTTAGAATTAGAAAATGCTAAAAAACTTATTTCTGCAACTCAAAAAAGCAAAAATTTAGCTATTAAATGGGAAAGTATAGATTCAGTAAGTACACAGTTTCAATTTAAAATTGATAGCGTTCAACGTTTTGAAGAAGATTCGGAGGTGTTACTTTCTTGGTCTGGTAAAAAAATAAATGTAGCCAATGAAGGAGAATCTGTACTAAGAATTCCAGGAAAAAATAATTTTTCAATTTTAAGTGTTAATGTGTTTCAATTACCAGAGCAACATTTAGTCATTAATTTTTCAGACCCTCTTCAAAAACAACAAAATTTTAATGGCTTGGTTGAAATTCAAAATGCTAAAAACTTAAAATATGTAGTTGATGGTAATTTACTAAAAGTATATTCTGATATTCGTGTTTTGGGTAATGTAAACGTTGCTGTTTTTCAAGGAATTAAAAGTGTTGATGGTTATAAGTTAAAGAATTCTTTTTCACAAAAAGTAGCTTTTCAACAATTGAAACCAGCGGTCAGATTACTTTCAAGTGGTGTAATTTTACCCAATTCGAATGATTTAAAATTTAATTTTGAAGCAGTAAATTTAAAAGCTGTTGATGTTCGGATTATTAAAATATTTGAAGATAATATTTTGCAATTTTTACAAACAAGTGATTTAGGAAGTTCAAACAATTATGACATTAGAAGAGTTGGAAGGCGTGTTGCTAAAAAAACCATAACACTAATCAATAGTGAAATTGAAAATAATGGAAAATGGAAAGCGTATGCGATAGATTTATCTAAAATGATAAAAGCAGATCCAGGCGCAATTTATAGAGTTGAGCTTAACATAAAACAAGAATATTCTCTTTATAAATGTGAAGGAAATCAAATAAGCTCAAATGATGAAGATGAAGATTATGAAGAAGATTATTACTATGACAATCAGGAATATACAACAGAAGAAGCAGAAGATTTAGATGAACGTGAAGAACAATATTGGGATAATTTAATTTACAGTTATAACAATAATTATTACAATTGGAATGATAGAGAAGATCCTTGTAAAAAAGCATATTATGATAATGAGGACCAAGTAGTTTCTGCAAATATTTTAGCTTCAAACTTAGGTGTAATTGCTAAAAAGGGAGAAAACAATTCGTACTTTTTTGCAGTAACTGATATTTTAAACACCAATCCGGTTTCAGGAGCAAAAGTTACTATCTACAACTATCAACAACAAGAAATTGCTCAAGCTGAAACAGACAGTCAGGGTTTTACAGGAATGGATGTTAATAAAAATGCATTTTTCGCCATTGTTTCAAACGGAAAACATAAAACGTATCTAAAATTAGATGATGGTCATTCTTTATCGTTAAGTAAATTTAATGTTTCAGGGAAAAAACTACAGGAAGGATTAAAAGGATTTATGTATGGTGAACGTGGTGTTTGGAGACCTGGAGATACTATTCATTTAACATTTGTTTTAAACGACAATGCAAATCCGTTACCAAAAGAACATCCCGTTAAAATAGAAGTTACAGATGCTCGCGGGAAATTAGCTTTTAAAGAAATTAGGACAGAAAATGTAAATGGTTTTTACAAATTTACCATACCAACTTCAGAAACTGACCCTACGGGAAATTGGAATGGGATAGTGAGTGTTGGAGGTGCTAAATTTCATCAACAATTAAAAGTAGAAACTGTAAAACCAAACCGATTAAAAATTAAAATAGATTTTACAGATGAGGTTTTAACTAATAACAAACCAATTGATGGAAAATTAGACGTAAAATGGTTACACGGTGCACCTGCAAAAAATATTAAGGTTGAAGTTAATGCAAAGTTCACTTCAAATTCAACGGCTTTTAATAAGCAATATCCAAACTATGTTTTTAATGATCCAACACAAGAGTTTTCTTCAGAAGAAGTGACTGTTTTTGATGGAAAATTAGATGAAAATGGAAATGCAACAATTGGTAAAAAAATAAGTTTAGAGAACAACGCTCCTGGAATGTTAAAAGTAGCATTTTTAACCAAAGCATATGAAAACGGAGGTGATTTTTCTATGGATGTAATTTCTAAAAATTATGCACCATACGCTTCATTTGTTGGTTTAAAATCACCAAAAACAAAAGCGTATAGTTCTTATGATACCGATGAAAATATCACATTTGATATTGCAGCAATTTCTTCCGAAGGGAAACCTATGGCAAAAGATAATATAGAAGTAGAAGTTTATAAAATGGAATGGCGTTGGTGGTGGAGTTCATCCTATGATAATTTATCCACTTATAATGGAAGTAGTTTTCATAAACCGTACAAAACGTTAAAAATAAAAACCAACACTACAGGGAAAGGAACTTTTACGTTAAATATTCCTGATGATGACGGTGGAAGATATTTAATTCGGGTGTTAGATAAAGAAAGTGGTCATGCAACAGGCACAACAACGTATTTCTATAAAAACTGGTGGAAACGACCATCAAACGACCCAGAAGCTTCAAAAATGTTGGTATTTTCTTCAGATAAAGACAGCTATAATGTTGGTGAAAAAGCCATAATTACATTTCCTTCAGGAACCGAGGGCAGAGCTTTAATAAGCATTGAAAACGGAACGGAAGTATTACAATCTGTTTGGCAAAAAACTCAAAAAGGAGAAACAACTATTGAAATTCCTATTACAAAGGAAATGACACCTAATGTGTTTGTAAACATATCATTATTACAACCACATGCGTCTACAGCAAATGATTTACCACTGCGATTATATGGTATCATTCCATTATTAGTGGAAGATCCAAACACACGATTAGAGCCTGAAATTACAATGCCAAAAGTGTTAAAACCTGAAGAAAAATTCACAATAAAAGTGAATGAGAAAAATGGAAAACGAATGTCTTATACCATTGCTGTAGTTGAAGAAGGTTTGTTAGATTTAACACGATTTAAAACACCCGAAATTTGGGATGCTTTTTATACCCGTGAAGCTTTAGGTGTAAAAACTTGGGATATTTTTGATGATGTAATTGGCGCTTATGGCGGAAGTATTGAACAAGTTTTTGCTATTGGAGGAGATGGAGATGCTTTGGCTGGAAAAAACAAAAAAGCGAATCGTTTTAAAACTGTAGTTCGTTATTTAGGACCTTTTACGTTAGAAAAAGGAAAAACAGCTTCACACACCATTCAATTACCAAAATACATTGGTTCAGTAAGAACAATGGTAATTGCGGCTGATAATTCAAAAGGAGCTTATGGAAAAGTTGAAGAAACTACTCCTGTTCGCAAACCATTAATGGTATTAGCATCTTTGCCACGAAAATTAAGTCCTGGAGAAAAAGTTACACTTCCAGTTACAATTTTTGCTATGGATAATAAGGTAAAAAATGTAGAGGTTCATTTAAATTTAAGTAGCGGAATTAAAGTGGTTGGAACAAATTCTCAAAAACTTTCTTTTGCTACTCCAGATGAAAAAATGGCCTATTTTCAATTAGATGTTTCTAATGTAAAAGGAATTGCTAAAATTGAAGTAATAGCTTCAGGAGATGGAGAAAAATCTTCTTATGAAGTTGAAATTGATGTGGTAAATCCTAATCCTATTTCGTCAAAAGGAATGGCTATTGAATTAGAACCAAATGCAACTCAAACAATTTCTTTTGAAACTTTTGGAATTAAAGGAAGTAATTTTGCTGAAGTAGAGTTTTCAACCTTACCACCAATGGATTTTACAGGTAGATTGCAATACTTAATTCAATATCCACACGGTTGTGTAGAGCAAACAGCATCCAGTGTTTTTCCTCAATTGTATTTAGGTGAAATTTTTGATATTTCAATTCAAGAAAAACAAAAAATGGCCAATAATATTAAAATAGGGATTGAAATATTGGGGAATTTTCAAACTTCAAATGGAGGTTTAAGTTATTGGATGGGACAAAATTCAGCAAACGATTGGGGAACAAGTTATGCAGGTCATTTTATGATTGAAGCTGAGAAAAAAGGGTATGTTTTACCTTTAACTTTTATAAATAATTGGTTAAAATATCAAAAGCAAGCGGCTCGTAATTGGAAACCAAGTTATAAAGAGTACAATTCAGATTTAGCGCAGGCATATAGATTGTACACATTGGCATTGGCTGGACATTCAGATTTATCTTCAATGAATAGATTGCGTGAGTTTAAAGAAATTTCTAATAATGCTAAATGGAGACTAGCAGCTGCGTACGCGTTGGCCGGTCAAAAAGAAGCTGCTAATAAAGTTTCAGCAACTGCAAATATAAATTTCGAAAATGATAAAGGAGATTATTATACGTATGGTTCGGTTGACAGAAATAGAGCAATGGCAATGGAAACAATGTTGTTAACCGGAAATAATGAATCTAGAGAATTAGCAAAATATATTGCAAAACGATTGTCTTCAAAAAGTTGGATGAGTACACAAACTACAGCTTATAGTTTATTAGCAATGGCTAAAATGGTTGAAATTAATGGTGGAAAATCAATAAAACTTCAATATTCTTTAAACAATGGAAAAGTTGAAAATATAGCTTCAAAATTTGCAATTGCACAACGAAAATTAGCTATTGTTGAAGGTGATAATTCAATTTCAATTACAAATAAAGAAGCAAATATTGTATTTGTGAATGTATTAAATTCAGGAATTTTGCCATTAGGTGAAGAAATTATAGAAAAACGAGGATTGAATGTAAATGTATTTTATAAAGACACGCAAGGAAATACGATTGATGTCTCAAAATTAAGCCAAGGAACCGAGTTTGAAGCGCAAGTAATGGTGAGTAATTTAAAGCAAGAAGAAGTTCATGATATTGCTTTAACTGAAATTTTCCCTTCGGGTTGGGAAATTGTAAATACACGTTTTACAGATTTTGGAACTACAACTTCAGGAAGTGCTAATTTTACGGATATTAGAGATGATCGCGTTAATTTTTACTTCAATTTAAATAAAAATGAAACTAAAACATTTAAAGTGTTGTTAAATACATCGTATTTAGGGAGTTATTATTTATATGGTATTCAAGCAGAAGCCATGTATGACAATGAGTATTTTACACGAACAAAAGGACAATGGATTGAAGTTGTAAAATAGTAATGAACTTTATAAAAAAACATAAATACAAATTAATAATAGCCGTTATATTTTTAACGGCTTATTATTTTGCATTACCAAAACAATTATTCAACAATCCAACTTCTACAGTGATAGAAAGTGTTGAAGGTGAATTGTTAGGTGCTAAAATTGCTGATGATGGTCAATGGAGGTTTCCTCAAAATGATAGCATTCCACAAAAATTTATAGCATGTATTGTACAATTTGAAGATGCTTATTTTTATAAACATCCGGGTTTTAATCCGGTTTCAATTGTAAAAGCATTATATGGTAATTTTAAATCCAATAGAGTAAAAAGAGGAGGAAGTACGATTACCCAACAAGTAATTCGCTTATCTCGAAAAAATCAAAAAAGAACCTATTTTGAAAAAATAAAAGAAATACTATTAGCAACACGATTAGAGTTAAGATATTCAAAAGATAAAATTATTGCATTGTATGCTTCAAATGCTCCTTTTGGAGGAAATGTTGTTGGGTTAGATGTTGCATCTTGGCGTTATTTTGGTCGTTTCCCAAATGAACTTTCTTGGGCTGAAAGTGCAACATTAGCTGTTTTACCTAATGAGCCAAGTTTAATTTATCCAGGAAAGAATCAACAAAAGTTAACTGTAAAACGTAATAAATTACTTAAAAAACTTTTCGAAGAAAAAATTATTGATACACTAACCTACCAATTAGCAATTGAAGAAGAATTACCTCAAAAGCCCTATAAAATTCCACAAATAGCACCCCATTTATTACAAAATATTGCTAAAACGAAAAAAGGAGAAAGGATTAAAACTTCTGTAAAAATTGGATTACAGCAGCGCATCAATTCAATTGTAAAAAACCATTATAACGAGTTAAGTAAAAATCAAATTAACAATATAGCAGTGCTGGTTTTAGATGTAAAAACCAGAAAAGTATTGGCTTATATAGGTAATTCTCCAACTACTAACAAGCATCACAAAGATGTTGATATTGTTACCAAACCCAGAAGCACAGGTAGTATTTTAAAACCATTTTTATATGCTGCAATGCTAGATTCAGGTGATATTTTACCAAATACATTAGTTGCAGATATTCCAACTCAAATAGGAAGTTATAATCCTCAAAATTTCAACAAAAAATATGATGGAGCTGTATTTGCAAGTACAGCTTTGTCAAAATCCTTAAATGTACCAGCAGTTAGGATGTTGCAGAGTTTTGGTTTAGATAGATTTCATCATTATTTAAAAGAGTTAAAATTAAAAGATGTAAAATACAATGCGAATCATTATGGTTTATCCTTAATTTTAGGAGGAGCAGAAAGTAATTTGTGGGATTTATGTAAAAGCTACGCTTCCATGGCTTCGACAGTAAATCATTATGATGATACTCAAGGAAAATACTACAAAAATGAGTTTTTAGAACCTTCATTTTTAACAAATTTCAAACCTGATTTTGGTAAAATTTCAACTGAAAAAACCATTTTTGATGCAGGATCATCCTATTTAACTTTTGAAGCATTAAACAAAGTAAACAGACCAGAAGGAGAAGAAAATTGGAATTTTTTTGACTCATCAAATAAAATTGCTTGGAAAACAGGTACAAGTTTTGGATTTAGAGATGCGTGGGCTATTGGAACAACAAAAGATTATGTTGTTGGAGTTTGGGTTGGAAATGCAGATGGTGAAGGAAGGCCCGGTTTGGTTGGGATTTCAGTGGCGGCACCTATATTATTTAATGTGTTTGGGATATTACCCAAAAGTAATTGGTTTGAAATGCCATATGATGAACTAGTTGAAATTCCAATTTGTAGTAAAAGTGGTTATAGAGCAAGTGATTTTTGCGAAGTAAAAGACACCGTTTTTGTACAACAAGCAGGGTTAAAAACAAAACCTTGCCCGTATCATATTTGGGTTCATTTAGATAAAAATGAGCAATTTCAGGTAAACTCATCGTGTGAAACATTACAAAATATGGTTCATAAAAGTTGGTTTGTAATACCACCTCTACAAGAGTTTTATTATCAAAAAGATCATCCGTTTTATAAAAAATTACCTAATTTTAAGAAAAATTGTTTAAGTGAAGACAAACAAGCGATGGAATTTATTTTTCCTAAAGAAAATACGACAATCTATTTAACAAAGGATTTTAATGAAAAAAATAATAGTCTGATATTAAAATTAGTTCATTCTAATTCAAACGTAAAAGTATTTTGGTACTTAAATAATACTTTTATTGGTACTACTTCAAACATTCATGAAATAGAAACGTTACCTAAAAAAGGAACATATAAAATCACGGCAATTGACGAACTTGGAAATGAGATTTATAGAGAAATTGAAATTAAAGACTAACTTTTTTGAACATATATTCAAATTTTGTATCTTGCATAAAAAATTAATGAAAATTAACTTAACGTCCGCCCATTAATATGCTACAAATTTTACTAGTTGATGACGAAAATGATGCCTTAGAAGCACTTGAATGGAAATTAAATAATTACATTGATAATGTACAAGTTACCACTTGCAACTCTCCTGTAAAGGCTATTAATATAATTAATGAATTAAAACCAGATGTTGTGTTTTTGGATATTCAAATGCCTGAGATGGATGGTTTTACTATGATTGAAAGGCTAGAATATAGAGATTTCAATCTGATTTTTACAACTGCACACGATGAATTTGCCTTAAAAGCCATTAAAGTATCTGCCATAGATTATTTATTAAAACCTGTTGATAAAGACGAACTGTTAGCTTCAATGGAGAAAATTAAAAAATCTAAGAAAGGTGATTTATTGGAAAATAAATTAAAATTACTATTAAACAATTTAAGTGAAAACGGTAGTGATAAAATTAATATTTCCGCTGACGGAAAGGTCTATTTATTAGATAAAGAAGACGTTGTAATGTTAAAGTCTGATAAAAGTTATACTACAATTTTCTTAAAATCAGAGCAGCAAATAGTAGTTTCAAAAACATTGAAAGAAGTTGAGAAAAAATTTCAGTTCCCTGAATTTTTTAGAGTTCATAACTCATACTTAATCAATTTAAATCACATTAAAGAGTATTTAAAAGGATTGGGAGGAGAACTTATTATGACAAATGGTTTAACCGCTAGTATTAGTAGAAATAGAAAAGCCGAATTATTTAAAAAGATATATCTAGATTAAAGAATGCTTTTAGATTTTCATTCTGAAATATTTTCATGGATACGAGGAGGCCTTTTCGTGTTATTCATATATCATTTTTTGATTTTTTTTCAGAATAAAAGCAAATTATATTTATATTATAGTTTGTATTTATTAGCTATAACATTATATTTACTTCAACACGTTGTTTCTGAAGATTTTATAGGTTTTTATAAATATTTTAGTTTTTCATTACAATTTTTAGCATATGCCGCTTATGTTTCTTTTGCAAGAGATTTATTAGATACAAGAACTCACTTAATTAAGTGGGATAAATATTTTGAAATTGAAGTAACCATATTACTCATTTTAGCAATTGTTTTTGTTTTAATTCAGTTTCTTTTAGGAGGAAATTATCAAATGGAGGCATTTACTATAATTGCACCAATTCTAACAATCTTCACGTTAGCTTCTTATTATGTAGTGGTTTCTAAAATAAAAGACAACTTATCCTACTATTTTGTTGCAGGATCATTAATTTATATAGTATTAGCAAATATTAGTTTTATAGAAATTTTTACGGGTCCTGAAATTTTTACAAATTTAGGTATTCAACCTATGTTTTTTGTTTATTTGGGTGCAATTCTTCAAAGTATTATATTTTCTATAATAATTGGATTTATTATTAAAAAAATTGAACAAAAAAGTAAAAATGCAGAAGTTAGACTTGCTGTGAAGTTAAAAGAAATGGAAGAGCTTAAAATGACGGCACTACAAAGTCAGATGAACCCTCATTTTTTATTTAACTCTTTAAATTCTATTAATAACTTTGTGTTAAAAAATGAAATTGAAAAAGCTTCAGATTATATTACAAAATTTTCAAAGCTTATTCGAGTAATTTTAAATAGTTCGTCAAGTACTACATCAAGCCTTTCTGAAGAGCTTATTATTTTAGCCTTATATGTTAAGCTAGAACAAATGAGGGTAAATGGAGGCTTCAATTACAAGGTGAATATTGATAAAAATCTAAATTTAGAAACCATAAAAGTTCCTCCTTTATTTTTACAGCCTTTTATTGAAAATGCAATTTGGCACGGAATTATGAAAAAGGAAGGTGAAAAAACAATTAACCTTACTATTAAGAGTGATAATGGAGATGTTTTGTGTGTTATTTTAGATAATGGAATAGGTATTAATAACACAAAAAAAATAACTCACTTGTCGCAAAAACGAAAATTCTTTGGAGCGAAAGCCACAGAAAATAGAATTAGAATTTTACATCAAAATAAAGGAGTTGAAATTGAAACTGAAGATATTTCATCAGAAACTACTTCAGGCACAAAAGTTTCAATAAGATTTCCTTTAAATTAATATTAAAATAACCATTTATTAAAGGAAGTTTACCATTTGTATATTTTAGTAAAAAGATTAATATAAACCAATTAAATTTAAGCATTATTAATTTTTTTATATAAAAAATATGTCTTTATTAGATTACTTAACACCATCTGATTCTAAAATTCTTAAAGATATTAACAATACTGAAAATTCACTTAAATTTATTGGTTTAGGTAGCATTTGTCAAAATATAACAGAGACTATTTTTGTTAAAATGGTGAAATTTAATAATGAAGACAATATTAAAAAAGTAGTTTATAAAAAAAAGGCTTTCTCTTGGGATTTTTATTCTGTTGAGGTTGTGAATTTCTAAAGATATTCAATTAAAATTAACCAAAATACTTTTATAAAAAACTTATATAATTTCCGAATACACGCAAATTCGAACCATTCATATATTTTTTATTGACATTTGTTTATTTTTCTAAAAATAAATTATTTTCTAATGTATATTTGTTAAGTATATGTCAAGAGGGGTTTTGGCATTTTACATTAAAACATTAAATAAGTCTTTGGGGTTGATTTATTTATTCCTTGAACATTATAATTCGAATTATAATGTTCAAGGTTTTTTTTTGTAATAAAGTTTAATTATAAATATTAATTTCTTTAATTCATTTTTAATAAATAAATTTGAATGATTTACACTTAATTTTATACCATTCATATATATTTTAACTTCATTTGTTTATTTGTTTAAAAAGCAATTATTTTCTAATGTATATTTGTTATGTATTTATGTCAAGAGGGGTTTTGACATTTTACATTAAAACATTAAATAAGTCTTTGGGGTTGATTTATTTATTCCTTGAACATTGTAATTCGAATTACAATGTTCAAGGTTTTTTTTTGTAATAAAGTTTAATTATAAATATTACTTTCTTTAATTCACTTTTAATAAATATATTTGAATGATTTATGAAAAAATTTACTCAAATACTTATATTCCTTTTTATAAACATCACTTTTTCTCAAGTTGACTATTCTAATAGTTGGGAAGATTTTTATTCTTATAACAATGTAAAAAAATTTATTAAAGTAGATAATGAAATTTACGCCATAGTAGATAATGCAATTTTCACCTTTAATGTTAATACAAGTGAAATAACTAAAATATCTTCAGTTAATGGTCTTTCAGGGGAAACTACTACTAGTTTATTTTATAGTAAAACGTTTGATAAAGTTATTATTGGCTACGATACAGGATTGCTAGAAATAATTGATAGTAATAATAACATTACAATTGCAAAAGATATTGTAAATTTTAATTACTCAGGAAATAAACAAATTAATAATATAACTGAATACAATAATAAGCTTTACCTCTCAACATCATTTGCGATAATTGTATATGACATAGAAAATTTACAATTTGGAGATACCTATTTTATTGGTAATCAATCTTCTGAAATTATAATAAATCAAATTAAAATTAATCAGAATATTATATATGCAGCTACAGAAAATGGAATTTTTACAGCAGATGTTACTAACCGAAATTTAATAGATTTCAACAATTGGACACAACACTTTTCTGGTAATTTTTCAGCATTAGAAGTTTTTAATAACACCGTATTTGTTTCAAATAATAGAACCCTTTATACTATTGAAAATAATACTCTTTTACAGCAAAAAATTTATCCGGCAGCAATAAGAAATTTAAAATCTTCAGCAAAAAATTTAATTATAAGTACACAAAGAAGTGTTTATGTGAATGATGTTGCTAATTTTGAAATTCTTAATTACACAACAAGTTTAACAGATACTTATTATTTTGATTTAAACACTGCTTATTATGAAGATAATAAGCTTTACTTAGGAACTAAAGAATTTGGAATATTAAAAAGTAATTTCGAGAATATTTCTAGTTTTGAAGAAATTCATCCTGAAGGTCCTATTTCTAATTTACCTTTTTCAATTGGAGTAAATGATAATAATTTATGGGTTGTATATGGAGGGTATAGTACAGCATATGGCCCATTAGGCAAAAGACTTGGATATAGTCATTTTAATGGCGATAATTGGTTAAACACATCGTATTCTGAAATAGGTGTTGCTGATTTGGTAAATATTACTTTTGACCCAAAACATGAAAACAAAGTATATATTAGTTCTTGGGGAGGAGGAATGATAATTGTTGAAGACGATTTATTAACAACACACTGGAATCATACAAATAGTGGTTTAGAAAAACTGGATTATCCAAATCCAAGTTATATTAGTACAAGAATAAATGGTTCAGCTTTTGACTCTCAAGGTAATTTGTGGATTTCTAATGCTTGGGTTGATAATAGAATAAAAAAATACAGTGCTAACGGAACCTGGTCTAGTTTTGATATGAGTTCTGTAATTACAAATCCAGCTTTTGGTTTAAACGAACTTATTATTGATAAAACAAATAATATTTGGATTGGCTCTAGACGAAATGGAGTATTGGTTTTTAATGAAAATGGAAATAATAAAAAATCACTAACAACGGAATTAATGAAAGGTTCATTACCTGATTTAAACGTTAGAACTGTTAAAGCAGATAGTAATAATAGAATATGGATTGGTACAAAAAAAGGGTTGGTTGTTTTTTATAATGCAGCGAACGTTTTTAATTCAACGATTAATGATGCTGAGCCAATTATAATTTTAGACGATGGTATTCCAAAAAAATTATTAGGAGAACAACCTATTAATTCTATTGCTATTGACGGAGCTGATAATAAATGGTTTGGGACTGAAACTGGTGGTGTTTTACAAACAAATCCAAGTGGTACAACTACTTTAAAAAACTTTAATAAAGATAATTCACCATTACCTTCCAATAATATTTTAAAAATTGGGGTTGATACAAACTCAGGAAAAGTATATTTTGCTACAGATAAAGGTATTGTGGCATTCAATAGCAATGTGTCTTTATATGGTGATACTTTGCCAGAAGTTTATGCATATCCAAATCCTTCAACAAAAAATAACGAATTTATTACTATTGATGGAAGAAATGGAGCGCATTTACCAAACGGAACGAATGTTAAAATTTTAGATACCGCAGGAAATTTAGTTTATGAAACCAACACCAAAGAAGGTCAAGAAATATTTGGAGGAAAAGTAGTTTGGAACAAAACAAATTTAGCAGGAAACAAAGTAGCTTCAGGTATTTATTTGGTGTTACTAATTACGAAAGACCATTTAGAGACTACAATAGCTAAAATTGCTATTATCAATTAATAATGATTGAAACCACCAAGGCTATAGTTTTAAACACCATTAAATACGGTGATACAAGTTTAATTACTACGTGTTATACTCAAAAAAGTGGAGTAAAAACGTATATGCTTAGAGGTGTTTTAAAGGCAAAAAAGGCAAAAATAAAATCCGCTTATTTCCAACCTTTAATGCAGCTTAATTTAACAGCAAATCACAATAATAAAGGAAATTTAAACTCGATTAGAGATTTAGAAGTTTCAAATTTTTACAATGCAATATATACTGACATAAAAAAACAAACTATAGCTTTATTTTTGGCTGAAATATTATATTATTCAATACGTGAAGAAGAACAAAACAGTACGCTGTTTCAATATTTAGAAAGCTCATTTTTATGGTTAGATGCGCATGATAATATTTCTAATTTTCATTTGTTATTTTTATTAAATTTAACGAAGTATTTGGGGTTTTATCCCGAAACTGGAAATGTAGAAAATTCGTATTTTGACTTGTTAGAAGGAAGGTTCACCAAACACCATAATTACAATACGGTTACAGGAGATAATTTAGTACAATTTAAAAAGCTTTTAGGCATAAATTTTGATGTAATACATCAGGTTAATTTTAATGCTGAAAACAGACAAGCAGTATTGTCTATTTTAGTTCAATATTATGAATTACATTTGGAAGGCTTTAAAAAACCAAAATCTTTAGAAATATTAAAGTCTGTATTTAGCTAATTATGAGAGTATTATATATTGTTTTTCTTTTTTTTATCACAGTTTCTGCAACATCTCAACAAGTAAAAGTATTAGATAGAGATTCTGATTTTCCAATTGAAAATGTGACTATCTATAATGATGCAAATAATAAGATAGTTTACACAAATAAAAAAGGAATTGCAGATTTAACTGCGTTTTTAAATTCAGATATAATTTCATTCAATCATTTAGGGTATATTGAATATGAAATTTTAAAAAAAGAACTTGGTATAATTGAGTTTGTGGTATATTTAAGTAAGAATTCTGAACAATTAGATGAAATAGTTTTATCAGCTTCAAAAGGAAAAGAAAGTAGAAGCAGAATAGCCGAACAAATAGATATTATTTCAAAAGAAGAAATTAAAAGAATAGCCCCACAAACCTCAGCAGATTTATTAGCTAATTTGCCAGGTATTAAAGTTCAAAAAACTCAATCAGGTGGTGGAAGCCCTGTTTTAAGAGGAATGGAAGCGAATCGTGTCTTATTAGTGGTTGACGGAGTTAGAATGAACAATGCAATTTACAGAACAGGACATTTACAAAATTCTATTACAGTTTCTCCAAATATTATTGATAGAACAGAAGTTATTTTTGGACCTTCATCAGTAATTTATGGATCGGATGCATTAGGTGGCGTAATTCATTATTATACAAAAACCCCAAAAATTAGTAATAGAAGTGAGATTAATACTTCAATTTATTCACGTTATAGTTCGGTTAATAATGAGTTTACAACAGAAGGAAATGTTGAACTTAGAAATAAAAAGTGGGCTTCTTATACAAGTATTTCACACAGTGATTTTGGGGAGTTAAAAATGGGTAAAAACCGCACTCATGGTTTTGCTGATTGGGGAAAAGTTTTTAATTATTCAACAAATACAAATACATTTTATAGCTTAAACTCGGTTGTTAATCTGGATTCGAATATTCAAAAAAATACAGATTACAATCAAACCGATATTCTTCAGAAAATTGCAATACCGCTTTCAGAAAAAAGCGATTTAACGGTTAATTTTCAATATTCAACATCGTCAAATATTAATAGGTTTGATAATTTAGCAACCTACTCAGGTGATAAATTGAAATTTGCAGAATGGTATTATGGACCTCAAAACAGGTTGTTATTGTCTTCACAATTAAAAATTGAACCGAATAAAAAATGGCTTCAAAACGGAACTTTAACAGCTGCTTATCAGAACATTAAAGAATCTAGAATTGATAGAAAATTTTCAAGTTTAAATCGTTATTATAGTTATGAAAATTTAGATGTTTTTAGTTTAAATGGAGATTTCTTTGTTCCACTAACAAATTCTAAAGATAGAATTTTGTCATATGGTTTTGAAGTAACTCATAATGAAGTAGATTCAGAAGCATTTGGAAGAACTTTAGAAGTAAATGAGAATACAATTGTTGGTTTAGGTGAAAAATTTATTGAGCAATCACGTTATCCAGATGGCGGAAGCACCTATACGAGTGTAGCTTCTTATGTGAATTACAGACAAGATATTAGTGCAAAATCAACATTAAATACAGGAATTCGTCTTACCAATACATTATTAACTGCAAAATGGAATGATAACACATTTATAACCTTACCAGATGCTGATATTTCATTAAATAATTCAGCAATTACAGCAACCATTGGTTATGTATATAAACCAACTATAAACTTGCAATTAAATAGTATAATAGCATCGGGATTTAGATCACCAAATATTGATGATGTTGGTAAAGTTAGAGAGAAAAATGGAGATGTTACAGTGCCAAATATCTACCTAAAACCAGAATATGCTTATAGTTTTGAAACAAGTGTTTTAAAATATTTTAATAACCGAAAATCTCATGTTGGTTTAAATTTATATTACACACTTCTAGACAATTATATAACACGTGATTATTTTGAAATAAATAACTCGTCTACAATAATATACAATGGTGAAGAAGGTAATGTAATGGCAAATGTCAATAAAAATAATGCCTATATTATTGGAAGTACTTTTAGCTTTAAAGGGAATATAAACGTTAATTGGAGTACTAAAGCTTCATTAACATACACAAAAGGGAAAGCTTATGATACAAATTTACCATTATCATCTATTCCTCCTTTATTTGGAGATATAGAAATCAGTTACAACTACAAAAATTTACAAGCTGGTTTAAATTGGAAATTCAATGCTAAAAAAAGTATAAATGATTATAACTTAGTTGAAGGAATAGATAATGAAGAACAAACTCCCTATAACAGCTTAACAGACAGTTATTACGGAAACCCAAGTTGGAATACCTTTAACTTTAATTCTAACTATAAAATTAATAACAGTATTAAAGTATTTATGAATATTGATAATATTTTTGATGTTCATTACAAAGAATTTGCATCTGCAATTAGCTCACCAGGACGTAATTTATCACTATCTTTTTTGTTGGAAATATAACTTCATGAATAACAAATATTAAATTAATTTTGAACTCTATTTTTATTTTGTTACTTTTTAAATATCACATTAAGTTTATAATATTTGTACCATTTACACGTTTTAAACAACCATTTACATAAATACAACAACCGTTCATTTAAAATATTATTGCTTTACCTTAGGAGGTTTCATGTTTTTTTACTAAATTAGTGGTCTTAAAAACCCCAATCTCATGAAAATATGCCCTTAAACTATTTTATGAGTTTTAAAAAATGAACTTATAATAGATAGTGAATTATAATTAAATAGAAAAAATAGAACCCCTTAAAAAAGTTTTATTTAATTTTTTCAAATATCAAATAACCCCTTATATATATGAAAACAATAATTACTTTATTAGTTCTGTTTTTTTTGTTTTGTACTAGTATTTTTTCACAAACTACAATTATTCACCAAGCAGACTTTGAAACTGTAGGTAATGATGGCTGGACAGATGGAGGTACAGATGCATCTGATACAAACATTACTGCATATTCAGGCAGTTGGAGTTTAACTGTAAGAGATGATACGAGTACTTCTAATTGGACAAGCCCTTCCTTTGCTCTTTCAGCTTATGATAAAGTAGATTTTAAGTTTTTCTTTTCTACTGGAGGTTATGATGCCGATGAAATTTTTTACATTGAGTATAGAGACAACAGTGCTGCATCATGGAATATTATTGCATCTTATGCTGCAAGAAATATTAGTGATAAGAATGCAGATTTTCAAAGTGGTGATTATCCTTCCACATTTTATGCAAAAACAGCTACTATTTTTAAAACGACATCTATTTTTCCTATTGCATCAACCGCTCAATTTAGAGTTAGAAGTAATTCTAATTTAGATTCTGATTTAATTTATTTTGATATGGTTACCATTTCGGGTACAACATACAAAACGCCAACAATAGGCCCAGGAGGAATTACAAATAATTTAGATTTATGGTTAAGAGCAGATAAAGTTGATGGAATAACAATAGCTTCTGATGGAAGTAATGTGAGTAAATGGGTGGATAATGGAAAGGGAAATGATGCGGAGGTAGTTGTAAGTGGACAAGAACCAGTTTACAGAAACAGTGTTGCAAAAAATATGAATTTTAATCCTGTAATTGATTTTGAAAATAACAATAATACGTCAGGTGCAGACATGTCGTACATAAATACGCGAGATGAGCTGAAAGGGACAGGTGGTTTTAATAGTAATGATATTTTTATGGTAGTAATGCCAGATCCAACCATTACCACTTCCATGATTCCAATGGATGCATTTACAAGCACAGACCCAATAGGTTCAACCTATTCTGAAGATGTCACTGGATTTGGGTATGGAAGTTATACAGCTCGTTTTAACGGTGAATTATTTACGTATTGTATTGGTGTAACAAGTAGTGGAAATGGATATGGAAGATGTGATTTAAGTGGGTCAAATAATTATAACCAATTAAGCATTATGAATGTTAGACAAAATAGTACCAATACTGATATGGCTATTTATCAAAATGCAAATAAAGTTGGAAATACAACTAATGATATTAGTAAATATGCTATGGTAAATAATACAAGATATTGGTTAGGTAGAAGTCAGTATTGGAATGGGAGTTTTGATGGAAGAATTGCGGAGGTTATTACCTATTCTACTCGTAAAAATGATGTGACAGAACGTAACAGAATTGAAAGTTATTTAGCTATAAAATACGGTATTACTTTAGGTATTAATGGCACAAGTCAAGATTATGTAGATTCTGCAGGTAATGTTATTTGGGATCAATCTGCAAATGCTGGTTATAATTATGATATAACAGGTATTGGTAGAGATGATGACTCTGCCTTAAACCAAAAACAATCTAAAAGTGTAAATTCTGATTTTGATGGTACAGGTCAAATAAGAGGTTTAGTAACTATGGGATTATCCAATATTTATGCTACTAATAGTGAAAATGTTACTGCCAATGCTACTACATTTAATAATAAAGAGTATTTAACATGGGGGAACAATAATGGAAATTTAGACAATGCGCCCAATGTAGTAAATGTTGATATGAGTGATGGAATTGCGGGTTTATCTACACCTGTATCTTTTACAGGTATGGAAAGAGTATGGAAAGTGGTAGAACATGGAGGTGATATACCAATGGTAAAAGTTTCAATACCAAAAAATGCAGTACGAAATATTAC
Organism: Lutibacter sp.; assembly: GCF_041562875.1. GTDB lineage: Bacteria > Bacteroidota > Bacteroidia > Flavobacteriales > Flavobacteriaceae > Lutibacter. The sequence continues at coordinate 7,970 of NZ_JBFFOE010000034.1, read as the reverse complement.
TCCTCCGGGAAGTTATTTAATGTTTATATCTAGTACAGGTGTTTTTGATCCAACAGCAGATTATAGGGTAATGACAGATGATGGGACTAACTTAGAAGCAGAATATGATTTTGATGCTACAAAATACATCACATTCGGTTATGCACCAGAAACAATAGTAGAGCGTTCCATTTATTTTGATGGTGTTGTAGATTATATAGATATGGAAGATGCCCTAGATTTAAACGCATCAGAATTTACAGTGTCAGCTTGGATAAAGAGAGGTGCTAATTCAGCCAATACTTCAATTCTTTCCAAACGAGATGCAACTTATACCGAAGGATACGATTTTAAAATAACTAACACGGGTCTTTTACAAATGGTATGGAATGGAGGAACACAAATAGTAACTTCTTCTACAGTTATTCCTCAAAATAAATGGCACCATGTTGCTGTTATTTATAATGGAGGAACTGCTACTTTATATATTGATGGTATAGCAGACGGAACAGTATCTTCATTAACAAACCCAGTAGCAACAACACAATCTTTTTATATTGCCGCAGCAGGAAAAAATACACCAACAGCGTTTTTTGAAGGAAATATTGATGAAGTGAGAGTTTGGGATGTAGCACTTTCAGAAGATCAGTTGCACTATATCATGAATCAAGAACTTGTAGATAAAAGTATTACAACAGGATTAACACCTTTACCATTAATAAGAGGTAATGTAATTCCAATTGCTATTCAAAAAAATGAAATAAGCACAATTCCTTGGTCTAACTTAGCTGGGTATTACCCTTTGTCTGTTTACACCTATACGAATACAAATGATATGTCTGGTAACGGTCATCAAGGTGCATTGAGAAATTTAGATACGGTAGATTGGCAAACAGCACCATTGCCATATGTCTCAAATGCTGACGGTGTATGGGGTACTCCAGCAACCTGGCTGAATAACACTATTCAAGATTTACCTAATGGTGTATCTATTGTAGATGGAGTAACACCGATTAATTGGAATATTGTGCAAACAGCTCATAATATTACCTCAGGAGATAAAGACATAACTGTTTTAGGGTTAATTTCTACATTAGGAAAATTAACTATTGCAGATCCTGTTGTTACTTCACCAGTAGAAAATAATGATGGACAAAGTTTAATAATAACCCATTATTTAGAATTAGATGGCGTTATAGATTTAGTAGGGGAATCACAATTAGTACAAACTGAAGGTTGCATTTTAGACCAAGACAGTGGTGGTTATATAGAAAAAGACCAGCAAGGAACTGCTAATAGTTTTAATTATAATTATTGGTCGTCTTCAGTTGGGCCTATTAGTGGTAATGCTAATGCTAGAGGAACTGGAATAGCTAGTATAAATAGCAATAGTATTCTTTCAGGAACTTTGTTAGATGGTACCGTTTCGGCAATACCACAAGGTATAACTTTTAACGCTTCCTATGCAGCAGCAGATTCTGGACCGTCAATACCAATATCAATTAGTTCTTTTTGGTTATATACATACAATGGAATAAGTGATAGTCATAACCCCTGGAATGCTATCAATCAAAACACACCTTTAATACCAGGAGAAGGATATACAATGAAAGGGTCTTCTGGTGCAGTAGCTTTAGCAACAAATCAAAATTATGTATTTAAGGGAAAACCAAATAATGGGACTATAACCTTGCCAATTATTGCTGGGAATGACCGACTTATTGGGAATCCTTATGCTTCAGCAATTGATGCAGATGAGTTTATTAAGGATAATATAAAAGAGACTATCAACAGTAAGGTTGGTAGAAATGGTGTAAATGTATTTAATGGAGCGTTGTATTTTTGGCATCATTTCGGCGAAGAAAACTCACACATTTTAAAAGAATATGTTGGGGGTTACGCAACCTATACATTAATGGGAGGTACAGAAGCAATATCAAATGATAGCCGTATTAATAATAACCTAAGTACAGGCGGAAAGGTGCCAGAGAGGTATATTCCAGTAAATCAAGGATTTTTTGTAAATGCCTATTTGCCTTCAAGTTTATCTGGCACTACAACAACGGTTGATGGTGGAGATATTATTTTTAAAAATAGTCAGCGAGTATTCCAAAGAGAAGTTTCAAATTTAGGAAATGGTTCCGTATTTTTTAAACCAACAATAAAAAAAATAATTAAGGCGGAAGCAATTTCAATCGATTCTAGAGAGAAAATTAGATTAATCTTTGATTCACCAGCTGGTTATCATCGTCATTTATTAATTGGCTTAGATAATAATGCTTCAAATGGTTTTGATATTGGATATGACGCTCCAATTTCAGATATTGGAAGTGAAGATATGTTTTGGATTGTTGATGAAGCAAAATTTGTGATTCAGGCTGTATCCAATTTTAAAAAACATCAAGAATTTCCAATAGGGTTAAAAATACAATCTGACGGATTGGTTAGAATTAAAGTTGATACATTAGAAAATTTCAATAAGAGTAAGTCAATTTTTATTAAAGATTACTTAACAGGCAAAACTTATGACATAAATAAAAAGGCTTTTGAAATTATTTTAAAAAACGGAGAGTATTTAGATAGATTTGCATTAACATTTACTCCAGGTAAAAAACGATTGAAAGAATTAACTATTGAAGATAAAGGGATTTATACTCATATGGATAATCAAGCTTCTAAATTACAAGTAAATAATACTATTGATACTGAAATAATTAACATAACCTTGTTTAATTATTTGGGACAAGTAATTGAAAATTGGAATCGTAATTTTAAAGAGAAGGAATTTTCAATCCCAATTTCACATGCACAGGGGGTTTATTTTCTTCAAATTACAACTTTAAATGGTACAATTTCAAAAAAAATAATAATTGAATAATGCATCTGAAAATTTATAAAAAGTTAACACTTAAACCTTAAAAAAAGTATCGATTTCTTAGTTTATTGAGCTTCACCGTTATAGTATGCAGAAAAATATCATTAAAAATTTGAATCTCTTTTTTTACAGTTAATAAAGGGATTACAAAAAAATTGCTAACTTTTAAAGTTTGTAATTATTTTTGTAAAAACGATTTTTATAATTAACCAAACTTAGGTTAATTATAAAAATACTACTTAAAAATCTAATTTTAAGTTTAAAAAAAATTAAAAAAACACCTCAAATTTATTAAAAATTAGAATAATTTACGTCGTTTATTTAAAACAAATGGGGTGTTTTTATAAACAAATGGTTTTCTTATTAAATTTTATAATTCAATTACATTGAATAAACGGCACGTTTTAACAACAAATGGTAAGTTTTTATAAACAAATGGTAAATAAACTGTTTTTTTAGTTGTTTTACCAATTTATATGCATAACTTTACATAGTAAATAAAAAGATAATTAAGTCTTAAACAAAAATATTTTTTTTCAAACTAACATCTTACAACTTTAATGTTATGAAAAAATCACTTACTTTACTCGTGTTATTTTGTTGTTTTTCAGCAACAACCTATTCTTTAAATACTAATTTGGATTTAAACTTCATAAAATATTCAAAAATTACCCACTTGGGTAATAATGAAACTTTACCCTCTCTAAAAACTTTAGCTACAGGTGATTTAAGGCCAAAATTTAGAATTGGGTTTAATGCGCCCCAAATAGATCATCGTCAAATATTATTAACTATTGATGAAAACACTACTGATGGTGTTGATTGGGGTTACGATGCACAATTATATCAACTTTTAAATGATGATATGTATTGGGTAATTAATAGCGAAAAATATGTAATTCAAGCAACAGGTAGCATTTTCATTGGTAAAGAAATACCATTAGGAATTAGTACCGTTGAAGGAGGAGCAATAACTATTGGAGTTGATGCGATTGAAAACCCAGTTGAAGGAATTAAAGTATGTTTAAAAGACAATGAATTAAATATAATGTATGATATTCAAGAAACTGATTATCAAATAACATTACCTGCAGGTGAATATCTTAATAGATACGTTATTACATTTGTAAGTACTGAAACTATTTTAAATGGGGATCCTATAGTTGTTGAAATAGATACAGATGGTGATGATGGAGGAAATGGGGATCCTATTATTGTTGAAATAGATACAGATGGTGGTGATGATTCAAGTGATGATTCTGCAATTGATATTGAAATAGAAAGCAACAACTCAAATAATGCATCAACAAACCATCAATTTTTAATGTATGTTGTAAATGGTAGTAACACATTAAATATTAAAAATCAAAAGTTAGTAAAAATTAATAACCTTGTTTTATATAATAGACTTGGGCAAGTAGCTCAAATTTGGGACAAAAATTTAAACTTAGAAAGAGTAAATTTACCCTTAAATGTAAAAGAAGGAATATATATTATACAAGCAACCACAGAAATAGGAAATATCTCAAAGAGAGTAGTGATAAGAAATATGTAGTTAAGTATTTTATATAAAACACGTTATGGTTTTCTATACAAAATACAATTTGTCTATTTCTAGTACTTAAATTAATGATATATGCGCTTTAAGGCATTAAGACTAAAGTTGTTGAATTCTAGGATTATTCAAAAATATTTTCTAACCTAAATGAAAATAAATCTATATTTTTAATATTTCTAAATTGTATTTTTAAGCTTTAATTTTAGTATTGAAAGATTTCATAAAAGTATTTGTACTACTGCTATTGAAATAGTAAAAGATATTTTATAATGAAGGAACATTATTCTGTGGGTAGCATTGAAGTCCAGTCCCCTTAGTTTTTAAGCCTTTTTCCCCTCTCTTATTAGTGAAGTAACAACTTTTTAAAATAGCTAACAAATTAGAGTAAGCATAGCTTCTTTTATGCTAAAACTCTATTATTTTATACTACTCTTCAATTTTTTATCTTAAGTTTATTTTGTGTGTATTAATAGGTAACATAATATTGTTTCATTAAATAAAAAAATAATAAATTTGTAGTTACCTTATTTAATTAAAATGAACAAATTTGTGAAAAAACTACTCAATTTTACGTTTCTATTTTTATTTACAATTTATTTTTATGGACAAAGTATTCCTCCATATTACAATGGAATTGATTGGAATTTAACAGAAAACGATTTATTTTTAGAATTAGCGACAAGAATAAAATCTAATAACACTCCAATACCTTATACATCTTCCTCAACAGATACGTGGGATGTTTTAAAGGAAGTGGATGAAGATCCAGATATAAGTGCAAATGTGCTTTTAATTTATGGATTTGATGATGATGATGGTAATTTTTTAACAGATAGAACTAGAGATAAAAACTTACAGGATGCAGGAGGTGGAACAGGCGTTTGGAACAGAGAGCATGTGTTTGCAAAATTTTTAGCAAACCCCAATTTAGATGAAGGATCTCCTGGCCCAGGAACTGATGTACACAATTTAAGACCTGCAGATAGAGATTGGAATTCTGAAAGAAGTTCAAGGAAATTTACAGATGGAAGTGGGAATTCTGGGATTGTTACATCTAATGGAGGTTGGTATCCAGGTGATGAATGGAAAGGAGATGTGGCACGTATTGTAATGTATATGTATTTACGTTATCATGGAACAGGAACTCAAATTTCTGAAACAAATTGTTTGCCAATAAATGTTGGTTTTGGAGACCCTTTAGTTATTGATAATAATATGATTGATTTGTTTTTAAGATGGAATTATGAAGATAAAGTTTCTGATTTTGAAAAACAAAGAAATCCAATTATTGAAGGAATTCAAGGAAATAGAAATCCATTTATTGACAATCCATATTTAGCAACTTTAATTTGGGGAGGATTAAATGCTGAAGATTTATGGTGGTCTGCAACTTCTTCTGATACTGAAGCTCCAACAATTCCGCTTAATTTAATAGAGGCTAATATAACTGATGAGTCTTTTGATGTTAGTTGGGATGCCTCAACTGACAATGAAGCAGTGTCGTACTATTTGGTATATGTAGATGGAGTGTACTTAAAATCGGTTTCAGCTCCTTCAACATCAACATCAATTATAAATTTAGATTCAAACACAACGTTTGCAATTACCATAAAGGCTCAAGATGCAGCAGGAAATGTATCAAATGAAAGTTTAGCTCTTAATGTTACAACATTAACGGGCCCAAAAATTTTATTTGAAGAGTACTTTGAGGATTGTGCAAACATTAATTTCTTTGCTTATAATGAAGCAAGTGATAAAAACTGGGTTTGTAATGATGGTATATTTGGAGAAAACAATTCGGGTTCATATGGAATTAATGGATATCAAGAAAATGTAGCAAGCAAAGATTGGTTAATTACCACCAACCCAATTAATTTTGATACTGATACAGGTGAAAAATTGAGTTTTTACACAGGTGCAGAATACGGAAGTAGCCCACTAGAATTAGTTTATTCACTAGATTATGATGGGGATGTTTCTAGTAATCCAAGTGATTTTACTTGGTCTCCAGTACCTAATATCACTATTCCAATAAAATCTAATACTAGTAGTACTTTAGAAGTTTTTACTTTTACAGATAAAGATATTAGTACTATTACAGGAACTGTTTATTTTGCGTTTAAATACTATTCAAATGGTGTTCCAACACGTTGGACAGTTGATAGTTTTGAAATTACAGCAGAATTAAACACAGATAGTGATGGCGATGGCATTCTTGATAATATTGACAATTGCCCAGCTACGGCAAACGCAGATCAAGCAGATGCAGATGGTGATGGAATTGGTGATGTTTGTGATAATTGCTCAACTACAATAAATCCAAACCAAGCTGATATGGATGGTGATGGAATTGGTGATGCTTGTGATGATGATAGAGATGGTGATGGATTTACAGTTATTGCAGGTGATTGCAATGATAATGATGCAACAATCTATCCAGGAGCACCTGAATTGTGTGATGGAATTGATAATAATTGTAATGGTTCTATAGATGAAGATTTTGATCTGGATGGCGACGGGTTTACTTCATGCGCAGGTGATTGTGATGACAACGATTCATCAATTTATCCAGGCGCACCAGAATTATGTGATGGAATTGATAATAATTGTGATAGTGTTATAGATGAAGGATTTGATTTGGACGGCGATGGATTTACTTCCTGTGCAGGTGATTGTGATGACAATGATCCATCAATTTATCCGGGAGCTCCTGAATTGTGTGATGGAATTGATAATAATTGTAATGGTTCTATAGATGAAGGATTTGATTTGGATGGCGACGGGTTTACTTCCTGTGCAGGTGATTGTGATGACAACGATCCATCAATTTATCCAGGCGCACCAGAATTATGTGATGGAGTTGATAATAATTGTAATGGCGTTTCAGATGAAGGATTTGTTGATACAGATGGTGATGGAATTGGTGACGACTGTGACCCTGATGATGATAATGATGGTGTTTTAGATGCTTCAGATCCAAATGATGCAAACCCTAATATTTGTGGAGATTCTGATAATGATGGTTGTGATGATTGCTCAATTGGGAATGATGGATTTGGACCGTTAGCAGATTTTAATCCAACAAATGATGGTACCGATACTGATGGAGATGGAATTTGTGATTCAGGTGATGCCGATATTGATGGAGATGGAATTCTTAATACAAATGATAATTGCCCAACCATTGCAAATACGGATCAATTAGATACTGATGGAGATGGAGTTGGAAATGTGTGTGATGAGGATGATGATGGAGATGGAGTTTTAGATATTAATGATAACTGTCCAACCATTGCAAATTCAGATCAATTAGATACCGATGAAGACGGAATAGGGGATGTGTGTGATACAGATGATGACGGAGATGAAGTTTTAGACATTAATGACCTTTGCCCAAGAACACCGATAGGAACTCTAGTAAATGCCTCAGGTTGTTTTACCTTACTACCAAATAATTTTAATATAGAAGTTACCAGTGAAACTTGTCCAAATAAAAATAACGGACAAATTTCAATTTCTGCAGCAGCATCTTATACGTATACAACAACAATTAATGGT
>NZ_JBFFOE010000033.1:0-28508 GCF_041562875.1 Lutibacter sp. | reverse complement strand
TTTGAAAAAACATAGGAGCATCTTCACCAGTAATTATACTTCTATTAGGCTCAGCATAAGCATTTGTATCTCCTTCTCCTGTGGCAGTTAATAATAAATCTGAATCTAAACCATTAGGTAGTCCTTTTAAATCAGCAGGCACAGTACTTCCATCACTTCTACGTGCTGCTAAAATTGGTAATCTAGGATCTCCGTTTAAAAAATCAATAAATGTTTTACTCATTCTTGGATTTCCATCAGCACTAAAAACTTCTCCATTTCCATTTTTATTAATTCCTTCAGGTCCTGGTGTGTGTTGAATATAGGCAATATCATCATTTGAAGTCATTACTCCACCTGAAATAGCTTTTGTTGCCCAGCTTTGAGCTGCAGCAGCATCAACTTTTATTAAACGTAATCCTAAACGCAACATCATAGAGTTTGCATATCTCTTCCATTTACCCTGATCTCCTTGGAAAACTAAATCAGAATCTCCCCATTTCGATTCTCCTGAGCTTAAAGCAGCTGCAGATTCTTCTAACTCTTTTAAAAGGTCAGCGTATATTTCACTCTGCTTGTCATACTTCGGTGTTAAAATACCTTCCAAATATCCTTTCCCAGCTTCACTATAAGGAATATCTCCATAAACATCTGTTAATCTTTGATAAATTACAACTCTTTGAATTCTTGCAATTGCAATCATTTCTTCTGGCTGTCCTTCCTCTATTAATTGAACCAAAATATCTTCAATACCTTTAACTGGACCTGTATAATAGCGATCCCATAAAGAAGAAGCATATCCTTTATTCCATGTATATTTATCTCCAGACCAGTAACCAGCAGTTGTTGCAAAATGCTGCATCATGGTAGATTGATAAATTAAATTTGCTCTCCAAGCTTCATATCGTTCACCTGAGGTTCTCAACAGAGTAGCTGTAAATTTACTTTTTGCATCTATTTGAGAAGATTTGGTAGGATCAATATTTAATTCCTCAAAACCATTATCGCAAGAAGCAAAAACAAGTAATATTAATAATAGTGTATAAATTGTTTTTTTCATAATTCTAACTTCTAAAATTTAACGTTTAAACTTACTCCATAACTTCTTGTAGAAGGTAATCCGTAATACTCTAACCCTTGTGCATTCCCAGATGAATAAGCAGATTCTGGATCGATATTATCTACACTTCTTTTTATGTAAAATAAGTTTTTACCTATAAAAGAGATGTTTGCAGCTGTTAAAAAGGTTTTCTCAAGAATTTCATTTGGAAATGAATAGCCAATACTAAATTGTCTAAATTTAACATAGTCTGCATCTTCAACGAATTCTTCAGCTATCCCAGAAATTCTACCCCAATAAGTGGAAAGATCTTTTGGCTGAACTGTTGTTGTAAATGGAAGACCTGTAGCATCATCAATACCACTAACAGATAAACCGTTTTCACGACCTTCTAAAGTAACTTTATGTTGACCTCTTCCTACAGCACCTGCATTTGTACCAGAGAATATTTGACCACCAAATTTAGCGTCAATTAAAAAAGACATATTAAAGTTTTTATATGTAAATGAGTTGTTTAACCCCATAGAATAAGGAGGTACACCTTCACCAAGTTGTTTTCTACCTCCATCTTTAGCTCTTGGAACACCATCTGAATCAATTTCATAAATAATAGTACCACTATCATCTCTCGCATAAGAAGTACCATAAATAACACCATAAGCTTGTCCAACAATATGTCTAATATCAACATTTTGACTACGAGCTTCTCCTAATCCTATATCACCATTAGTATCATTAGTTCCAACAACCTCACTTTTGTTATGAGAGAAATTAAAAGTAGTAGTCCAAGTAAAGTTCTCATTTTTAATAGGAGATCCTGAAATTAACACTTCTAAACCTTTATTTGAAATTTCACCTAAGTTTGCAATTGAACTACCGTAACCAGAAGTTTCTGAAGCACTTACATTTACAATATCATTCGTTGTTGTTTTATCGTAATAAGCTAAGTCTAAAGATAATCTATTACTAAATAATCTAGTATCTAAACCAAATTCAAGCTCATCTACGTTATAAGGAATTAGATTTTCATTTGGAATACTTCCATTAGAAATTCCACCAAGAGGCTGACCTTGATGCCCTTGTCCAAATATACCATATGTTAATCCTAATGAGTATGGATCTGGAGCACCTCCAGCCAATTCTGAATATCCACCTCTAAATTTTGCGAAACTTACCCATTCTGGCATTGTGAATGCCTCTGACAAAATAACACTCGTATTTAATGATGTGTAAAGGTCATTATTAGGTGTTGTTTTTCCTGGTGCAGATAATGTTGAAAACCAGTCATTTCTAGCAGTAAAAGTTAAATAAACAATTTTATCATATGAAACTTCAACAGAACCATATACAGAGTTCATTTTTTGTTTACTATATCCATATTCTGTACTTTGATCTTTTGTGTTTTTTACATTTTCTAAACCTGGCACAATAAATTTATCTCCATTCAGCTTCAAGTTTTCTCTTATTTGAGTATTGTTAGAACCTCCAATAAATGAATTAGTAGAGAATTTATCATTTATAGCTTTATCTATACCTATCATGATATCAGAATCAACTTGGGTGTATCTACGTTCTTCTTCGTTCATACCTCCTTCAGTTTTATAAGCAGTTCCCCAAGGCTCAACAGCTGTTGATTTTCTTGTATAATCATCAATCCCAGCTCTACCTGTTATGTACAACCAGTCTAAAATATCATATCTTACAGATGCAGATGCTATGATTCTATTTTTTTGATCTTCATTTCTGAAATTATATGCTGCGAAATATGGATTTGTAGCATATATATTCGTTGAAGTTGCAAGTTCTGAGCCATCAGCATTTGAACCAGGTTGCATTGTAGTTACATCTACGTTAGCTGGCAATACTGCAACAGAATAATTTGCATTTCCTGGAGAATCAGATAATCGAGGTCTATTATATGCTTGCTCTCTTATGTATTTAACATTTGTATTAAATGTTAATTTATCAGCTAAAACAGATCCCATATTTAATGAGAAAGACTTTCTGTTTATTTCTGAATTCGGAACAATATCTTCATTTGATAAATCAGAAGCTGAAAATCTAAAATTTGAAGTTTCACCCCCGCCTGAAATTGCTACAGTATTAATAAATGTTGTTCCTGTTCTATAAAATTTATCAACGTTATTTCCCGCGTAAGAATAAGGTCTAGAAACACCATCCCAGTTAACAACACTTGAACCATCAAGTTTTGCCCCCCAAGATGAGTTCGGATTATCAAATGCACTAGCTTCATTTGATGGGGCAACACCAAGTGTTCCTTGTCCGTATTCTTTTTGGAAATCTTGAAGATTGGTATTAACCTGATCTACAGTTACTGAAGAGCTAAACTCAAGACCCAATCCTTTTTGTCCTTTTCCTGTTTTTGTAGTAATAATTATTACTCCGTTAGACGCTCTAGATCCATATAAAGCCGCTGCAGCTCCACCTTTTAAAACACTTACAGATGCAACATCATCTGGGTTAACACTAGAAATACCATCTCCTCCATCATTACCTCCCCACATTCCTGCAGAACCATTGTTATCATTACCAATAGGTATACCATCAATAATATATAAAGGTTGGTTATCTCCTGTTAATGAAGTACTACCACGAATAATTACCCTACTTGAACCAGCTGTTCCTGTAGAATTTCCAGTAATATTTACCCCGGCAACTTTACCTTGCAATGCATTAATTGCATTTGTTTCCTTAATTGTAGAGAGTTCATCTCCTTTTACTTCGGTTAATGAATAACCTAATGCTTTAGTTGCTTTTTTAATACCCAAAGCTGTTACCACAACTTCATCAAGAGATTCAGCATTTTGAACTAACATCACATTAATTGATCTTCTTCCATTTACAGAAATTTCCTGAGTTGTATAACCCATATACGAAAATAACAAAACAGTATTGTCCGATTTCACGTCAATACTAAATTTTCCATCAAAATTTGATGAGGCTCCATTATCTGTGCCTTTAATTATTACATTAACACCTGGCAATGGAGACCCATCTGCGGCATCAGTAATTGTTCCAGTTACTGTTTGAGCTTGCATACTGGAAAATCCTAATACACAAATCAAAAAAAACAGTTTCATTACTTTTTTAATCATTAATTATTTATTTGAGTTAATATTAAGTTAAATGTATATTAAACAAAAGTTGTGATTCAATAATTTCGACCAATAACATATTTATAACGTTATAGGAAGTATTTTAACTATTTTCGGAATTTAGAATTTATTTAATTTATACATTTTTAAAAAGAATATCAATCTAAATCAATATTTCAATAATTGAAAGTCTTTATTTTCGTTTTGAAATTTAACAATCAATATACCCCAGCAAACCAATCTCTTTCATACTACTTTGAATTATCTTTATCAAATCCTTCAAGCATAATCGTATAAATCCATAAAAGGAGACATGCTTTTATGGGTTTATATTTGAAATAACTTATCTACAGATAATTGAAAATATTTTAAAAATTAATTTAGTTTAATATATTCTTTTTTATTTAAGTTAGTTGAAATGGTATTTAAAAGCTCTCCATTATCTCCATTAAATTGCCAAAACATTACACCTCCCATTTTCTTATTTTTTATAAAATCTACTTTAATTTTCAAAGATTTAGGGTTTTCATATGTCAAAAACAACGAATCTTTTTCTCTCCAAATATAAGGTGCTTTAGCTTTATCATCCCAAAATGAAACAAATGATTTATTTTTAATACTATCAGCTATAGATTTATAATCTATACTACCTTTTTCACCTTTTGAGTTTTGGTATAAACCATTATTTTTTGGGATTGTTTTATTCCACCATCTACCATAAAATGGAACGCCTAATACTATTTTTTCAATGGGAATTCCTGCTCTAAAATGCACTTTAACTGCATAGTCTACATTCACCCTTGAATTCATATTAAAATCTGATTGAAATAAATTTGAATGATGTCCTGTTTTGCTTGATCCGCCAGTATAAAAATCATAAGTCATTATATTTATAAAATCAAGGTATTGATGAGCTTCTTTCATATTAGTATGTTCCAGATAATTTGGATCAGCACCCGTGGCAATAGTCAATAGATATTTATTAGATTCGTTTGATAATACATCTAATTTATCTCTTAATAATTTCAAAACAGCTGTAAAATTCTCTTTATCTTCTGCTCTATATTTATTATTATCTCCTAATTGACCTGGATATTCCCAATCCAAATCAATTCCATTAATTTTATGTTTCATTATAAAGGCGATAGCACTATTTGCAAAAATTTCTCTAGATTCTTCAGTTAAAACTGCATCAGAAAAATTTTTAGACCAACTCCAACCTCCAACTGAAATTAAGATCTTCAGATTTCTATTAACTTCCTTAAGATTATTTAATTTTTTTAAGACTTTTTCATCATTTTCATTTCCTTCTACAACTTTTCCATCTTTTATATTAGCAAAAGCATAATTAATATGAGTAATCTGCTTTGCTTTTTCATAATTATCACCCCAATTGTTTTGCCAACTGTTAACATAAGCAACAACTCTTTTTCTATTGTTAATAACATTATTTTTATTCACTATTTGTTGAGCCTTATTCTGATTCTCACAAGAAGTAATTAAGATTAGACTTAGGAGAATTATTAAAATTTGTTTAGACATAATTTATGATTTAAAATTTCAAAGCTAGCAAGCTTCTATTTTCCTTATAAATTTTCAAAATTAGTTCACCAAATAATGTATTTGCCCAAGCAAACCAATCTCTACCATACTCTTTTGGATTGTCTTTATTGAAGCCTTCATGCATAAAACCTGTTCCTGCATGAGTTCCTTTCAACATTTTTAGGCATTTTATTATTTCTTCATTATCCGTACTCGTCATTGCTCTTAAAATAATTCCCATTGGCCAAATTTTATTTTTACCAGTATGAGGACTTCCCTGACCTTCAGCAAATTCTCCTTTTAAAAAATATGGGTTATTTTCACTTAGCAAAAATTTTCTAGTATTTTTATAAATGTCATCAGTTAATTTATGAGCCCCCAAATAAGCCAATGACATTAATGAAGGCACATTGGCATCATCCATAAATAATTTATTACCAAACCCATCAACTTCATAAGCATAAATTTCACCATAATTTAAGTGTTCCGAAATTGCATATTTTTTAACAGCAACATCAACCTCTTCTGACATTTCTTCACAAATCGTTGCAAACTCATTTTCATCTAATACATTTCTATAAATTATTGATAATTGATTTAATGATAATAAAGCAAAAATATTTGAAGGAATTAAATAAGGGTACATTGTAGAATCATCAGATGGTCTAAACATTGAGCATATTAATCCGTTTGCCTTGACAGGTCTTCCAGTTCCACCAAAAGGAGGAGAATCAATTACCGAAGTAGTGCTTCTACTAAAATAATAATCTGATTCATTATTTTTTCGCTGCTCAGTTTTAAAGGTTTTTACAATTAAACGCATTGCATTATCCCAGTCTTCATCAAAAATAGAATCATCCTTCGTAATTTGATAATATTCATTTGCCAATCGAACAACATAGCATAGCGAATCTATTTCCCATTTACGCTCATGAATACCTGGTAGCATTTGAGTTTGATCACTTTTCCAGTGAGAAATTTTCGTTTTATCCTTATAAAATGCATTTGCATAGGAATCAAGTAACACACATTTCACTTGTCTGTTAATCAATCCTTTTACAAGATTTTTTAGTTTTTCATCTTTTGAAATTAATGACATATAAGGCCAAACTTGAGCAGTAGAATCTCTTAACCACATTGCATCAATGTCACCCGTAATTACAAACGTATCAGGATTCCCATCAATAATTTCATAATCAATTGTAGTATCTAATGTATTTGGAAAACAATTTTCAAAAAGCCAAGCAATCTCTTCATCTCTAATAACCAACTTTACTTTTTTTATCACATTTTCAACCTCCTCACTTACAAATTTTCTATCTGCTAAAGAAGGGCGTTTACTTATAAATTTATCTTGTGATGCTGCAACAATATTTTGAGGCATTGCTAAAGCTCCAGCAGTAAACAATGAACTTTGAACTAAAAAATTTCTTCTTTTCATTTTGAGAGATTTATTTAAATTGTACTTCAATTACAACTGGTAAGTGATCTGACGGATATTTACAATCCTTTGAATCACTAATAATTGCATATTTATTCACTCGAACTTTTTCATTGTTCGTAAAAATATAATCGATTCTGTCTCTAACAGGTTCGTGAAATTTGAAACCATTAAATGTGCCTATTGGTCCAAACGGTTTTAATAAACTAACTTCTTTGGAATCATTTAATTTTTTAGACAAGTATTGAATAGGTTCACTTGATGGTAATAAATTAAAATCACCCATTACAAAAATTGGTAAATTTTTAGAGTTAATTTTTTTTATTTTACTATAAATCAATTTTGAACTTTCTAATCTAGCAACATCTCCAATATGATCAAAATGCGTGTTAAATACCAAAAAATGTTGCTTTGAATTAACACTTTCAAATTCAGCATAGGTACAAATACGTTCCATTGAAGCATCCCAACCAATAGAAATTTTATTTGGCGTTTCTGACAACCAAAATGTGTTGCTATCTATTACTTTAAACTTTTTTGAATTGTAAAAAATAGCACTGTATTCACCTTTTTCTTTACCATCATCTCTTCCTACTCCAACATAACTATAATCTTTAAAATTTTCAGTCAAATACACTACTTGATGATGTAATCCTTCTTGAATTCCGAAAATATCAACTTCATTATATGTTATTTGATCAACTAGAAATTCTTTTCTATTGGCCCATTGATTTTCACCATCATTTGGATTGTCATAACATATATTATAAGTCATTATATTAAAAACTTCATTTTCTGAAGAACAAGAAATTATAATTACCGTAAGGAATAATATACTGATTTTTTTCATTTTTATTAATTTAAAGGTGTGAACTTTATTGCCTGACCTCCACCTGGAGCTAATTTTAAATTTAGAATTGTTTTGGAATCTACTTCTATTGAACTTATCTTAATTTCTTGTGGATTTATTTTCCAATCTGCCGTTTGTCCGTCAGCATACATTTCAGCTAAATATTTTTTATTAACATCTAAAAAAGTCAATTTAATTTCTAATTTTTTTTCATTTTCGTCTGTAATACATCCTAAAAACCAATTAGCACTTTTTTTGTCTTTTCTTACAATTGTAATATAATCTCCTATTTTTCCATTTAGTACTCTTGAAGTTTCCCAATCCGTTGCTAAATCTTCAATGAATTTAAACGCAGGCTGATTTTCATAATTTTCAATTAAATCCGAAGCCATTTGAAGCGGACTATATAATACTATAAATAGCGCTAATTGTTTAGCTAAAGTTGTATTTACACGTGAAGTTCCATCATCTAATCCATTCCATTTTACTCTGTTTTTAGCATTTTTAAACAAAATATCGAACGTTCCAGGTGTGTAATCTATTGGACCTGCAAGCCCTCTGGTAAAAGGTAAAATAGTATGATGTTCAGGTGGGTTTCCTGAACTCCAAGCGTTCCATTCCATTCCTCTTGTACCTTCACGAGTCATCATATTAGGATAGGCTCTTCTAATTCCAGTTGGTTTTATCGGTTCATGGGCATCAATCATTATTTGATACTTCGCAGCTTGTTTCACAACATTTCTATAATGATTTACCATAAATTGTCCATGATGATATTGCCCTATTGTTTGAATACCCCCAGCATAACCAGTTTTTACCGTTTTCACACCTAAATTATGATACATTGAAAAAATCTTATCAAGATTAGTTTCAAATGATTGTGCTGCCCCTCCAGTTTCAACATGGCCAATAAATTCTATATTTTTTGAAGTTGCATATTTAGTAATTTCTTCTAAATCAAAATCTTCGTACGGTGTAACAAAATCAAAGGCATCTTTTTTTCCCCAATTTTCCCAGCCTGTATTCCATCCTTCAACTAAGACACCTGAAATATTATGCTCAGAAGCAAAGTTGATATACTTTTTAGTTTCAACTGTGTTTGCTCCATGCCTATTTCCTAAAGTCCAAGTCTGTGTTCCTAAATGCATTCCCCACCAAATCCCAATATATTTCATTGGTTCTATCCATGAAGTATCTTCAATCTTATTTGGTTCATTCAGATTCAAAATTAAATTTGACGCTACCAACTTTTCTGCTTTATCCGTTATTTGAATCGTACGCCAAGGCGATTGCATCGGAGTCTTTGTTTTTACTTTAACACCATTTGGCCATGGCACTAAATTAGCTTCAAAAGATAAGTTATCCTCTGAATTTTTATTCAAAGTCATTCCTGCATAATTAGTCAGGTTTGCTTCGTGAATACTAATAAAATTTCCGTCTTTTGTTTCAAATGTTATTGGAGTATTTGCTGAAGGAACTTCAGATAGAAGTTCATTTTTGTACAACGTTTCATATGAATCAAAATTTGCAGGAATAAACCAAGCACTATGATTCTTTACAAAATTAAACTCAGTTAATTCATTAGATATATATATACTGTCAATATTTTTTTGGGTTGGAATTTCATATCTAAAACCAACACCGTCATTATACAACTTAAATACAATATTAATTTTACGCTTTAGCCCCTCTTTCTCTTGAAGTGAAATGAATAATTTATTATAATTATCAATTATTTCTTCATTTTCTCCCCATACTTGAGTCCAGGTAGTGTTCGAGTTTGAATATTTAAAATCACTTATTACAAGATTCTTTTCTAAAGGTTGCATTCCTTTAAACTGAAAACCTAATTTTGATGGCTTAATTAGTACAGAATCTTTGTATGCTATTGAATAGTTTATTACTTCATTATTAGAATTAAAAATAACACTAATTTGATTATTCGGAGAATTAACAGTTAATGAATTTTTATTTTTACAACTACTAAAAAAAATTAAAAAAACACTAACTATTATACTATACTTTAATTTCATAAAAACTACTTAATTAATAATTATTTTATTCCTTGAATTATACTCTAAATACTAATGTTTACCTCAAAAATTTTACATAAAGGTCTTTATCCCAATCCATTGCTGAAGCATATTTTTCAATTTCTTTAGCTTCTCTTTCAAAACCCATTACTTTTAAAGTACTGTAAGCATCAATAGGCGAAATACCTAAAGACTCTTCATACCAATCAAAAGATTTTTTTGACAATGGTAATAACACATCATGCCGCAAAGCATATTTTTTTAAAATCATTCCAAGAGTATAAAGTTTCTAATTTGACTTCCTCTTGAAGTTTTGTTAATTCTATATCTTTTACTTTTTGATTTTCTTCAATGCAGTTTTTTTTGTTTGCATGAAAACAAAATTAACATCCCTAAAAATACTATTAGTATTTTGCTCATCTCTTATACATTTTTCTTCGTTGATCTAATAAAAAATAATTTCATCAACAAATAACCAAACTTTGTTACCCGCTGCAGCGTGCCATTCTGGAGCTACACCAAATGGTATTATCACAGCTTTAAGGTATCTGTAATTTCCTTTTTCTAATTGTAAAATTTTACGAATCACCTCTTTATCAAATCCTTTTTTAGCTTCAAAAGATTTTTCTCCAATAAGTTTTAAGTTTTCTTTTGAAACAGCTCCATAAATCTGAATAGATGCTGCTGGAAAAATCCATGTTCCTATATCATTTAACACCCCTATAGAAACATTTGATATTGTCTGATTTGTTCCTAAATCTAAATCTACATCAATAACTTCTTTCATTCCCGTCCATTTTGCATCACCATAACTACTAGATCCTGTAATTTCATCAAAAAGCATACTTCCATCAGATTTTCCATAATTTGGTTCTGACCAATTATTCATCACTACCTTGGGGTATCCTTTTTTTAACAAAGGAAAAACACTTTTAAAAATAGGCTTTTCATATACTTTACTAGGATTTAACCCTTCTTTAACAGCTATTGCTTTTAAAGTACAGTTTTCTTTTATGATTATAGGGTTTACAAATTTTGTTGATTTAAGTGTAGGCATAGATCCATCTGTTGTATAATGAATTTCAACTCCTTTATCATTGCTTTTAAGTTGCGCTATATGGCTATTCGAAAAGAAATAGGAAGGATTAATATCATAAGGTGATGCGGTTGCTTTTGATAATATATTAGCTTCTCCTATAACTTCACCAATAGAGGTACTACTATCTTTAGACCCATAATTTTTATTTGGTGTATTTCCCATGGTAAATTCTAAAATCCCCCCATTCATTATATCCTCATGATTAATATATGATTTATCATATTCTATTCCATTTAATTTTACAGATTGAACATAAAAATTTTCATCGGAAAGATTTATCGCATTTACAATAAACATATTTCCATTTTCTAAATTTAACGTAGCTGATTCATGGTAAGGTGCCCCCAATTGATAACTTAAATCCGCTGGTGATACAGGGTAAAAACCAAGTGTACTAAAAATATACCAAGCAGACATTTGACCTAAATCTTCATTATTAATCATTCCATCTGGTTTATCTGAATACATGGTACTAACAACTTCATTGATATATTTTTGACCTTTCCATGGTTGCCCTACATAATTATACAAATATGGCATTTGATGACCAGGTTCATCACCATGACCATATTTACCTATAAATCCAGAAATATCTACATGCTGCGCACCACCCAATACCGTGGTATCTAAAAACACTTTATCTAACCAAGCTGCATATTCTTCTTTTCCGCCATGTAATTGAATTATTCCCATCATATCATGAGGAGTGTAAGCCGAATAAGCCCAAATGTTTCCTGAAATATAATTAGTTATTAAATTATCCCAAGTAGTCAAATCTAATGACCTCATATCTCCATTACTAAACACAGGGTATAAATACCCATTATCTTTATTGAATAATCCACGGTAACCAAAACTTCTATCATAAAATTCTTCAGCTTCTGCTGTTTTACCGAGTTTTTCAGCGACTCTAGCTATTACAAAATCATGATAATTATATTCCGTTGTTTTTGAAACAGAAGATCCAGTTTCAGCAGTTACATACCCATAATTTATATAATCTTCAAGTCCACTTACATCATAAACGGCGCTATGCTTTGAAAGATCAAAAGCAGATTTGTACATAGAGTAAAACGCTTCTTCTTTATTAATTCCTTGTATATCCTTTAACACTGCATCACCAATTACAGAAGATGTAGTATAACCAATCATACATGCGTTATCATACCCTACAAGTTCCCAAACAGGTTGTCCAATACCTACCTGTGTATCACGAGAGATTAAACTATTCACCATTTTAGAAGTTGATTCTTGATCAATTATTGTCAATAAAGGATGTTCAGCTCTATAAGTATCCCAGGTAGAATAGTTACTGTATTGAACTATGTTAGAAGGATACGTTTTCCCTTCAACAACATATCGACCATCAACATCAGAAATAATATTAGGTGATATAAAGGAGTGATAAATTGCAGTATAAAAAGTTCTTTTTTTTGCATCTGAACTTAAGTCATTTATAACAATTTTATTTAAAACTTGATCCCAAGTACTTGTTGTTTCCTTTAAAACATCTGCAAAGGATTTTCCTTCTGCTTCAGCTTTATAATTTTTTTCAACTCCAGTATAATCTACGGCAGATAAGGTTACTGAAATTTCAATTGCCTCCCCTTTTTCAACATTAAAAGTTACAAAACCTTTAGCTTTTGCAGCTGTAAGTTTATCAACTTCAATTGGAATATCATTATTGGTTATAGTTGTACTTACAAAAGGTTTAGAAAATTTTGCGCTAAAATAAGCGTATCTATTTTTGTTTAACCCCATTACAATTTGTTTAAATCCTCTAATTTCAGTATCTGATATTATTTCAATTGATGTTTCTGAGGCCTTTTCCATAACAGCATGAGTAGGATCAATAACAATGTCTACTTCGCCTGCTGTATTAAAAGTATATTTATGAAAACCAACCCTTGTTGTGGCTGTTAATTCTACATTAATATTATAATCCTCTAAAGTTACTGCATAATAACCAGCTCTTGCACTTTCAGTATTATGAGAAAAGCGAGATCGATAACTCAAATCAACTAATTCATCAGTACCCGATTTAGTCGTTTTCTTACCCATTGTTGGCATAATTAAAATATCTCCTAAACCAGACAAGCCTGCTCCACTAATGTGATTGTGAGCAAAACCTTTAATTATTGAATCTGAATAATGGTATCCTGCACACCAATCCCAGTTTTTAAAATCGTTTGAAGGGCTTAATTGTACCATGCCAAAAGGAGTTGTAGCCCCTGGAAATGTATGCCCGTGGGCATCTGTGCCAATCATTGGGTCTACATATTTAGTTAGAGGTTTTATACCTTGCTGTAAACAAGAAATTAATAATAGAAACAAGGTTAATGTGTAAATTATTTTTTTCATTATTTTATTAAATTTTTTACTCAACAATACTTTTAATTTTATAAATATTAATTCAATTCACAATCACTTCATCTGCAAAAATCCAAGCAGGCGTTCCTGCTGCATGATGCCAATAAGGTGGTTCAATCATGTTTTCTCCAATTACTTTAATATAGCGAGCATTCACTGTAGAAAAATTTAAGTCGAAATATTTGATATCATTTACCTTACTAGATTTAATAAGTGGCATATCGTTACTAATTAACCCTAGTTTTTTAAATGTTTTATTATCATTTGAATAAAAATAGGTTACACTTTCAGGAAAAAACACCACATGATTAGTTACTTGTAAAAATGCAGTTGTTATAGAACTTATAGATTCGCTTGCTTCTAAATCTATTACAACCTCTAAATTATTCCCTTCAAAACCTAACCAATTGGCGTAAAAACTATTACCTCCTAAAGCACCATCCGTTAAGGTTTGAGGATCTTCATTCGCATATTTTTTAGCTTTTGATAGTAATGTCACCTTTTTACCAAAGGCTTTATTTGACTGTGTTGCAACATCCATAGTTTTTTTATAATTTATATAATACTCTTCAACACTGAATCCCATTTCATTCATTAAAGTAATATTTGCATTGATACATGTATTATAAAAATTATCTAATCGTTTTACAACTGCTTCATTTATACTTTTATTTCCATTATCATCTAACAATACCATACTAAATTCTTTAGATAAATTCTTTTTACAAGCTTCTAAAATAGCATAGTCTATGCTTATATGAGCTTCTTTAACTCGTTTTAAAATCAATGGTTTATTTGTAACTATTTTTTTAGCTTTATTAAAAAATTCATCATATTGTTTTAATAATTCCGGATTTAAAAAGGAATCAAATGCTTGTGAAGGATCTCCATATAAAAAGAGAAAAAAATCAGGATCTTCTTTTATTTTTTGATGAACTAAATCAATGTATTTTTTCACATAAACACCTGCCTCTTCATAATAACCATTGGTGAATTCCGTAATTATTTCCTCTATGTTTAAATTAGGATTCCAGAGTAATTTTGCAGTAACATAGGAGCGTAATTCAAATAATTCACTAGGGTTATGACTGTGTTGCTCAAAAATCCATTTTGCGTTGTTATCACTAAAAAATTGAATGTTTGGTTGTAAGGTGTATATATTTGGAAACGGTGCTAAAAAATTGGTAAATTGAGTTGTATAATCCCAAATTCTAATGTTTTTTGTAATTTGTTTCCAACCTTTTAAATCTTCAGCAAAATCAGTACATTTTTCTTCAATTGGTGCACTTCTATCACATTCAATTGAGCATAGTGTAATTAAAACATTGCTTAAAGGTTTTGTTTTTGAAGGTTTTCGCGTGTATTGATATGCTAACGTTGAAATTGTTTTATCAGGAAAATCTGCTGCTATTTTATTTATAAACTGGATTATTGTTCCAGATGAACCTCCTTCTAAACTATCAATCTCACTACATTTATTACATTGGCAATATTGTTGATTATCATTTTGGCTTACAGAAATAACAGTAGCTTCAGGAAATTGTTTAAACAAGGAAGCTACAGAATCTTTTACTATTTGATAAACATTATTATTTGTTAAACACAATTGAGTTGGTAACCTCTTATTACTTCTTAAAGCAAAATATTCTGGATGTTCTTTATAATAAACTTCCTCTGGTAAAAACTTATTAAAAGTATGCACTCTAGCTGAAGGAACGTAATATGGAAATGCTTCTGCTGTTACTTTGTGCTTATCTGCAAAGGCGGGGTTTTCATAAAATAATTTAGAATGCACTGTTCTTGTCGTAACATTTGGTGTGTATTCGAAATTTATATTTTTATCTAAAACAATCGTTTTTAAAATTGGAATTTCTTCAACATTAGGTGCATACCATTTACAATTTAGATATATTTCCAAAAACTCATAAACCGCATTTTTTACAGCTAATTCTGAACCTCCACTGATAAATATATTTTCAGCTTCTGAATTAATTTTAATTTGATTTTTATCAAACGTTGCAATTTGAACAAAAAGTTTGTGTTTAGCTTCTGTTTGATTTTCCTCTGTTACTATTGGGATTTTAACTGTTGAAATTTTTTTAATATAGTTTTGTAATTCTTCTGATGCATATTTTATAGTTGTTGAAGAATTTTTAGCAATTACAATTTCATAATTTGAAGCACCTTTATTTGTTAACTCCAATTTATTATTGGGAGCACATGATATTATAGCAATTATTAAAAATGAGAAAGTAAATTTTAAGACCTTATGAGGTTTTATAAGCTGTTTTATTAATTGATTCATATTTCTAAATTTTAAACTAATTACCTATTTAATTGTTCATTAACCAAAAATCAAAAAGTAGAATTAATTTAGTACTTCAAACTTTATTTTTTGTACATCCAACGAATTTCCACCAATCATCACTTCAAATTCTCCTGGCTCAACAACTCTTTCCATTTTTCTATTCCAAATAGCTAACTCTTCTGAAGTTAATACAAACTCAACCATTTTTGTTACTCCTTTTTTAATATTAACTCTTTTAAACCCTTTTAATGTTTTTTGGGGTGTTGTTACGCTACTATAGATATCATTAATATAAAGTTGAACAACTTCGTCTCCATCAAAATCACCTATATTTTTCACATTGACACTAACCTTAATTTCACCACCAATATTTATTTTATTCTCACTTATCGAAAGATTTGAATATTCAAATTTTGTATAGCTTAATCCAAATCCAAAAGTATATAGTGGATTTTCACTTTCGGCAACATATCTATGAATAGCTGATGGCTTTTGGTTATAGTAGATAGGTAACTGCCCAACAGATTTAGGGAAAGTAATTGGCAGTCTTCCTGCTGGATTATAATTTCCAAACAAAACATCTGCAATAGCTTTTCCACCAGCTTCTCCAGGAAACCAACCTTCCACAATTACAGGAACATTATCATTAATCCAATTTATTGAAAGCGGACGACCATTTAATAAAACACAAATTACAGGAGTTCCTGTTTGTTGAATTGCTTTGATAAGATTTTCTTGTTCACCGTGCAAATCTAGCGTAGCCACATCTCTATTTTCTTCTACAAGTTCTCTAGATTCACCTAAAACTACAATTGCAACATCTGCATTTTTAGCAATATCTATAGCTGGTTGAAAATTTACTTTCTCTAAATTCCAACGCAAATGAGCTCTTGCTCCCCATCCACCTTCCCACATTTCTATGCGGATTTTATATTTTTTCCCGGCTTTAATATTCATTGGGGTTGTAATAATATTAGTCCCTCCTTTTTTCCAATTATCAATAACAAGATTGTTATCAATCCACATTCTTATCCCATCATCAGAACTTAACCCAATCCAACCATCAAATGTGGTTGTTGGCTTTATAAAACCTGTCCAACGAATAGAAATTTCATCATCATTTACTCCATCTCCAGGAGACCATGGCCAATCGAACTCTAGCTTATTGTCTATTCGAGTTAATACAGGTTCCCCCTCTAATTTCATATTATTAAAATACTCTCCTTTTAATCCATTTGTTAATTCATCAGGAGTAAGTAAGCAAGACGAAGGAATTACTTGGCCTTTAACAACTAACGCAACTCCCTCTTCGTATGAAACGCTTGTATCTGGTCCTACAACTTGTTTTATCCCATCTAAAACAGTTGTTGCTATTTTATTCTTCACGGAGTATCCACCTAACCGAGAGACATTTGAATTTGGACCTATAACAGCAATTTTTTTTATGCTTTTATCAAGAGGTAAAATATTATTTTCGTTTTTCAATAAACAAATTGATTTATGACCCGCTTCTAAGGCTATATCTTGATTCTCTTTTGAATGAAACCTCTCTTTAATTAAGTTTTCATCAGTATATGGATTTTCAAATAATCCAAGTAAGAATTTAAGTCTTAAAACCCCACCAGCAGCACGATTTATAACCTCCATTGTTAATTTCCCTTCATCAACAAGTTCTACAAGAGTTTTCTGCCAAAACTCATTTGAAAAATCATAAAACTGCATATCAACCCCTGCAATTACTGCCTGCCGAATACTCTCTTTAGGAGAATCTGCTGCATAATGATTTGTTTGAATATATTTTATAGCCCCTAAATCTGAAACTACAATCCCTTTAAAACCCCACTCTTTTCTTAGCACATCCGTTAAAAGCCATTCATTTGCAGCGCAAGGAATTCCGTCTAATTCAGAATAAGCACACATAGCCCCTAACGCTCCACCTTTAGTATACGCTTTTTCAAATACTGGTAAAAAATCTTCACGAGCAGTGCGTTCTCCTACAATTACTGGAGAAGAATTACTTCCACCTTGTGGGTAACTATGAACTGCAAAATGCTTTGGTTCTGCGATTATTGCTTTATCCGAAGCCAATGTATCTCCTTGCATTCCTGTTATCATTGCCAATCCAATTTCACTCGCTAAATAAGCATCCTCACTGAATGTTTCAGCGACTCTTCCCCAACGAGGTTCGCGTCCCACTCCAAGCACCGGACCTAGTCCAAAATGAACTCCATGGGCCCTCGCTTCTGTACCAATCACAGTTCCAACTTTATTTATTAATGCAGTGTCCCAAGTAGCACCAAGCCCTATACTCATAGGAAATGCTGTGCTGCCTTCCCCAAAGTATCCATGAAGCATTTCACACATAATAAGCGCCGGAATTCCCCATCTGTTACTATTAATTACATTTCCTTGTAAGTTATTTATCATTTTTGCTGAACGAGGATAAATATCATGGATTGCACCAACTCCAAGATTTCCAATTAAATCATTTGTTTTAGTTTTAGAAAAATCCTCATCATTCTTGAATTCTCCTCCTTTATACATATCCATTTGGCGAACTTTTTCTTCCAAACTCATTCTACCTAGTAAATCTTTTACTCTTTCCTCAACAGATAATTTAGAATTTTGATAAGGATATTTTATACTTTGCGCATTTCCATGACAAAATACTGCCAAAACAATCCACAAAAACGTTGCTAGTTTCTTCATTGTTACAACTCTAATTAATTAATTTAAATAAATTCACATTTAATTATTTTTAGCAAATTTAAAAAATCTACTCTTCATACGTAATATAAGCTGTTACCAACCAATGGTTTAACTTGTCCTCATTTGCTTCTGTTGCTGGTATAGAAATTTTTAATGTATGTTTTCCTGTTTTTAAATCTCCCAAATCAACAACAAATGGTTTAACGTGTGAGCCTGGGCACCAGTTAGATCGTGAAAGATCTGAAGAAGCAATGCGCTCCTCAATTTCTTTTACTTTGTATGCTTTAGCTTCAAAATCTATATATGAAGCTGAATCTTTTTTAAGCCAAACCCCTGAAGTTGGATTAAATCGCCTAAAAGAAGCGCAATCATCTCGCCAAGGAATAGTATCTAAAACCTGTTTATTATCAACAAAAACGCTATTTCTAATTTTAATAAACTCATCTCCACCTTCATGTCCACCATGACCTGTAGTTGTATAATATAACTTTACATTTTTAGCGTTTTTAGGAAAATTAAATGCCTGCTCTAAAGAAATATTTGCAAAAAAATCTGGTAAAGATTGACCGTTAACATATGGAATTGCATTTACCAATGATTTCACTTTAAATGTAGCTCTCGGACGGTTAGAATAAACAAGACTTAAATCTACTTCATATCCTTCTTTTGTCCAAGAATCAATCCAAACCCCAATATAAAAAGTATTGGTAACTAAACTATTCAAATGAGATATATCTCCCTCCCAAACCACTTCTTTTTCCCATTTAGGAATATAGACTGGCTTTCTATGCTTTCCTTTATTATTACTATAAAATCCTACTCCAAAAGGTGTCATAAAACGCAATAATTCAACAACCGGTTTATACGTCTCTGTTGATTTTACACCTTTAAATTTTTTATTAATAGTTGATTCAGTAGGGAATTCTTTTTTACCTTCAGAAACATTGATTATTGAAATATCATCAGGATTGGTTACAATAAAACACGAACCTGATTTATCCCAGCGATCTCCATTAGAGCGCAGTGATAACTTAATTTTAACATCTGTCCCTCTTGAAAATTTTGGAACAGTCACTTTTTTATAAATAATACGACCTTCCTGTAATCGAATAACTTCACTATCCATCCCCTTTTCTCCACCAAAATTTATTGGTTGATTTTTAAATACACTACAACTTAATTCTTCTTGTGAAATACTAGTGGTAAGAGAAAATACTGTTAGTAATAGTGTTAAAATTCTTGTTGTCATGATACATGGTTTTATGAAATATAGGTTAATCTTGAATTACCTGAAGGGATTGGCCATTCACCAAGTTATTGTGGTTAATGAAATAGCTAGTTTGCTTTTTACCGTTTAGTAAGATTTTATTAATAATTCCACTTTCGCTTCCAAATCTCTCAATAACCAATTCTTTTTGTTTGTAATATTTACGATTCAATTTAATCGTAATTTTATCAAACATTGGGGCTGTAATAGCATACTTTGTTTCTCCAGGAGAAATTGGATAAATCCCCATCATTGAATATACCAACCAAGCAGACATAGTACCTGTATCATCATTTCCCGGAATTCCATCTGGGGTGTTCTTGAAGTATTTTTTTAGTAATTCTTTAACTAATTTTTGACTTCGCCATTCTTCCCCTTTTATATAATTAAATAAATAAGGGTATGCTATATCTGGTTCATTAGCCATATCAAATTTACTTTTATCAAACACTTTTTGTAATTGTTCAGAAAATGCTTTTTTGCCTCCCATTAATTTGATTAATCCTTCAATATCGTGAAGAACCATAAATGCATATTGCCAAG
Source organism: Lutibacter sp. (assembly GCF_041562875.1). Lineage (GTDB taxonomy): Bacteria > Bacteroidota > Bacteroidia > Flavobacteriales > Flavobacteriaceae > Lutibacter. The sequence continues at coordinate 8,191 of NZ_JBFFOE010000033.1, read as the reverse complement.
CATTACCTTCAATAAATCCAATATTCTCAGTAAAATTAGCACCAGCTTCAGGATCAAAAGGCTTGTACCACTTCCCATCAGAAGTACGTGGTCTCAATAAGTTTAAATTTTCATCAAATAGTTTTCTGTAAGATATAGATCGATTCTTAAATCTTTTATAATCTTCCATTTTTCCTAATTCTTTTGCTAATACGGAAATTGAAAAATCTGCTGCATTGTATTCTTCTGTGATTGATACTGAACCACTACTATCAGTTGTTAGATATCCTTTTTTGATATAATTTCTTAATCCTGGTCTTAATGGATTATTTTCAAGTTGATCAGCACTTTTTAACATTGCTTCATATGCTTTTTCAATATCAAAATCTTTAATTCCCTTTAAATAAGTATCTGTTATTACAATACTAGCAGGATCACCAACCATTGTAAACGTCTCAGTAGAATTTAATTCCCATTTTGGCAACCATCCGTTTTCATCATACATATCCAGCATACTTTTAATCATATCTGACTGTTGTTCAGGATATACCAAAGACATCAATTGATGTAGATTTCTATAGGTATCCCATAATGAGAATACGGTGTAACGAGTTCCTTCAGTTTTTCCAATTTTACCAGTTTTAATTTCAGGAAATTCTCCATTAAAATCGTTTAATATATTTGGATGAATTAAGGTATGATATAAAGCTGTATAAAAAATAGTTTTATCTTCTTTTGATCCACCTTCAACTTTAATTCTTGAAAGTAATTTATTCCATTCATCATAAGTTTCTTTGTAAATAGTTTCGAAAGATTTATCCAAAGTTTCTTTTTCTAAATTTTCACGTGCATTTTCAATACTTACATATGAAACACCTATTTTAACTTCAACACTTGTTTCTTTATCAAATTTATAACTGAAGTAGGTTCCAATACTATCACCCACAACCATTTTTGTAGCATTCTCCATTAAACGAGTTTTTCCGTTGTATCCCATCCATTGAGCTTCAACACCAGTATACTTCGTCGGTTTTTTCCATACCCCAAAATTATCAGCTGGTTTAGAAAATTTTGCAACAAAATAAACTGGATAAGCATCTTCAGGGCTATTATAACAGAAAGATCCAACAGTACGCATTCCTTCTATTTCTGTTGCTGAAATAACTTTTACCATTGCACCTTCTTCATTTGTTAAACCCAACCCTAAATTTAATAAAATATTAGACGGTCCCTTTGGAAATGTAAACTTGCTAACACCTACTCTTTTTGATGCTGTAAACTCTGCTTTAATATTGTATTTATCGATTTCATTGCTGTAATAACCAGCTTTTGCAACTTCATTAGAATATGTTGACCCATATTTTAAATGGTTAGTTTCAACTTCTCCAGTTGTTGGCATTAACAAAAGCACACCCAAATCTGGACAACCTACTCCACTCAAATTAACCTGGCTAAAACCTGTTAAAAAAGTGTTTTCATGAACATATGGATTTGACAACCAACGGCTATCTTTTTCTAAAGGTAAGTTTTGTGGGCCTGCAACATTAAACGGACTAATACTTGCCATTCCTCTTGGTGCAATCGGTCCAGGATAAGTTGCTCCAAAATTAGAGGTTCCTATAAATGGATTTACATAATCTGCTGGTTGCTGTCCGTAAAAAATTGAGCAACTTAAAAAAACCAACATTAATAAAATATATTTTAACCGAATTACTCTATTTCTATTTAAAAACATAGGTTTAATTATTGATTTACAGCTTCAATTTTTAATGTGTAAGCGTACTTTGACGGTAAATTATTTCTTAAATTTTCTGGGATAACCACTTTAAATCCTGTCTCTAATTTCTCCCATTTCAATTGATAATTTGAACCTAACAGACTAATTTTAGTACCTTTTTTAGGATTGATTGATTTTACAATAAATTCTGAAGGAATTTGATTTTCTCCTTCTTCAGCCATGTAAAATAAAAACACATTGCCTTCTTTATTTTGGGTCATACAGATATTATTTTCTTTAAAAGGGGCAATTGGTTTTGTATTGTAAATAGCTGCACTATTTACTTTCATCCAAGCTCCATATTCTTCTAATAAATCATACGCTCCTTGCTGCCAATCGCCTTCTGGGCTAGGTGCTATATTTAATAATAAATTTCCTCCTTTTGCAACTACATCAATTAACATATGAATACCTTCCCTTCCTGTCATATATTTTGCATCTGGTGTGTATGACCAACCTCCACCTGAAATAATACAAGATTCCCAAGGATAAGGCAATGTTTTTTCTGGAACTCTATTTTCTGGTGTTAAGTAATTTTGATTTTTACCGTGTACAGCCCTATCAACAACAATTAAACCTGGTTGCTTTTGGCGTACTTTTACAACCAATTCATCCATTTTAATATCTTGGTTTACAATTCTACTTTTAAGAAACCCTCCTTTATTGGTTTTAATTTTATTGTAATAAAAATCGTTAATTTCTTCTTGAGATGTTTTTGCAACCCAACCTCCATCTAACCATAAAATGTCTACTTTGCCATAATCTGTCATTAATTCCATAATTTGATTATGCGTAAAGTCCACATATTTTTGCCATTTTTCAGGATATAATTCAGGATTATAATTTACATTTCTATCCAATGGAGGAAAATAGGGATCCCAATAATTTTTATGATTCCAATCTGGTTTAGAAAAATAAGCCCCAATCCATAAATTTTCATTTCTAAATGCATTAAAAATCTCTTTAGTTATATTAGATTTAGCATTATTACTAAATGCACACTCTTTATCTGTTACTTTATAATCGGTATATTTTGAATCAAACATTGAAAATCCGTCATGATGTTTTGTTGTAAATACCATGTATTTCATCCCTGCATTTTTAGCTGCTTTCGACCATTCTTCAGGATTAAATTTTACAGGATTGAATGTTTTTTTAAGACCTTCATATTCTTTTTTATAATCAAAATAATTTTCAGGACTTGCTCCTTTTGTTCGTTCACACCATCCATAATCTTCTGGACACAAAGACCAAGACTCAACAATTCCCCACTGGCTATAGGTTCCCCAATGCATTAACAATCCAAACTTTTTACCCTGCCATTCGTCTAATTTTTTAAGTACCAATGAATCGGTTTCAGGAACATATCTTTCATCTTCATAAACAGCTTGTGAAAATAATTGAGCTGAAAATATGAGAGTTAATGCTACTATTACTTTTTTCATTTCTAAATTTTTAAATATGATTAATTATTTAGTTCATTACTTAATGAATATGGAACATTTTCCAACTTACTTCCCCAGTTTTTATTTGGTGTATTCCCTAAATTAAATTGCAATTCACCTCCCTTTTGAATGTCCTCAAAATTTAAATAACTATTTGAATAGTCTTTCCCATTTAAATTTGCAGATTGTATATAAAAATTTTCCACTGAATTATCTTTAGCCTTAATGGTAAATTTATTTCCATTTTGTAAATGAATGGTTGCTTTTTTAAATAACGGACTTCCAATTACATACTCATCAGCTCCTGGAGTTACAGGATAAAAACCTAAAGAACTAAACACATACCAAGCTGAAGTTTGTCCATTATCTTCATCTCCGCAATACCCATCAGGTGTAGGCGCATACAATTTTGTAAGTACTTCTCTAACTCTGGCCTGTGCTTTGTAAGGTACATTCGCATAATTATATAAATATATCATATGCTGAATTGGCTGATTACCGTGCGCATAATTACCCATATTTACAATCTGCATTTCTCTAATTTCATGAATTGTTTGACCATAATATGAATCATCAAATTTTGGTGGCATTTCGAAAACCTCATCTAATTTTGACGCAAATTTTTCTTTACCTCCCATCAAGTCTACCAATCCTTTAACATCATGCAAAACGGACCAAGTATAATGTAAACTATTTCCTTCTGTAAATGCATCACCCCATTTTAAAGGATTAAAGGGTGTTTGAAAATCTCCTTCTTTATTTTTCCCTCTCATTAAATTTGTTGAAGGATCAAATAGCTTTTTATAATTCATAGATTGCTTAAAATATTTTTCAGCAATTTCCGTTTTTCCTAATTTTTTAGCCATTTTTGCAATGGTAAAATCGGCATAAGCATACTCCAATGTTCTGGCAGCATTTTCATTGATGCCGACATTATATGGAACATAACCAAGTGTATTGTAAAAATCCAATCCCGCTCTACCTACTGAGTTTACTGGTCTTCCTTCAGCCACTGTTGCATTTTTAAGCATCGCTTCAAACAATACTTCTGTATCCATATCTTTCACGCCTTTCAAAAATGCATCTGAAATAATAGGGGCCGAATTTGAACCAATCATACAATCTCTATGACCTGGACTTGCCCATTCAGGCAACCAACCTGATTCTTTATACGTATTTGCCAAGCCTTTCATTATTTTTCCATTCAATTCTGGATACATCATATTAAAGAATGGAAAAACAGCTCTAAATGTATCCCAAAAACCGTTATCTGTAAACATATAACCAGATAATACTTTCCCATTATATGGACTATAATGCACTACTTCATTATTAGCATCAAACTCATAAAATTTTCTTGGGAATAGTAACACTCTGTACAAACTAGAATAAAATGTTTTAATATGATCTAAATTATCATCTTCAATTTGAATTCTGCTTAATTCCGTTTCCCAAGCCTGTTTTGCCTTTTCTTTTGTTTGCTCAAAAGTATCTGTTCCAATTTCTCTAGATAAATTTAATTGGGCTTGTTCTGGGCTTATAAATGAAGACGCTACTTTTACATGAACTACTTCGCCCTTTTTTGTTTTAAAACCAATAATGGCTCCAACGTGATTTCCTTCACTATCTGTTGAATTCTCTATCAATTTCCAACCATCATTCCAAGTATGGTTTACTTCAAAATCCTTGTCAAATTCAGCCACAAAGTAATTATGAAAATTTTCAGGAACACCTCCACTATTGTTTCTACAATACCCAATGATTTTGCGTTCTTCAGGAATAATTTTCACCATTGATCCTTTATAAAATGCATCTAATATGATGAAAGATTCATCTGAATCTGGAAAAGTAAATTTAAATTGAGAAGCTCTTTCGGTTGGTGTTACTTCGGCCTTTACATCATAATCAGCTAAGTAAACTGAATAATGATAAGGTTTAACGGTTTCTGCTTTATGAGAAAACCAAGATTCACGCTCATCTTCCTGAAACTTTAAATTTCCGGTTACAGCCATCAATGAAAAAGCCGCGTAATCATTTATCCACGGACTCGGTTGATGCGTTTGTTTGATTCCTCTAATCTTAGTTGCATCATATTTGTAAGTCCAACCATCTCCCATTTTTGAAGTCATTGGAGTCCAAAAGTTCATTCCCCAAGGAGTAGCAATCGCCGGATACGTATTTCCATTGGACAAACTATAATCGGAATCTGTTCCCATCAATGGGTTTACCAAATCAACGTAACTAACAGTTTCTTTAATTAATTCTTTCTTTGTTTCATTTCCGTTAGTGCAAGCGGTAAGTGTTACTATTAAAAATGTAGCAACAACTTTTAAACTGGTTTTTTTCATAATTAAGTTAATTTAATTCAACAGCGTTTCCGTGTCCTCTATATAATTTTAATTGATTTTCTAATTCAACTTCAATAACAGTTACATTAGAATCTAGGTTTTCTTTTTTTGGTATCTCAATTCTTAATGTGCCTGGAATATTATTCCAGACAGCTCCTCCATTTCTCTCAAAACCTAATTGTTGATCAGAGCCAACTATTTTAATTTTTTTAATTTTGTTTTGAATTCCTTTTAGAGAAATATAATTATTTGGAGTATCGAACAAACACAAGTAAATTTTTGTTTCATCTTTACTCAGCAGGGTTGGTCCATAAAAATGCCCATATGGTAAACCTGCCTTGGTTCCAAAAACAGCCTTGTCATGTTTATGTATCCATTCTCCCAATGCTTCTAAGCGTTCTTCCTGCTCCTTAGCAAATGTACCATCTGGCTTTGGGCCAATATTCAATAAAAGGTTTCCACCAGAAGCTATTACTTCAACAAAAGTTCTTATGATTTGAGAAATTGGCTTGTAGTTTGTATCGGTAGGATAATAGCCCCAACTATCATTCATAGTTATACAAAATTCCCAAGATCCTGTTGGTCTCACTATCGGAATCCCTTGCTCTGGGGTACTATAATCCCCATAGGTTTTTAATCTGGAATTCACAATTGTTTTAGGATTCCAAGCTAATAAAGAATCTTTTAAAGACTCTGCTCTCCATTCCTCTGCTGACTTTTCCCAATCTCCATCAAACCAATACAAATCTGGCTGATAGGCATCACTCAATTCCTTCAACTGACCTTTGTAGAATTTAACAAAACGTTGCCATTTAGACAGGTTTTTTTGTCCTATTTGTGGATAGTCTTTTTTTGTATTTGGGCGTGGAAAAACCACATCATAATCTGGATGTGACCAATCACATAAAGAATAATATAAACCTACTTTTAACCCTTCATTTCTTAAAGCGTTAACAAACGGTTGTACCAAATCTCTTTTAGCCTGTGTTTTTTCTTTTACATTTAATTTGCTTAATTTGGTATCCCATAAAGCCACTCCATCATGATGTTTCGTGGTTAACACAGCATAGCGTGCGCCTACTTTTTTGAATAGTTTGGCCCAAGTCTCAGGATTATAATTTTTAGCAGTAAAATCATTACCTTGAGACATATAATCTTCATAGGAAATTTGTTTATGATACATGGACCACGATTCACCAATTCCTTTTACCCCATAATATCCCCAATGAATAAAAATTCCCAATTTGGCATCTTCAAACCATTCTAAACGTTCTTCTTTTGTTAACTTGTTCTCTTGTCCAATGACTTGATTGTTAACAATAAATAGAAGTATTACTAAAATTTTTAAATACTTCATTTATTAATCAATTAAAATCTCATCAATAAATAACCATACATCTCCACCATTAGGAGTCTTTTTTAAATTTGTTGCAACTACTTTTACATATCTTGCATTTTGTTCCTTAAATTCTATCACAAAATCTTTAAGTTCTGATGCTGTATTTTTAGCATAATCTCTATTTACACTTCCAACTTCTTGATAATTTTCACCATCATTTGATATAAAAACTGTAACTTGAATTGGAAAATAAATTCCTGGACCTTGATTTTCAATCGAGCCAACAGTTACTTCACTAATAGAAGTTTCTTCTTCTAAATCAATAGTTAATTCCATATCCTTTCCCAGCCAAGCTTGCCATTGGCCATCATGAAAATTCTTCGTTCCTCTCAAAGCGTTTACCATTCCAAATTCACCAGCCCCTTTATAACTATCGCTATAAATTTCTTTATATGTAACTATTTTACCTACTGCCTTATGAAACTTAATGGTTTTATTCAGCTCTTTTCCAATAGCCTTATCATTCTCAAATAACGATGCTTTTATAGTCGTAGTTTCTGAAAGTTGAATTGGATTTATATATTTTTCAGATGAATTATTCAATTCGCTTCCATCTAAAGTATATCGAATATCAGAATTTGAAAATTCATTTTTTAAGATAACCTCCATAACTTTCTTTTCTAAATTAATGGCTGTATTTGCAGTTACCAAATAAGCGCTTTTCGCATAATTTATACCTAAATAATCGTATCGATTAAACATTGTTATAATTCTTGAAGAAAAATCATCCCAGTTACGCAACTCTTTTGAACTCCAAACGGTTTCTGCCAAAGCAGCTATTCTTGGATAAATCATATATTGAGATTGCTCTTCTGTAGGAATATACTCTGACCATAAATTTGCCTGACCTCCTAATACATGTGATGCTGCTTCTTCATTCATAGATTCAACTATTGGGTCAAATTCATACACTTTACTTAAAGGTGTATATCCTCCAATTGCTATAGGTTCTTCATTTTGTGGACCTTGATAATGATCAAAATAACAATGTGTTCCAGGTGTCATTACAACATCATGCCCTTGTTTAGCAGCTTCAATTCCACCTTGTACACCTCTCCAACTCATTACTGTAGCATCAGGTGCTAAACCACCTTCTAAAATTTCATCCCAGCCAACAAGTCTCTTCCCCTTTGAATTGATAAATTTCTCCATTCTCTTAACGAAGTAGCTTTGCAATTCTTCTGCATTGTTTAAGCCTTCTTTTTTCATTCTCTTTTTGCAATTTGGACATTCATTCCAATTT